>UQML01000030.1 GCA_900542265.1 uncultured Eggerthella sp. | reverse complement strand
CTCGTGGGCTCGGAGATGTGTATAAGAGACAGGGCGTAATAGCCAAAAAAGCAATGATGACACCGAGAGCAATTTGAATAAGAGGGGATGAAATTTTGGGAACAACTTGATCAAGGATGGATGAAAGCAAAACGGCAACGGCAAGGAGTAGAACTAATTCAAAGGTGGCCACACCGTACTCCTCTCGTTCATCTTGCGTCTATCAATCTCAGAAATTCTTGTGTATCCAATAGTTTTCTTTAGTATGCCATGTCTTTAATTTATCGGCGATGAGCAAATGGAGCAATGTTCTATATCGTTGCCAAAACGGTATACCACTGCGTTTCTCTGACAACCGTTTGCCCAAATATTTCGAGCTATTTTAATAAAGTAAGTCAGAACACTTGCAAGCAATGCTCGTTCCCGTATAATAACCACTTGCGCTTATGGTGGCTGTAGTTCAGTTGGCTAGAATGCCAGATTGTGGCTCTGGAGGTCGTGGGTTCGAGTCCCATCAGCCACCCCAGCGCGAAATTGATAATAACGAGTAAATATTTCTTGAATTAATAAGAATGTTGCTCTAAAATAATCAAGCGCTTTTAAGGCGTTTACTTTTGAAACACGGACTGTTAGCTTAGTTGGTAGAGCAGGGGACTCTTAATCCCAAGGTCCGGGGTTCGAGTCCCCGACAGTCCACCATGAATTTACCAGCCGCTTTAATGCGGCTTTTTTGTTATCTTTTTTGTTGCCCCATTTAACGCAAGCAATAGCATGAGCAATAAAACACTTTTGCTCACTACAAAGCGCTAAAGCACTCCACCCCATCGTCATTAATACAACGCTTGATAAGCCCTTGATCACACAAGGCTTCAAGATAAGCGTATGTTGCAGCAACAGCTCGCGCGCGATGACGCAGCGGACGCGCAAAGAAATCATCCTCTCCTTTTTGTGCACACATAATTTCAAGAACAGAAGCGCCCGGATGCGCCTGCACCAGTTGCAAACGTTTATCTAAGGATTTTTCGAGAAACGTGCGTGTGGTTTCAAAAAGACTCTTGACCGCACAAGCTCCAAGATAAGGATCATTATGCGCTGGCAAAACTGCTTGCAAATCCCACCCTTCAAGCTCATCAAGACTTGTAAGATAGCGCATAATCAAATGTTCGCGAGGTGCAAACTGGATAATACCGGGACCAAAATCAAGAAGGTGATCTCCACCAAACAAGATGCCACGCTCTGGCTCCCACAATGAAGCATGATCAGGACTATGTCCCGGCGTTTTTACCACGACAAACGTGCGATTCCCCACATGAATCTCATCAAGCACGTTAACTACCACGCCTTCATAAGTGGGCAACACGTTGTTGTCCCACAACGCTGCCAAAATAGTCTCAGGCGCTTCAAGGGCAGCACGTCCTCTCGTTTGAGGGACACTACTCCATCCCGTTGCTTGCACAAACGTCTGTAGAACATCCTTGTCAAAAGAGGCTCGTATGCCATGATAGATAGCATCAAAACCATGTGCTTGCGCATAAGGAATATTACCGGCGTGATCATCATGAAAATGCGAGACAAACGCACTTATTTTGGTTAAGGGATAAGACGTTAAAAAATCAACTTCATCTAAAGCGCGTGTTCCGCATACCTCCCAGTAACCAAGGTCAAAAAAGAGCGCTTCTTCCCCATCAACAACCACATATTGATCTATCCGATCACACAGGTCATATCCGGTGATAGTAAAGCACGTGTGAAAAATACCTGGCAGCACTTCTTCTGTTGAAGATGAGGTATAACGTGCATGTGGCCACATCCGTGTCTCACCATCAGAAGCGAGTGTTCTTTTTGTCATAGCAACCACCCTTCTCCCCCACGCGGTCGGACTACAGCGTAAGCGATATAAAGGTATCCGTTGTTTTGCCCTATCGTAACAGTTTTATCGTATCATGCGCCAGACCAAACAAGCCTCATGTCCACAATGGTATGATCTCATCAGCACATGTACTTGATACCAAACCTTTTGAAAAAGAGCAGTCATGTTATATCTCGGACACACCTTACTTATTGCTAATCCTACCGCCCGTAGCGGCAAAGCAGAAAAGATTGCTCTTACCGCTCATAAAAAACTTATCGAGCGCGTAGCGCAAGGACAGGACTTTGATCCCTCTCTCGTGCTTACCCGTGAGAGAGGCGATGGTGAAACCATTGCTGCAACACAAGGAGCTGAGTTTGATACCATTATTGTCATAGGTGGCGATGGGATTGTTCATGAAGTCATCAACGGAATCATGCGTATTAGCCGTGAACAACGTCCGCGATTAGGTGTTATCCCTTGTGGTAACGGGGACGATTTTGCTCGCAGCCTTAATCTCAGCCGAGATCCACTCCACGCACTTGATCAGCTTCTACAGGGGAACGTCTTGTCTATTGATATAGGCAAAGTCAATGATCACTACTTTGCGGAGACGCTTTCTTTTGGCTTTGATGCCGCTATCGCACTTCAAACAACTGAGTTGCGACAAAAGACTAAGCGTACCGGAACTATTCTGTATCTCCAGTGTGCGCTTGATCAACTCAGGCACAACATGATCCTTCGTAAGGTACAAATCTCGCTCGACAATAAACCTGCTTTCACTAAAGAAGTTTATATGATTGCCGTACAAAACGGCCAACATTATGGAGGGGGCTTTCAGATCACACCCCACGCCTCTCTTACCGATGGCCTTTTTGACATTTGCTATGCAACCGGTCCTTATCTCAAACCTGTTGCAGCCTATATTTTCATGCAGGCAAAAAAGGGTAATCATCTTGGCATGAAGGGGATTTATACCACCCAAGCGCGCACGATCACACTTGATTTCAATGACCCCATCGCCTGTCAAATTGATGGAGAACCACTTTATGCACTTCACTATGAGGCTGAAATAATTCCATCAGCAATCGAAGTAATTATCCCTGCCGAAGGCGCTTTTGAGCATGTCCACAAAACCGACAATGCCAATCAAGCACACCAATCAACTGAACTTGCCTTGCAACCAAAAGAGGACGCCTAAAAGACGTCCTCACATAAGGTTTTTAATGATTTAAGCGATGGGGTTTAGCAAATACCCTGAGCCATCATTGCGTCAGCTACCTTTTCGAAGCCAGCAATGTTTGCACCCATAACATAGTTGCCCTCATGGCCATAGCGCTTAGCCGCATCGTCAGCAGCATGATAAATGCTCTTCATGATGGACTGGAGCTTAGCGTCAACCTCTTCGAAGGTCCAGGAAAGGCGCTCAGAGTTCTGAGACATTTCCAAACCAGAAGTTGCTACGCCACCAGCGTTAGAAGCTTTGCCTGGGCAGAAGACAACACCATTCTCCATAAGATACTCAGTTGCATCCATAGTGGTAGGCATGTTAGCGCCTTCAGCAACCATCATGGCACCATTAGCAACAAGATTCTTAGCATCATCAATCAAGAGCTCGTTTTGCGTAGCGCATGGAAGAGCGATATCCACTGGAATTGTCCAAACGCCACGACCCTCATGGTACTCAACGCCTTCACGACGCTTTGCATACTCAGAAATACGTCCACGCTCAACTTCTTTGATTTGCTTAACAAGAGCAACATCGATTCCGTTAGGATCATGAATCCAACCAGTTGAGTCAGACATGGTAACAACAGTAGCACCGAGCTGCTGTGCCTTCTCAGTTGCATAGATTGCAACATTACCAGAACCAGAAACAGCAACCTTCTTGCCCTTGATGTCATCATTGTGGCAGTTGAGATATTCCTGAACAAAGTAGATCAAACCATAACCGGTTGCCTCAGTACGAGCCAAAGATCCGCCGTAAGAAAGACCTTTGCCAGTAAGAACACCTTCCCAAACGTTCTTGATACGCTTGTACTGACCAAACATATAACCAATCTCACGAGCGCCAGTTCCAATATCGCCAGCAGGAACATCAGTATCAGCACCAATATGTCGGCAAAGCTCAGTCATGAAAGACTGACAGAAGCGCATAACCTCAGCGTCTGACTTACCCTTAGGATCAAAGTCAGAACCACCTTTACCACCACCCATAGGAAGGGTTGTCAAAGAGTTCTTGAAGATCTGCTCAAAGCCCAAGAACTTAATGATGCCAAGGTTTACGGAAGGATGAAGACGAAGGCCACCCTTGTAAGGACCAATTGCGCTATTAAACTGAACGCGGAAACCACGATTAACCTGAACCTTACCAGCATCATCAACCCAAGGAACGCGGAACATGATAACGCGCTCTGGCTCTACGATGCGCTCGAGCAAAGAAGCTTCCTCATACTCAGGATGAGCCTCAATGACTGGTTCGAGTGATTTCAAAACCTCAGTAACAGCCTGAATAAACTCTGGCTGCTCAGCATTCTTTGCTTTTACAGCCTCAATTACGTTGTCGACGTAACTCATACAACCTCCTATTACGTTCAAGTAATAGCATCATGGTACCAAAAGGTAATCAAATGGATAACTACTCTACACGTTGTGTTAACACGCTTGAAATATTAGAAGGCTGTCCTGTACGGGCGAGCGGATAAAAGCTACATCTGCTCCGGTGCTGAGACTCCCAAGAGATGTAAAGCAAGCGCTAAATTAATACGTGCCGCATCAATTAAGGCAAGTCGCGCTTGCGTTAAATTGCATTCTTCACCAAGCACGTGACAATGCTGATACAGTGAGTGGAACAAACTTGCAAGCTCTTGAGCAAAATGTGTCAACCGATACGGAGCTCTATCACGAGCAGCACCCGATACCAAATCCTTAAAGTCTGCCATTTTCTTTAGAAGAGCAAGTTCTGATTCATCCGTAAGCAAAGAAAGATCTGCATTATCAAGATCAAGCGCAGCGGCAAGTTCTTCTGGGGTATAGACCCCTACTTCAAGTCCTTGTTCCTCCCCTGCTTTGCGCAAAATAGAGCAAATGCGGGCGTGCGCATACTGGACATAATAGACCGGATTTGAAGCATCCTTCTTTTTGGCTACATCAATATCAAAGTCAATGGTTTGGTCAGCTGATTTTGAAAGCATCATATAACGGGTCGAATCAACACCTACCTCATCAATGAGCTCTTTAAAGGTAATCATCTCACCAGTACGTTTTGACATACGTACTTGTTGACCATCACGATACAAGGTTACCAGCTGACCCAATACAACCTCAAGCGCATCAGGATAACCCCATGCTGCCATCATTGCTTCGCAACGAGGCACATAGCCATGATGATCAGCGCCCCAAATATCAATAAGGTGATCATAACCACGTTGCATTTTGTCATAGTGATAAGCCACATCAGACATGAAATAGGTTAAATCTCCGTCAGACTTGATGAGAACACGATCCTTCTCATCACCAAATGCACTTGATTTGAAATACGTTGCTCCTTCAAGCTCATAAACATAGCCTGCCTCTTTCATGGCGTTAAACGCATGTTCAATTTTGGTGTGACCCTGCTCATCAGGAACAAAAAGCGAATGTTCTGAAAACCACGTATCAAATGAGTTACCAAAAAGGGAAAGTGTTTCCTTTACACAGCACAACATGGACTCGTAGCCACGAGTACGGAATGCTTCAAGGCGCTCAACCTCATCGACAAATTCCCATTTATCTCCATCAGCATCATAAATCTCCTGGGCAAGGTCTTTAACATATGCGCCGCCATATGATTTTTCTGGCAACTCAACATCATGACCTAACAGTTGTAAATAGCGCACTACAATGGAGTTGGCAAAGACATTCATCTGATTGCCCTGATCGTTAATGTAAAACTCCTCATCAACGCTATAACCCGCATGACGCAAGATGCGAGCGATGGCATCACCGAGTGCTGCCCAACGACCATGACCTACATGCATGGGACCCGTTGGATTAGCTGAGACGTATTCAAGATTAATCGAAACAGGCTCAGGCAAAGTGGATGATCCGTAAGTATCTCCCGCTGCACGCACCTCAGCAACAACGTTTTGAAAAACTGCCGGCGAAAGCGTGAGGTTAATAAAACCGGGACCTGCAATCTCAGTCTCAGCTATGAGATTATTCTCCGGGATATGATCAACAAGAATTTGAGCAATCTCACGTGGAGCTTTGTGAGCCTGTTTAGCCAGGCGCATAGCCATCGCACATGCCCAATCACCATGACATTCCTCACGAGGTCGCTCAAGACAAGGTGCCGGAATCTCATCGAGCGTCAAATCTCCTGATTCAACGGCATTCATTAGGGTTTCTTGCAACAATTGTTCAAGCGATTCATGAATAGTCATAATAGTTGTTTTACCTCTCGGCTCTACTCGCGTTTGCTCATAGATAATTTACGTTTCGGTCAAGGCCTGATTGTAGCACGCTTACCTTTAGCCACGTTTATGCGCAGCAATATAGTCCTCAAATTCGGCGGTAAGCGCTGCTTGCAAACGATGCAGCGTTTCTGGATCCTTACCACCTACGGGCGCATCATCAATCCACGCAAAGGGTTTTGCAAACATTGAAGATGCACTCATAATAACCTCATCAGCATCCAAGAGCTCCGCTACAGTAAATCCGCGTTCTTTAACAGGAATATTCAATGTTTCTGCCATGGCGATGAGGTGTTTGCGCGCAATACCAGGCAATATCAAATTGTCAGCGGGATGGGTGATGAGCGTGTGATCTTTTAAGATGTGCACATTTGAATGAGCGCACTCAGTCACATAACCATCACGCACAAAGATTGCCTCATCACAACCCGCCTCTTTGGCCTCTTGCATGGCAAGCACGTTAGGCAAAAGATTAAGCGTTTTAGCATTGCAGTGGTAAAACCGTGTATCTTCCACAAAATGTCCGCGCAAAGGAATGGAGAGATTCTCGCGGGGATGTTCAACAATGTAGGCCATAACGGTTGGTTTTGCTTCAGCAGGAAATGCATGAGCGCGCGGGGCGGCTCCACGGGTTACCTGCCAGTACAAAAACGTATTAGGCTCATCGAATCTATTCACGAGTTCTTGCAATATCTGCGCCAGCTCTTCTTTGCTAAAGGGAAGTTCAAGTCTAATCAATGCCGCACTGTTAAAAAAGCGGTCAATGTGGTCTTTCTCATAGAGAATCACGTTATCACACGCAATAGTGGCGTCGTAAACCCCATCGCCAAAATAGAGAGCACGATCCAAAAATGGAACGGTAAGTGAGTCAAGAGACCCAAACTCACCATTGCAGTATCCTAAACTTTTCACCATACCTCTATTCACTTCCCCGTCTATTCTTTAGCCGACTTAACCAAGCGTTGATAGTACGACTGCTTTAATAGAGTGCATGCGGTTTTCTGCCTCATCAAATACTTTAGATTGTGCGGATTCAAAAACCTCATCGGTGACTTCCATTTCAGTCAACCCAAACTTCTCATGAATGTCTTGCGCCACCGTAGTCTCAAGATCATGGAAAGCGGGTAAGCAATGCATAAAGATGGCATTGTCGGCAGCAAGAGACATAACGTGAGCATTTACCTGATAAGGAGACAATAGTCTGATGCGCTCTTCCCAAAGACTTGCTGGTTCACCCATCGAGACCCAGATATCGGTATAGATCACGTTAGCACCTGTGCAAGCTAAAGTGACATCATCGGTGCAGGTTACACTCGCCCCCGTCTGAGCAGCGATTGCTTCACACTCGGCAACTAAAGCAGGATCGGGCATACATTCAGCAGGACCACAAGCAACAAAGTTGATGCCCATTTTTACACAACCAACCATGAGCGAATTTGCAACATTGTTTTTAGCATCACCCATAAAGACAAGCTTTAAGCCTTCGAAATCTCCAAAGTTCTCGCGGATAGTGAGCAGGTCAGCAATGATTTGGGTTGGATGGCATTCAGTGGTAAGACCATTCCAAACAGGCACGCCAGCATATTCAGCAAGGGTATTGACAATCTCTTGGCCATAACCGCGATACTCAATACCATCAAACATGCGTCCTAATACGCGAGCCGTGTCTTTGATGGATTCTTTATTCCCCATTTGTGAGCCTGCAGGATCAAGATAAGTAACACCCATGCCAAGATCATTCGCAGCTACTTCAAAAGAGCAACGCGTACGCGTCGAAGTCTTTTCAAAAAGAAGAACAATATTTTTGCCCTCAAGATACTTGTGAAGAATGCCGGCATGTTTTTTAGCCTTAAGATCTTGAGCCAAATCAACTAAACCCGTAATTTCATCAGAAGTAAAATCCATCAATTGTAAGAAATGACGACCAGATAATGCGTAAGACACGTGCTCTCTCCTTTTATCTTTTTAGGTTCCCAATGAATAGGAAGAACTTTTGAAATAAAGCACTATTGTATCGCTTTATCAGGATAAAAAGGAGCTTGAATCTTCGTTCTAAATATAACAGCGCTCAACAATGGTGGCGCACGAGCCTTCTATAAAATAATGCTTATGAGAATATCTAAGAAGGCCTGCCGTACACCACCGTGAACATCTATTTTAGAGACACGAGAGCATCCCGTAGCTTGTATGCCAAGGAAAGACTAAACCAGCCATCGTTGAGACGATCGGAATCAAATTTTATTTCGCGCTACAACATTATCCTTACCAACGTGGTACCGACGAAAACGTCAACGTTTTTCTCAATGAATACTTCCTGAAAGAACACTTTTTAAGCAATGTCAATATAGGAGAAGTTCAACTAATCTTCGATAAATTCAATCAAAAAGCTTACAAACACCTAAAATAGAAAATGCTTCCACGAAATCAAATATGCGACATCATTACATTTGATTTGAAGATTAATTAAAGACCTAAACAGAACAAGTAATTCTCAAAATATTATCGCTCATACCAGTGATGTATATCGCACTATCGCACATAATGCCATTTAAATTAGTATAAAAAGTTTCATCAGAAAGTATATATGGCGCATAATTCCACCCCGTAGTAATAGAGCATTTTCCTGTTTTGAAGTTTTTACTTAATCCATAACTGCCAAGCGCACTTTGAGATACAGCAATTCCAGATCCTTCAACTACAACATAATTTGCTACACTGACTTCTCTCCATCCTTCAGTCACTTTAATCATACCGCCATTATTCCCCATATAATAAGTTAAGCCTGCTTTAATCGTTGCATATGATAATTTCTGACTCGTGTCTTTATCTATGCAGGAACTAATTAAGTCAGGACCGATTAACTCAACAGAGTATTCAACAGATTGAGCAGCTTCATCAATTGAATTCATTGTCATTGAATCTCTTAAAATGAAGTCAGGTATGCTTTCGTCAAGCTTGAAAGTCGAGACACCATCTCCATTTGTTGCAGCAATCACATGTTCGTCTTTAGTTAACAGCTGTCCTTGAAATTTCGGAATCAAGAGATTTGTAGGTTGTGAATCAGTATTATTAATCGAGGCAAAAACACTATTGGGATTTATAAAAGACGGAACAAAAGAACCAATTGCAGTAAATCCAGCAACACCTAAAACTTCTCTTCTAGATAAGTTTTTTCAGTAGCCATGTATTGTTCTCCTAAGTAGAAGGAATAATATGTCAGATGCATCTTTTTGCATTATTCCTGATCAATCCTTATTTTTATACTTGGTAAACAACTTATAGAACAAAAAGCTCATCACTGGATAGAGTATTGCTGCAAGAATGGATGGTGCATAAAACAAGATTTTATGCTCACTCAATATACATGCTGCATAAAATGGGGAACCTGTTACAAAAGTGATTGAAGCTACAAGAACATACTTAAATAAAAAGCTTAATAATAGAAAAATTGGTATTGAAAGACATATCGACAAAATCAAACAAACGAAATTCTTTTTCAATATTAGATTCCTTTTCTGTATTGATAACAAAACATTGATGCAAAACAGTAATATTCCGAAAAAGTTTATGTTTCTAAAGGTGTATTTTTTCTTAATTCCCCAGATCAGACAATGGTTTTTAAAGGAATAATTTCCTTTAATTAGTAATATGAAATGGGTAATCTAGTATACAGACTTTATGATGCCAAGATGAAAAGGATGGCGCGCCCAGTAGGATTCGAACCTACGACCTTTGGATTAGAAGTCCACTGCTCTATCCAGCTGAGCTATGGGCGCTCAAATAAAAAAGCCCCATGAAGGAGCCTTACTGGTATTTTCTGGAGCGGGTGACGGGAATCGAACCCGCGTGACCAGCTTGGAAGGCTGGAGTTCTACCATTGAACTACACCCGCGAAAATGGTCGGGATGACAGGATTCGAACCTGCGACATCCTGCTCCCAAAGCAGGCGCGCTACCAGACTGCGCCACATCCCGATCGATTACGCAAGACGATAGTATAGCAAAAAATTAGCAAGATGGAAGAAGTTTTTTTCGTAAGTTTTGTAATGCGCACCCACGATGGGATATTTGGTTCTTTTCAGCCTGAGAAACTTGCGCCAAACTCTTGGTATGATCAAACTCGTCAGGCAAGAAAAGCGGGTCATATCCAAACCCCTCATCGCCCACTAATTCATACCCTATTACACCCTCTATAAAACCTTCAGCATCAATTTCTGTTCCATCTTCATCAATAAACACGAGCACACATGCAAAACGCGCCGTTCGCTTCCCATCAGGCACATCGCGCAGTTCGTTCAAAAGTTTGGCATTATTGGCCGCATCATTTCCATCCTCGCCGGCATATCGTGAAGAATACACACCGGGGGCTCCCTCGAGTGCATCAACGATTAGGCCAGAGTCATCCGCCAAGACCGCACTACCTGTTTGATCGTAAACAGCGCGAGCTTTAATACGCGCATTTTCAAGAAAAGTAGTACCCGTTTCATCAGGGTTTGAGATAATTCCTGCATCTTTGAGGCTTGCAAATTCCCAACCTTCAAAGGTAAGCGCTGATTCAATCTCTTCGACTTTGTGAGCATTGTTAGTTGCAATAATCACTGTTTTGTTGATGGCATCTGACATAGTGATAGTCATTCCTTATCTTGAATAGAATTATTTTCAGTAGAGTTATTTGTCAAAAGAAACGTGTTTAAGATACTGAATTGGAAAGCGCAAAACACGCGTACCAAATGTTCTGAAATCCTCTAAGTCTTCTCCTGATGAAAAGAACTGATACGTTGGCTCGTGGTTTGGCTCACACGCAATACCACGTCGCGTAAGAAGGTCAGCACAATCTCGAGCGACTTCAGTAGCTGACGAGACCAATACTACGCGCGTTCCCATAATGCCGCCAATCAGCGTTTTAAGCAGAGGAAAATGAGTGCATCCTAAAACAAGCGTATCCACCTCGCAGCGCTTGAGGGGATCTAAATAATCACGAGCAATCTCCTGGAATTCAGGACGAATATACACTTTAGAAGCAAGTGAAGTGTAATTTTCAATGGGACCTTTTGCCATCTGGATACCGAGTTCTGCAATCTCAACAAAACGTGGTGTTGCAGTTGAAAACACAGTAATACCTGAATCAATATTTCTAATGGCATCTGTATAGACATTTGATTCTATGGTTCCCTTAGTCGCAATAACACCCACGCGCCTATTAAGTGTCGCACGCGCAGCCGCTCGTGCTCCCGGCTCAACAACACCAATAATGGGGACATCAAAGAGTCCCTGTGCCGTTTTAAGCCCTGCAGCCGTAGCGGTATTACATGCAATCACAATCATCTTGACGCCGCGATCAATAAGCCACTGACAAATCTGCACGACAAAGCTTTCAACTTCTGCAATGGTGCGCGGACCATAGGGACAATGCTCGGTATCGCCCACATACATAAGTGACTCATTGGGAAGCGCTTTCATGATTTCACGCGCTACCGTCAAGCCACCAAAACCAGAATCAAACACCCCAATAGGTGCATTGTTCCAGGTACCTTCACGCGTACCTAAAATGCCTTCTTCTTGGATTCCAAAAAAGCGATAGGGTTGTTGTGTGTAAAAAGCCTCATCAGGCATGAATACGATCTTCCTCTCACTTGTTAACTATGAGTAATCATACAGGTTCCCTTAGGAAGATTTTCGTAGAACCATTTAGCATCAGCAAGAGACAGATTAACGCATCCATGAGAACCATGGGACTTATAGCGATCTCCTCCAAAAGAGGATTGCCAGGTTGCATCATGGAAACCAATAGAATTACGGATGAAAGGCATCCAATATGAGACATGAGTCTCATAGTCTTTTTCACCATTTGGCTTGTACCCAACAAGAGTTGAGGGTGATTGCTTATCATTCAAAAAGTACACACCTTCAGGAGTTGCACGCCCATCACGTGGAAGTCCTGATACAAAATTGCACTCATACAATAAATTATCAGACGCATCATAATAACGAGCATGCTGTTCTGATAAATCTATATCGACATAAGCGCCCCAATCGCGCTTACCTTGTCCATTATAGACGTTTGCTGATTGGCTTACGGGAATATCAATAGCAGCAAAATTAGCTGAGGTGATGTGGTCAATAATATCTTGCGCCAAATCATTAGTATCAACACTCCAGCCAAAAGAACCTCCGGAGACCGTTACTGCCTTGCCATCAGCACGTGTGTAACTACGCTTAGTACCCACCGTATTAAGTTGCGCAGCTAAGCTATCTGCCCATGCTTGTACCTTTTCCGCATTAATACCTGGCATTAATGCCTCATCAAGAGTGAGCCAACTACCAATGAGATCCTTTGTTATCGTACCGGCCTGTACCGACCCATTAAGCGTCAAGGCGATAGTCCCCCCTATAAAACCTTGTGCTTTTTCAAGTGCAGCCGGGAATCGCTCATCGCTTGCTAAAATAGTAGGCTTAATAAGATCTTCATCTGTTACTTCACAGGTTTCAATAAGAGACTTGATACACTCCTCAACCTGTGCAAGTAAAACAGCTCCATCTATCTGAGATCCATACACCTCGTCTTGAACAATACAAAATCCAGTGTCGGGGTCATACACAATTGTAGCGTTAACGGATGCTGGCACAGTCTCATTATATGCAGCAACTGCTTGCTGAAGTATCCGTGTAAGTGCTTCTTGATCATACATTGTAGTGATGACATCAGAGGCATCATGATCAAACAGTATTTCTACTGGCCATGCCCAATAGTTTTGATGAAGGCATGCATCAACAGCAATCTTATTTTCATCGATTGCAATACCCGCTTCATCTTTCGTGATCTTTAAAGAAAAGCCTTTCCCTTCGATCGAGAGCACGTAGTTATCAGCTTTATCTTTTATGTATTGAGCAAAATCATCAGTTGATTTGAGAGAGAGGCTATTTTGTCCAATGATGGTATTAGGGAAGAAATGATTAGAGAAAAAAAATACACCTGCTCCATAAATAGCAACGAGAATAGCAAGAACTATTCCCACAATAGTAAGCGTCTTCTTTTGTTTTGCAGTAATGGCCATAATAAATTGTCAGTTCTTTCCTTTAGTAAAATGACACCTCTATACATGCTTGAACAAGACGAGAGGCTCATGTATGTTTTTCAGATTGTATCAGGTCATTTCTTGGTTAGTGCAACGATGTCGTATCAAGGTATTTAACGGTCTTTCTTAGGTTTAAGTAATACGAATACGCTCTGCACGATATTGTTAGATTTTCTCCATATTTTTTACGATTTTCAGACATGTTGCACACTTCATTTGACAGATTCAAAAGTCAGCGTAGAATAAACATTCCTTTGACAACTACATATTTTTCTTTGGGGGCGACTGGTTTCGACATGGTAAGTCCAATACGAAGAGCAGGTCGTGGTCTCCTCGCCACGTTAAACAGGGGTACTGTCAAGTTAATTGGCAAAACTCAAAACAACAACCTCGCTTTAGCTGCTTAATTGTAGCCCGAGGTGTCAAACCCTTGCATTTCCCTGGCATGGGGGCGATATCATTTTTTAGGGAATGCCGCTCAATACGTAGCCAGTATGATTGAGTCTAAGCCTGAACTGACTAGAACAGATTTCGCCTGTCTGTGGGCAGAATCTGTTCGAAGTTTAAACACTGACTAAGCCTGTAGCGCTTCGTTGCAGATTTAGTATGGACCGGAGTTCGATTCTCCGCGCCTCCACCATAAGAGAATTACACGAACTCCCCACTTTGGGGAGTTCGTTTTTTATTATTACGATAGGATCATGCAAAGAAGCTGCAAATAAGCCTTCATGCATCTCCCCCACCTTAATTCATTGATTGCTGCCCGTAGCGAATTGATTCGGTGGGACAAACACGGAGACACCCAAAACAAACGTAGCATTCATCTTTGGTCCACACCGGTTCGCAACGATCCAATTTGATTGATTCGGCGGGGCAGACTTCAGCACATTTTCCGCATCCAATACAAAACTTATCAACGGTGAAATTGTTTGTTTTTGTGATTTTCCCTGATTCAACTCGGCTAAATAATTTAGCTGCGCTTTTCTGCGAAGTTGCCATATCCCCACCCTCCATTCTCCAAAACGAGCGCCTGATGAATGAACACTTTTATGTTAAAACAAAAGCGCCCTCATTCAATAAAAACGAGAGCGCTAATGTATAGGATTTTAGTGATAAATTAGCTATATGATTCTATCAATAGTAATTTACTAGGGTTTGACTACTTCTTCCCTATTTCTACTTACCCAAAGCAGCCTGAGCAGCAGCCAGACGAGCGATAGGCACACGATACGGAGAGCAGCTGACATAGTCGAGGCCAATCTTGTTGAAGGTCTTTACCGAATCAGGATCTCCACCATGCTCGCCACATACACCGCAAACAATATCAGGATTGCCTGCATGACCAAGTTCAACGCCCATATCAACCAAACGTGCTACGCCTGGATCAATAGTTGCAAAGGGGTTGTAAGGCAAGATGCGCTCATTGAGATAGTCAGAAACAAACTCCGCCTCAACGTCATCACGAGAGAAACCAAAGGTGGTCTGCGTAAGGTCGTTAGTGCCAAATGAGAAGAAGTCAGCAGACTGGGCAATTTCATCTGCAGTAACTGCAGCACGAGGAAGCTCAATCATAGTTCCAATAGGAATCTCAAGCTCTACGCCTTCTGCCTCAGCAACTTCAGCAATTGTCTGCTCTGCCAAAGCACGCAATTTATCAAGCTCAGGTTTTACTGATACCAGAGGAATCATAATCTCTGGCTTAGGATCAAGACCTTGCTTCTTTAACTGTGCCGCTGCCGTAGCAATTGCACGAATCTGCATAACAGGAAGAATTGGATACTTGATAGCAAGACGAACGCCGCGCAAACCAAGCATGGGGTTCTGCTCTGCAAAGCCATCAATCTGCTCCATGAGGGTGCGCTTAACAGCAATCTCTTCTGCATCAGCACCCGTTGCCTCAAGGCGAGCAATCTCAACATCAAGAGCGCGTGGGCTCTCCAAGAATTCATGCAGAGGTGGATCAAGCAAACGAACAATGACAGGCAAACCGTCCATTGCCTTAAACATGCCAAGGAAGTCACCAGTCTGTGCCTCAAACAAGTCAGCAACTGCTTTTTCACGAATTGCTGGATCATCATTCAAAATGAAAGTTTGGATAATCTGCTTGCGATCACCTAAGAACATATGCTCGGTACGGCAAAGGCCAATACCCTGAGCACCAAAGGAACGAGCAAGCTCAGCATCCTCAGGATTGTCTGCATTAGCGCGAACACCCATGGTGCGAACTTCATCTGCCCACTCTAAGATAGTGTCAAGGTCACCAGCAAGTTCAGGCTGGACAAGCTCAACAGCACCCATAACAACGATACCAGTAGTACCGTCAAGAGAAATCATGTCACCTTCACGGATAACAAGATCAGTACCAGCGATTGTAGCTTGCTTTGCTTCAGCATCAATCTTTAAAGCATCAACACCGCAAACACAAGGAGCACCCATACCACGAGCAATAACAGCAGCATGAGAAGTCTTTCCACCGTGAGAAGTCAAAATGCCCTCAGCAGCAATCATGCCAGCAAGGTCATCAGGAGTGGTTTCCCAGCGAACCAAAACGGTCTTGCGACCTTCAGCAGCAGCTTCAACTGCGGCCTCAGCAGAAAATACTGCTTCGCCAACAGCAGCACCAGGAGATGCATTTAAGCCACGAGCAACAACGTCATATTCAGCATTGGTATCAAACTGAGGATGCAAAAGCTGATCAAGCTGTTCAGGATCAACACGAGTTACTGCCTCTTCTTTAGTAATAAGGCCTTCATTCACCATTTCAATAGCAATGTGCAATGCCGCAGCAGCAGTACGCTTGCCAACACGAGTTTGGAGCATCCAGAGCTTACCCTGCTCAATAGTAAATTCGATATCACACATATCACGGAAGTGATTCTCAAGGATAGTGAATACCTCCTCGAGCTCACGCCCTGCATCTTCAAGACCTTCAACATGCTTCAAATCAGAAATAGGTGAAGTATTACGGATGCCAGCTACAACGTCTTCACCTTGAGCGTTAACGAGGTAGTCACCGTAGAACTCTTTTTCACCATTAGCAGGATTACGGGTAAAGGCAACACCGGTTGCAGACGTATCACCTTTGTTACCAAAGATCATTGACTGAACATTAACAGCGGTGCCTAAGTCGTCAGAAATCTTGTTCTGCTTACGATAAAGGATTGCACGAGGATTGTTCCATGAACCAAATACTGCCTCAATAGCTAATTGGAGCTGTACATCAGGATCTTGTGGGAACTCAACAACCCCATCGATAACAAGTGTAGGATACTCTTCAGCAGAAACATTCTCGCTAAAGATTTGCTTAAACTCACCAACGAGCTCCTGCAAATCCTCTGCGCTGAGTTCAGTATCCTCATCAACACCACGATCTTGCTTCATGACATTGATAGCATTCTCAAACAGATCTCCATCAAGACCCATTACAACGTTAGAGAACATCTGAATAAAGCGACGATAGGAGTCCCAAGCAAAGCGTGGGTTTTCAGTCTGCTTAATCAAACCATTAATGGATTGATCGTTTAAGCCCAAGTTCAAAACGGTATCCATCATGCCAGGCATTGACATAGGAGCACCAGAACGAACAGAAACAAGCAGAGGATCTTCTGCATCACCAATTTTTTTGCCGATGCGGTTTTCAAGATCAAGACGATACTCTTCAATAGTATCTAAAACGCCTTCAGGCCAAGTATTGTCAGCATTTGCATACTCCATGCAAGTCTGACAAGAAATCGTAAATCCTGGAGGAACAGGAAGGCCAATGTTGGCCATTTCAGCAAGGTTTGCACCTTTGCCGCCGAGGATAGCTTTCATGTCGGTGTTACCCTCAGTAACGTTATTGCCGTTTGCGTCTTTACCGAACGCATAAACGCGCTTAACTTGGTCAGTCACCATTTTCTCCTTAGACGATTTTCCTTAGCTCACCCATCACGAACAATCAGTTCGTTTTGATCTCTCTCATGCTCAAAGCAATTTACTTAGTCAAAACGAACCTGTTGAGGGTGAACATTCTCATAATAGCGCAAAATCTCCTGAGCGGTTTCTTCAATTGCGCGATTATCGGTTCGGATAACAATTGCACCCAAACGGCGCATATAAGCACGCGCATCTTCCAAATCTTGATACACGTACTCTAAATCTGCGTATTTTGAGGCAACATGAGCCGCCTTACCAATGCGCTTGCGCCTAATATCTACTAATGTCTCCGGTGAGATCATAAGACCAAACAGCTTACTTGAATCAACCTCCTCAAGTTCTTTGGGAGGTTCAGTTTGGAAGTCAAGCGGCACATTAGCCACCTTATACCCTTGCTGTGAAAGATAGATTGAAAGCGGCGTTTTGGAAGAACGAGATACCCCAATCAAAACAATATCGGCTTTAGAAAGATCCTGAGGATTCCTTCCATCATCATGCATGATGGTAAATTCCATCGCTTCAATCCTTTGAAAATAAAACTCATTAACCGAATGGAACTTTCCCGGTTTGCGACTAGCATGTTTGCCACTTATTTGCTCAATGGCATGAATAGGACCAGCCATAATATCCCATGCTTCAATTACATCTTGATGCGCTAGAACATATTCGTCCATTACATCATGCAGAGACTGATCGATCAGCGTATAAAAAAGCAACAAGCGCTTGCCGGGATGCATCTCAGCATAGCGCTCACGCAAATTATCTAAAGCACGTTTGAGCATTTCGGTGTTTTTTACACTCGGTAACACCGCGATGGAAGGATTGTATACACCAAACGTTGCTGCAGCAGCTCGGGCAACGGTTTGCCCCGTTACCCCTACTGAATCAGAAACAATGTGGATGGTCGGCAAATCAGCAGAAGGGTCTCCGTGAAAAATCCATTGCTTCATTGCGCATCCTTCCTATTTGCTCAGCTGCGAAAAATCAGCAACATGCTCAAAAACGTTCACAAACCTATTAAGAAGCGCTAGTCGATTTGCCCTCACGCACGGATCCTCATCCATAATCATGACATCGCTAAAGAAGGTGTCGATAGGGTTTCTCAAATCTGCAAGTGATTGCAATGCAAGCGGATATTCATCTGCCTGAAGAGCCTTATTGACATTATCTTCTGCAGTTACAATAGCGTCCAAAAGTAGCTGTTCTTCTTGCTCAAGAAGAGCCTCATCAACAGAAGAACCACTTTCTTTGTTGCGCAAGTTATTTGCGCGTGCAAAAGCAGTAGCCAAATCTTGCATTGCTTCAGGAATTTCCTTACGCATAGTTTCAAGTGCATGAGCGCGCTTTGAGATTTCTGCAGGCTCAGTGATATGACAAGCAACAATAGCTTCAATAACGTCAGACGCTACACCCTCATCTTTCAAAATTACCTTGGTACGGGTAATAAAGAAATCAATGATCTCAGCTTTTACTGCTGCTTTATCAAAAGTGATGTCAGCTGCATAGGAATCAAGTGCACAGTCAATAGCATTCTCAAGCGAGACAGACAAACCTTTGCGCAACATGGCAATAATGCCAATAGCACTACGACGCAAAGCAAACGGATCAGAAGAGCCAGAAGGACCTTGTCCAAGAGCAAATAAACCACAAATTGTGTCAAGCTTATCAGCAAAAGCAACAATTTTTCCTACCTCAGAATCAGGTGCCGCATCTCCCGCAAAGCGTGGCTGATAATGCTGCCCAATTGCAGTTGCAACTTGCTCGGTCTCTCCTGCTGCTTGCGCATAATATGCACCCATCACGCCTTGGACAGAGGTAAATTCAACAACAGCACCTGTAACCAAGTCAGCCTTGCAAAGCTTTGCAGCACGAAGCGCATCAGCCTTATCTTCAGCGTTAAGATCAGCGTCCAGAGCAAGATGTTCGCAAAGTTTTTCTATGCGATGGGTCTTATCAAGCATGGTGCCCAGCTTCTCTTGGAATACCACCTCAGAAAGACGATCAACATACCCTTCTAGCGGAATCTTGAGATCTTCATCATAAAAGAATTTTGCATCATAAAGACGTGCACGCACTACACGCTCATTGCCCTCAATGATAGTCTGTGCGCAAGCAGGATCGCCATTTGAGACAACCAGAAAATGATTAGTAAGTGCACCATTTTTATCATACAAGGGGAAATAACGTTGATGCATCAACATAGCATCAACAATAATTTCTTCAGGAACAGCCAAGAACTCCTCATCAAACGTACCCAACAAAACGGTTGGATACTCAGCAAGATTGATGACTTCAACAAGTGTTTTAGCAGGCAACTCTGCTGTCAAACCAGTCTCTTTTTCTATAGCAGCAACGCCTTCACGAATTACTGCTTCACGCTCTTTCTCAGAAGGAATGAGGTAAGCACTGCGCAAAGTTTCAAGTAATGCATCAGCGTTTGCTACCTCAAAAGGACCTGGTGCTAAGAAGCGGTGTCCCCGTGTCATATTACTTGTCTCAAGGTTAGCGTAATGGTACTCGATAACCTCATCGCCCAACAACGCTAACAGCCAACGTACTGGACGAGAAAATGTTTCGTGTTCGCTTCCCCATCGCTGAGATTTAGGCCATGAAATACCATGGATAATTTCATCAAGCACATCAGGTAAAAGCTCTTTGATTGATTGAGCAGCAATGGTGCGCTTAACATAAATGTAGCCGTCTTCAACGACGATATCAGCAATATCAGCGCCTTTCCCACGAGCAAATCCGAGCGCCGCTTTAGTGGGTTCATTATTATCATCAAAGGCAATTTTTACTGATGGGCCTTTAAATACCTCGGACTGCTCTTCAGTAAACTCAGGAATGTCGTACACGATAACAATCAAGCGACGCGGAGTGTCATATACTTCAATATCCCCGTGAGGAATACGCTTTGCATCCAACAATGCAGGAACATCTTTTTTAAGCTGTTTGATGGCAGCCGAAAGATCAAACGCAGGAATTTCTTCTGTTCCAATTTCAAAAGCAAGTGTTGTTCCAGCCATACGTATTTACTCCCCTTCTCCCGTGACATCAATTCCTACAACATGCTCTAAATACGATGCACAGCACGCTTTTGCCAAAGTGCGCACACGCAAAATGTAACCCATGCGCTCGGTAGCAGAAATAACGCCACGCGCATCAAGCAAATTGAATGCATGGGAGCATTTCAAAACATAATCATAAGCAGGAAGCGGCAGACCTGCCTCAAGCGTGTGCAAGCATTCTGCCTCATAGCGATCAAACTCGCCAAACAAAAGATCAGTATCAGCAACTTCAAAGTTGTATGCCGAGAATTCCTTTTCGTTTTCTAAAAATACGTCGCCATAAGTAAAGACACTTCCATCCGCTCCCCGTGACCAGACGAGGTCATAGACCGAATCAACGCCTTGGATGTACATAGCCAAACGCTCAAGACCATACGTAATTTCTGAAGGAACAGGATCGCATTCAAAACCACCCACTTGCTGGAAGTACGTAAACTGTGTTACTTCCATACCGTTGAGCCATACTTCCCAACCGAGTCCCCATGCACCAAGCGTCGGGCTCTCCCAGTCATCCTCAACGAAACGGACATCATGCGCTTCTACCTCAATACCAATAGAGCGCAAAGAATTAAGGTAGAGTTCTTGCACATTATCAGGCGAGGGCTTGAGTAAAACCTGGAACTGATAATAATGCTGCATACGATTAGGGTTTTCACCATAACGACCATCAGCAGGTCTGCGGCAAGGCTGCACATACGCACAGCGCCATGCATCAGGACCTAAACTGCGCAAAGTGGTTGCTGTATGAAAAGTACCTGCACCTACTTCGTTGTCATAAGGTTGTAAAATAACACACCCTTGCTCTGCCCAATAGGTTTGCAAAGCAAGGATTATTTCTTGAAAGGTTAAGGGATTTTCCTGCGAGGCTTGTTGTGTCTGCTGTGTTTGCGCCACCACTCACTCCTTTTCTCTTACTCTAAAAGTCCAAAATGATCCAGTGGCCAATAGGTCACAAAAGCACGACCGAATACCGTTGATTCATTAATCGGTCCAAAATAGCGCGAATCTGCTGAATTAAGACGATTATCACCCATTACCCATACCATACCTTGCGGAACGGTATACGGGTAAGCAAGAGAGACATTACTTGCTGTTGTAAGGGGATAGGTCGGAGCCCCATCAGTATAAGGCTCATCTTGTACTACCCCATCAATCAAAACCTTGCCATCCTGAAAGTCAATAACCTGCCCTTCGGTGGCAATAACGCGCTTAATTAAGATACGCGATGGGATTTGTGGATCTGAAAAAACCACGATATCACCCGGTTGTGGCTCCCCGGCAAGATACGTAACCTTTTCTGCAAAAACACGATCCCCCGTTTGAATGGTTTGCTCCATAGATGCCGATGGGATCTGAAAGGGTTCTAAAATATACGTACGAATACCCCACGTAGCCGCAAGAACGACAACAATCATGATGAGAATGCCAAAGAAACGCTTCAAAATACTCGGATTATGGTTCGTGGCGTGCTTGCCGGAATCCACAATGCTTCCTTTCTCAAACTAGAGTCAACAGACGGGGTAAAGTATGTAGGTATCATAAACTAAATTTACGTTATGTCGTTGGGTAGTGCCGCACGTGAGAGAAAATCTCTGTCTTTGGCGGTAAGGTTAGCTTTTTTAAGTAAATCAGGCCTCCGTGCTTGGGTGCGTAATAAACTTTGCTCGCGCCTCCACTGCTCAATACGCGCATGATGTCCACTTAGTAACACCTCAGGTACCTGCATTCCACGATACGTAGCAGGACGAGTGTATTGAGGATATTCCAAAAGATCATCATGAAAGCTTTCATCTACACAGGACGCCTCGTCACCCAAAACCCCATCAATACGGCGAACAACCGCATCAATAACCACCATAGATGCCAGCTCTCCACTCGTTAATACATAGTCACCTATAGATAAAACACGATCTGCAAGCGTATAAATGCGCTCATCAAATCCTTCGTAGTGACCACATAAGAAAAAGAGGTGTTCTTGCTTGGCTAACTCAAGAGTAATTTGCTCATTTAACTGTTCACCCGTCGGTGACATAGCAATAACATAAGGCCTTGTTTGAGTAGAAGCAAAGAGTTCATCACATGCTTCAAACACCGGCTCGCACTTCATAACAAGCCCTTGACCTCCCCCATACGGTTCATCATCAGTGGTGCGATGCTTATCATGAGTCCAATCGCGTAAATCATATGCATGAAATTCAAGAAGCCCTTTTTCTTGGGCAATGCGCATCATTGACTCATTCATGACAGAATCATAGCAGCTGTCTCTTATACACATCTCCGAGCCCACGAGACAAGAGGCAATCTCG
>UQML01000029.1 GCA_900542265.1 uncultured Eggerthella sp. | reverse complement strand
TTGATCCCACGTCAGAAAGCGTAATGATAGGAACATCTCCATCGACCAAAGGACTAATATTGTTATAGCGAGAATCTCCTAAATAGACCTCCCACTTAATATCAAAATTGCTCTTGTTGCTATTCTCGTTATTAGTTAGAGGGAATACATAACGAATTTTTCGAACGGTATCATATGCGTCAAGCTTCTGACTTTTATTATTGGCAGCAACCGCTTCATCATAAGATTTTTCATCTGCCCATAACAATACTGTACACACAGAGGCTGTCGAACAAGCTCGTATATGCGCATTGTCGGATTGAGCAAATACCTTTAGCTCGGGATATCCACCTGCTGAAGTAACCCATTCATTACCCAACTTATCAAGACTGAATAAACGCTTGGTTAATAACCCTTGGACACCAGTAGTTATGCCTAAATCACACATGCCAGTTGTCTGTTGATCATAATAGCAGTTGGTTTTTGTTCCGCCATCATTACCAACAAATCCAGTCACATATTGATTGGTTAATCTTCCTCCATTATCATCCAGAGGCATTCCATCAATATCGGACTTGAGCGTTCCTACTTCTCCTGCAGCATAACAATTAGTAAAATACGATGAGGCTGCGGCTGTGCCTGCAAAACCTCCCATATACGTTCCGCCATTAGACATGCCTACCATAGAAGTTGAATAGCAGTTATTAAATTCCTCTCGAGCCGATCCCGAAGGACAGCCAAAAAAGCCACCAATTGTATTAATGCCTTCAATTTTCCCTGCTGCATAACAATTGTTAAAAATATGGGTACCTGCATGAGTTACGCCTACAAAAACACCAGTTTGAACATTGCCATATACGTCATCGTTAATGAAGCAGTTTTTATAGGAAGCGGTACCCGTAACTTCTACACAAGAGGTAAATCCACCAGAATGCCCACCCGTTGAAATAACAACACCATCAGTAGCAGAGCAATTCTCCATAGTTAAGCTAGCGGCTCTTCCCCAAGGACCTTCAATAAACCCTGAGACACATCCGCCACCATATACATTTACATTAATGGCATGAGTATTGGTAATAGTTATACCGGTACCGCCAGAGTTATCAGGAGCAAAAAGTCCCGAGGCTCCATTCATGGTACCTTCTCCAGCGTTTACGTAAACATTGCGAACAACACAATTATCAACGGAACCCGCATTAAACTTGCTAATAAAAGATGCAACATAATGATCATATCCACCTGTAGCATCACATTTAATAAAGGCACCTTCCATATTGACATTTTTGGTTACAAAGGAAGCATTGTTTGCTGCTCCAATCAGGCCAAAAATGCCAGCCGTAGACCCTTGTGAATACAAGTTGTAAATGGTATGACCGTCGCCATCAAAGGTCATTGGCTGATTAATTGAAATACTATTCCAGTTCTTACTAGACTTACCACCTAGATCGATGTCAGCAACGAGCTTGCAGTTCTTTTGGTTAACGAGACACCAACGCAGTTCATTTGCATTAGAAACAAGATAGGGATCAGCGGCAGTTCCGGTTCCATTAGCTGGCTGAACGCCGGCTACCACACCATTCCATTCCTCTAATCCAGTATCAGCCCATTTGAATTTTGCAAATGTCTCTTTCCAGACCTGTTGCTGCGTTGCCGTAGGAGTTCCAGCTGCATGTGCTTCTTGCTGCGGCAGTGCGAATACGCACACCGAAACGAGAAGAGAGACAACCAAGGCAAATAACGTAGTGCGTTTTGCTAGCGTGTTCATGTTAGACACATCCCTCTTGTAATCGCCCGATCATTACTCAAGATGAGTTTGTAATAACAATACATTGTTTTTGTAGCAAACAGCAAGATTTTTGTAATAAAAATGTTTTCTTTCTATGGGAATTATCCGCTATATGGACGCATGCAAACGAAGAACAAGTAAAAGATTCTTTAAGATTTGCTAGGATTTTCCTCTAATTTGGTCGATTTTTAAGTCGTAAGTTCTTGACCACAAGCCATAAGATGACTAATATTGGTAGACGCTATGCGCCGTTAGCTCAGTTGGTAGAGCAGGGGACTTTTAATCCCAAGGTCGCGGGTTCGATTCCCTCACGGCGCACCACTTTTAAATTTTGTAAACGCTCAGCATCTGCTGAGCGTTTCTTGTTTAGGCATACAGGCAGCAAACACGCCCCTTGCTATACATAAGGAGTGCGCACCCATGAAACGCATCGGCATAATCTCTGATATCCACCGCTATCTCTCGGACGAAGCGCACGAAGCCCTGCGTGGATGCGACTATATCTTATGTGCTGGTGATAGTGAAACACAGCAAGTCATCATGGAACTCGACTCCATTGCCCCCGCTATTGCGGTACGGGGAAATTGCGACCGCTATGATCTGGGACCCGGTATTGATGCGGTGGCAAGTCCCAAGATTGAAGACGTGCGGTTTAAGATGGTGCACCGGTTTGAAGATTTGGGTTCTATTCCTGAAGACGTGCGCGTCGTTATCACCGGGCACACGCACGTGCCCAAATACTTAGAGGCAAACGGTGTAATCTACCTTAATCCTGGCTCGCCCACCCGTCCGCGCGGCGGCTCTCTGCCGGGACTCGGCATCATGGTGGTTGATAAGGGCGAGGTTGTATCGTACGAACGAATTGACTTGCCTACGTTATAGCCCCATCGCCACTCATGAGTAATCGTCTCTATTCAACGTTCTCCATCGCTGAATAATTAATCTACCCTATAGCGGCATACCATGTCTGCAACGCTACCACCATTGCGTTACTTCACCCGATTGATCAAGAGACACAGGCTCAGAAAGCTTGTTTGGATTAGGCTTAGTAATCACCTGATAAAAATCCTTGATGCGCGCCAAGAATTCACGCGCTTCGTATTCATCCATGTTAGCGTACTCATGCGCATCGGCCGCCACACCGCGCGCGTCAATGCCTAACCCCTTGGCGTTATAGAGCGCACGATACAGATGATATTGTTGCGTCACCACAATGCAGCGCTTAACGGAAAACACCGTCTTTAAGCGATGCATCGAGTCATACGTGTTTACACCAGCATGGTCACAGAAAATGTCAGCAGCAGGCACGCCTTGACTCTTGGCATAATTGGTCATTGCCATTACTTCGTTGTAGCTCGACTGCGTATTGTCCCCACTCATAATAATCTTAGGAGCAACACCGCCTTTATAGAGTGCAATAGCGGTATCGAGACGGTCTTTTAATATAGTCGATGGGGTGCCATTAAAATTGATGCCCGCACCAAGTACAACAATACATTGCGCATCAAACGCTTCTTCGGTCTGGATAGCCTCATCGACCGTTTCAATATCTGCTTGAGTACTAGAACGTACCCACATCTCAGCTCCATACGTGCCGAGCAGCACAAGCAAACCTGCAATCAAAAAAAGCGCTAAGAACACCTTAAAAACACGAGCGCAGCCACCCTTGCGGGCGCCGCGCTGCGTTTGTTTCGTGTAAGCTTGCTGCATGCTTGCTCGTGGTTGTCTATACGTTGGAGCCACTCATGCTCTATTTCACGACGATGTTAACTAAGCGACCAGGAATCACGATAGTCTTTACGATATTCTTGCCCTCAGTTTGTTGAGCAACAGCATCAAACGCAACTGCCTTGATGGCATCCTCTTCAGCATTGGCAGCCACCATAATACGCGCTTTGACCTTGCCATTAATTTGAACCGCAAGCTCAACCTCATCCTCTTTGATTTTTTCAGGATCAAAGGTCGGCCAAGGCTGCTCGTACAGGAAGGAGTCGTGACCGAGAACAGTCTGCCACAACTCTTCTGCCCAGTGGGGAGCAATAGGAGCTAAAAGTTTTACCAATACTTCAGCTACTTCCGTATCAAGAGCAGCAAGTTCTACATTCGCCTTGCGCTCTTCCACAGAGTAGCAACGCAAGTAATCACCAGCCGCATTGGAAAGCTCCATGATGGCAGAAATAGCTGTGTTGAAATTGTTGCGTTCGAAGTCATCCTGAACTTTCTCCACCACGCGATGGCGCTCACGCACTAACTTCTTTACCAGTGCTTGACCGGCGGCCTCATCGCCACCTTTATCTTTACCTTTACCATTACCTTTACCTGTCTGCGCATCAGCCTGATAAAGCGTACTGTCATCCGCCATGCCCGCCAGATCGTTAATTTGGCGCCAAACGCGATTCAAGAACTTATAGAGACCTGCAAGACCATCCTCATTCCAAAGGAGTTCTTTGTCAGCAGGAGCCATAAAGAGAATGTAGGCACGTACCGCATCAGCACCGTACTCAGCGATCATATCCTCAGGCGCAATAACATTGCCTTTAGACTTGGACATAACGTCACCGTGCTCGTCGAGCACCATACCCTGACAAAGCAGGTTAGTAAAAGGCTCATCAAAATCAAGCATTCCAGCATCACGCAGCACCTTAGTGAAGAAACGCGAATAGAGCAGGTGTAAAATTGCGTGCTCAATGCCGCCAATATAGTGATCAACCGGCATCCATGCATTAGCCGCCGCTGGATCAAACGGAAGATTTTGGTTGTGCGGATCCGTGTAGCGCATGTAATACCAACTTGAGCAGGTAAAGGTATCCATGGTATCAGTCTCACGACGCGCTGGTTTGCCACACTTGGGACACGTGCACTCAACAAATTCTTTATGTGTTGCAAGCGTCTCACCAGCAGAAAGGTCAATATCCTCAGGTAGCAAAACCGGCAAGTCCTCAACAGGTACCGGCACAACACCGCACTCATCACAATGAATTGCAGGAATAGGGTTACCCCAATAGCGCTGGCGCGAAATGAGCCAATCACGCAAGCGAAATTCTACCGTACGACGGCCGCGGCCCATTTCCTCAAGAGCCTCGACTACCGCCTGTTCACCCTCAGAATGCTTACCGCCAACCATACCGGTGTAGGGACCGGACTGGACCAAAACACCTTCTGCAGCATACGCCTCAGGCCAATCCACGCTAATGATGCGTCTACCCTGCTCGTCTTTGAGTTCTGGATAAAGCGGATCATCCTCACCCAAAATGATAGGGATGATAGGTAAATCATATTTGCGGGCGAACTCGAAGTCGCGCTGATCTCCACAAGGCACTGCCATAACCGCACCGGTGCCGTAATCAGCAACAACATAGTCAGCTACCCAAACAGGTACTTTCTCATTATTGATAGGATTAACCACATAGCGACCGGTGAAAACGCCGTGCTTCTCACGATCTCCCTGAGCGCGCTCAAGAGCTGACACTTTCTTAGAGGCCTCAACAAGCGCGAGCACCTCAGCCTCTTGCGGCATACCTGCTACTAGCTGAGGGAGCTCAGCATATTCAGGAGCGAGCACGAAAAACGAACACCCAAACAGCGTATCAGCGCGGGTAGTGAATACCGTAATAAGATCATCTTGCGATGGGTCAGCCGGCGCATTGCCTTCTTTATCGCATAAAATGAAGTCAACCTGAGCACCCTCAGAACGACCAATCCAGTTGGCTTGCTGCTGCTTGACACGCTCAGGCCAGCCTTTAAGCTGATCAAGATCATCAAGCAACTCCTGCGCATAATCCGTAATCTTGTAGTACCACTGGGTGAGGTCACGCTTTTCAACCTCAGAATCACAGCGCCAACAGCGGCCTTCAATAACTTGCTCGTTAGCAAGAACGGTTCCACAGCTGGGGCACCAATTGACCGGAGAGTTACGGCGCTCAACTAAACCGCGCTCCCAGAATTTGAGGAAGATCCACTGACCCCATTTGTAGTAATCCGGATCACAGGCAATGACCGTCCTGTCCCAATCGTAAGAAAAGCCCATACGCTTAAAACTTGCTTTTTGGGTTTCAATATTTTGATACGTCCACGTCGCAGGATGAGAGTGATGTTTAATGGCCGCATTTTCTGCGGGCAAGCCAAAAGCATCCCAGCCCATGGGATGGAGTACGTCATAACCACGCATGGTGTAATAGCGCGCGATAACATCGCCAAAAGTGTAGTTACGAACGTGGCCCATATGAATGTCGCCCGATGGATAAGGGAACATCTCAAGCACGTATTGCTTTGGCTTATCAGAATCTTTGGGATTTTGGGTCTGATATAACTCAGCTTGCTCCCACTCTTTTTGCAAGCGGGGCTCAATCTCATGAGGATTATATGCTTTCATCCGACCGTCCTTTATTCATGCAACGTCACGATTTATTACCTATGATTCTTGAACGCGTTAGGTAACTCACCCATAAGTAGTACAAACTCATACGAGTTCCTAAAACGTAAAGAGATACTTTGGGAATTTTACACCGAATTGGACAGCTACGCGCGTGCATATACGCGCAGGCGTGAGATTTTAGAGGAAGCGGAATTCTACAGTGCGTAGACCCCATGCTTTACAAGTGCTAAAACCAAATTGTTTAAAGACGCCAGGCTGTAAGTCAAGACTGCGCGATCCATGACCCATACCACCGCAATCATTGACCGTGGCCACAACTATTTTTCCGCCGTAGCGAATCTCAACTTTGCGACCAAGGTAAGAACGATAGTTCTTCCAAGACATAGGAATTGCTACACCCATAGAATTATCATTACAAATGGCGCCCGTTGCAGTAGTACCAGGGTTGGGTGTATTTTTGTCCGATGAGCCACCATAGGCCGAAGCAGTTCCCGTACGCCACCCGCCTGCACTCGCTGCAGGCGGATCAATCTTATTCGTATTGCTGTTAGAAGAACTCGAACCAGATCCCGTATTTGAGCCACTAGAGCCGCCACCAGGAGCGGTGTTCCAGTTATTGTTGAGCGGTTTATCGTTGTTTTGCTGTTGTTGCTGTTGTTGCTGTTGTTGCATAGCGGCAGCTTGTGCCTGAAGAGCTGCAACACGTGCACGCTCTGATTCAATATTAGCAACTTTGGCAGAAGCTGATGAAACAATCTGCTGTGCTTGAGTTTGCTTTTCTGCAGCTTGACTTAAAAGTGCCTCCTGGGCATCCTTTTTGTTATCAAGATCTGCCAAACGAACCTCAAGCTCATCTTTGAGCTTCTTCTGCTCAGCTACGATTTCTGCCTGAGCTTCTTGAATTGAGCTGTAATACTGGATGTTCTTCATGAAGTCCGCCATGTTTTCAGACTTCAGAAAGATAGAAACAAGCGACATAGATGCGTCGCTCTTATAGGAAGCGCATAACGCATCACCGAGCGTCTTCTGCCCTTCTTGCATAGCTGTCTGCGCTTCAAGAACTTGGTTAGTTGCCGACGAGATTTGTCCCTCAAGTTCTGATGCCTGAGCCTGCAGCGCATTATACTCCGCGGTCACCGCGTTAAGATCAGCCGATGCCGCATTCAGCGCCGCCTGAGCATCCGCTAAATCATCCGCGTAAGCTGGCGTGAGCGTTGCACCATAGGGTATCCCTAAGGACAACACTAAAAGAGCGCTCATCATAAGCGCTACCGAACCTTGTATTTTTGCCTTTACAGACATGACGTTAATTATAGCGATGGGGCCGCTGAGCGCAAAATCTAGGCACCCGTCAGCGGTCGATCGCTTCGCAAAATCTCCACCTCTTGCCTCGCCGCATCCCTTTCAATCCCTCTTCCCACCTCGCTTTCCTCTTCTCGCACCACGAACAAAATCGCAGGTTATCAAGCATTTTCTTGGCGATGGGGTTGCTCGTTCTGCACCTCCCCCATACTGCATCACTTGGTCTGTACCCATGTGTACATCTTATGAGTCTCACGCCGGTTCTGTCCGTGGTTTATCCGAACTTTCCCGCGCACTTCGCGCCCCCCTTCTCGCATGCTTCACACCCATCCAAGACACTTTTTGCAATTTTTTAGCGTTTTTTGACGAGATGAGACCTTCTGTGAGGATGCGTTTTCTTGGCAACCCCATCGCCTTTCTAAAAAGGAACAAAATCCTCACAGAAGGTGCCGGTTTTGTCACGGAATCTCTGATAACACTTGGCGATTGGCAGTTGTCTCTGAATGCAGGCTCACTATAAGTTCGATCTCGTCAAAACTTTCCCAAAACAGGCCTAAAAATAAAGAAGAGTGTGTAGATCTTGCCCTTGAGTTCTACACACTCTCGTGATCGCTATGTTATTAGACTAGATCAGTCGCACCAACAGCGCACGACTAGACTGCGTCATCCACGCTTGCATCGCGCGCCACATCTCGTTTCTCGCGTTTCGCACAGCTCCTAGCGAATGGTATTACTTACGTAAGGGGTCTTATCCTTCAAGAGAACATCATGTGCGCCGCCCTCAACAATAGAGGTTGCAGAAACAACGGTAAGCTTAGCCTTTTCCTGAAGCTCAGAGATAGTAAGCGCACCGCAGTTACACATAGTAGACTTCACCTTGGAAAGAGTAAGCCCAACGTTATCTTTCAAAGAACCCGCATAAGGAACATACGAATCAACGCCCTCTTCAAAAGACATACCTTTCTTAGATCCACCCAAGTCATAGCGCTGCCAGTTACGTGCGCGGCTTGAACCTTCACCCCAGTACTCTTTCATGTAATTGCCGTTGACGTTAACTTTATTGGTCGGAGACTCATCAAAACGTGCAAAATAACGACCCAACATCAAAAAGTCAGCACCCATAGCAAGGGCAAGGGTCATGTGATAGTCATAAACAATGCCACCGTCAGAACAAACGGGGATATAAATACCCGTCTCGCGGAAATACTCATCGCGTGCTTTAGCAACGTCAATAAGCGCAGTTGCCTGACCACGGCCGATACCCTTCTGTTCACGGGTAATACAAATGGAGCCGCCGCCAATACCAACTTTAATAAAGTCAGCACCAGCCTCCGCCAAGAAGCGGAAGCCCTCGCCATCGACCACGTTGCCAGCGCCTACCTTGACGGAATCGCCGTAATGATCACGAATCCAAGCGATAGTGCGACTTTGCCACTCAGAAAAGCCCTCAGATGAGTCGATGCACAACACGTCAGCACCAGCCTCAACCAATGCAGGAACACGCTCAGCATAGTCACGCGTATTGATACCTGCGCCGACCAAGTAGCGTTTGTGGTCGTCGAGTAGCTCATGAGGGTTAGATTTATGGGACTCATAGTCCTTGCGGAATACCATGTAGAGCAAGTTGCCCGCATTATCCACAATAGGAAGTGAATTGAGCTTGTTATCCCAAATAATATCGTTAGCTACCTTGAGCGAGGTGTCAGCCGGAGCAGTAATCAACTTCTCTACAGGTGTCATGAACTCAGCAACAGGAGTGGAGAGATCCATACGAGACAAGCGATAATCACGTCCCGTTACGATGCCCAACAATTTGCCCTGAGGACGGCCTCCCTCGGTAACGGGCATTGTGGTGTGGCCGCTCTTTTCTTTAAGCGCAACCACATCAGCCAACGTTGCATCAAGAGGAAGATTGGAGTCGGAGCGAACAAAGCCTGCTTTATGATCCTTAACGGAGCGCACCATAGCAGCTTGTGACTCAACTGACTGCGAACCATAAATAAATGACAAACCGCCTTCTTGAGCAAGCGCGACCGCCATTCCATCATCCGATACCGCCTGCATGATGGCAGAAACCATAGGAATTGAGAGTTTAATGGAGGGCTCTTCGCCCTTCTTAAACTTAACCAACGGCGTTGCTAATGAAACTGAATCAGGGGTGCATTCCGCAGAAGAATAACCCGGTACCAATAAGTATTCGTTAAAGGTGCGTGACGGCTCATCAAAAATATACGCCATGGGTAACTCCTATCTTCTTCCTCGTGTCTTCTCGCGTTTTGGGTGTCATCAGTATAGAACCAACTTAAGGGTTCTGTTCTTTCAATTTGGCGATGGGGTTTACTCAGCACGCAAGAATGCTTTATAGCCCAAATAAGCCTCATAAATATCAACTTTTGAGGTCACTTCCCAAGGAGAGTGCATCGAGAGCACCGCAACACCCGAGTCAATAACATCCATGCCATATTTTGCAGGAATGTAAGCAATCGTTCCGCCGCCACCCGCATTAACACGACCAAGCTCAGCCGTCTGATATTTCACGCCTGCATCATCCATAATGCGGCGGAGCTTTGCAATGTATTCAGCGTTGGCATCATTCGAGCCTGACTTACCACGCGCACCCGTAAACTTGTTGAACACAAGACCGCGTCCTGCAAAGGCCGTATTCTTGGTCTCAAACACGGATGGGTAGGCGGGGTCAAAAGCAGCTGAAACATCAGAGGAAAGCATGCAGGAATTTGCTAGCGCATGACGCAGCGCCAAATTACCTGTCTCGCCTGCCATATCCATAATTTCAGCGACGGTATTTTCAAAGAATACGCTTGTCATACCCGTTGCGCCAACGGAGCCAATTTCTTCTTTATCAACAAGAATGGTGACAGATGTACGCTTGGGAGCCTCAACATCGAGCTGAGCCAAAAGGGAGGTGAATGCGCAAACACGGTCATCTTGGCCGTAGCCCACAACCATGGAGCGATCAAGGCCACAATCACGCGCCGCTCCTGCAGGAACTACCTCAAGCTCAGCTGAGAGGAAGTCCTCTTCTTCAATACCGTAGGTTTCATGCAGAATAGAAAGCAGGCGAGCTTTGACCGCTTCTTTTAAGCCCATCGCATAAAGCTTATCCGCATACGTTGCCTCATCGGCCTTTGCTACTTTTTCCGCCTCTTCTGCCTTGTCAGCCTCAACAAGCAACGGCTTAGATCCAACCAGGATATCGAGCGCCTCACCTTCAATAAGCGAGTCGCCAGTCTTTTTCATTTGCTCAGCGCCTAAGTGGGGCAACAAGTCGGTAATGACCAGCACTGGATCATCGGCTCCATCGCCTAAAGAAATATCCACGACACTGCCATCTTTCAGCGCTACGACTCCATAGAGGGCAAGGGGCATAGTTACCCACTGATAGGCCTTAATACCACCGTAATAATGCGTGTCCAAAAACGCGAAGTCATGCGACTCATATACGGGATTTTGCTTAATGTCCAAGCGAGGCGAGTCAATGTGAGCACCCAAAATATTCATACCCGACTCAAGCGTATCCTCACCAAGCTGAACGAGCATAATTGCCTTACCTGCATTGGTGGCATATACCTTGTCGCCTGGCTTCAAAGTAGCTGCGTCGTTGCGCAGCGCGGTAAGATCTTTATATCCTGCAGCTTCCGCCATTTCAACAGCGCGACGCGTACACAAACGCTCTGTCTTGCATTCTGAAATAAAGGTGCGATACTGATCCGTCACCGCTATAAGTTCTTCATTTTGTACATCCGTTAATGATTTCCAAGCAATGTCTCTTTCCATACCAACCTTCTCTTCCGCTGGATTTTTATCGTTTATGCTTATCGTTTTCTATTTCACCACAAGTTTGGTAACTAGATGATGACAGAGTTGCGAGATAAACTCTTTATCTGAAAATGTTTTCACCATAGGTGGAGTCTTTTTAGTATCATATCCCTATCTCATAATCACTCAATACTATATGGAAAGAGAGATGGTAGAACATGACTCAACAAGTACGCGATGTCCTCCCTACCGCTGAGAACTCCCACAACTTCAACATTGTGGCTGACGCTCAGACTGAGGTTGGCACTTCACTTGATAATCTTAAGGCTGCTGTTACCGGTGAAACGGGTGCATCTGCAAAATATGCTGCATGCGCTGAGCTCGCTGAGCAAAAGGACTACGAGCAATTAGCTCGTTTGTGGCGTGCAACCTCTGCTGCAGAGCAGATTCACATCGCCATGGAATATAAGTTGGTTCAGGAAGCTGATCCTGAGTGGCCAAAGCCTGTTGCTGACTACGTAGCTGGCACCGAGCTCGACCTTGACTTGATTTCTTCTGCTTATGGTGAGATGTACGAAACCTCTGATATGTATCCTTCTTTCATCAAGAAGGCTCAAGAAGAGGGTAACACCAAAGCTGAGTTTGTCTTCACCCGCGCTAAGCTTGCTGAAGCATATCATGCAGAGCGCTACCTGAACGCTTACAACAATATCGACAACCCAGACAACGAGCACTACTATCTCTGCCCCATCTGTGGTTACATCCACAAGGGCGATGACTTCGATAAGTGCCCTATCTGCTTCACCCCTGCAGACAAGTTTACCCAGTTCTAAGCCGCTTTTTACGTAGGTCGATTCTTCTACAGGATATCTCAAAGAACCTATGGAAGATTCTGCGAACTTCATGCAAGGCACGCAAACACCCCGTTCACGACGAGCGGGGTGTTTTTGTTTAATATAAGTATGGCGATGGGGCCAACGGACGATGAACCACTACTGGAACAAAGGAACATTTCCTAAAAGGAACTCATCAAGCGGGCAGGTATCGGATCCTATAACCATAGAGTATGTTCCTGGAAACTTACTAACAAATACACCGAGCCCTTTAATGTTTTTCACGCGGCCACTTTTAACCTCAAGCGCCGTTACTTTCTTCCCTTTCGTAATTACGAAGTCAACCTCCGCATCTCGTTCTCTCCACCAATAAAGAGAGAAGCGATCCACCATTGAGCGTCCGATAAGATATGCCCCCACAGCACTTTCAACTAAATGACCCCTCGTTGCTTTATCCTTCATTAATATTTCAGGAGAAACCTCAAGCGTTGCCGTCATTAATGAAGTATCATGCACCATTAATCTTGGAGAACTGCTTTTGGATCGAATGAGTTTATTGTCGTATTTTTTTAATCCTGACAACATTCCCGCATGAGACAGCAAGGTTAAGTAATAGGAAATCGTCTCCGTATTACCCTTATCATCCAATTGACCTAACAATTTTCTGTAAGATATTTCTTGTGACGAATATGCAGCACCAATCTCAAAAAGTGCACGCAATACCGCAGGCTTACGAACCGTTTCCATTTCCAAAACATCTTGCATTAATGTTGGTTCAATAATGGAGTCATGCATATATGCAAACCATCTATCCACATCATCAATAAGCGGAGCAGATCCCGGATAGCCACCGAAGAACAAAAAATCATCTAATGAATACCCAAACGCTTCACTGCATTCAGAAAACGTCCATTGGGTTGATTGGATTTCCTCATATCTTCCTTTGAGTGATTCCGCCATACCGCTTTTAATGGTGAGCGCAGACGATCCCGTTAAAATCACCTTGATATTTCTTTTGTTAAACGTGTCGTTATCCCATAAGTATTTTACAGTTGAAGACCAATCAGGGACTTTCTGAACTTCATCAAGTGACAAAACCACCTCATCAGAATCAACCAACAATAAACGAGCTTCATCCCAAACTTTTTCTAAGCGTTTAGCATTCTGATCACGCGGACGATCAAAAGAGAATTGAACTATGGGCGACTTTATTTTTTCAAGCGCTTGATAGACTGCAGTACTTTTTCCCGTCTGTCTTGGACCTACGACAATTTGAATAAATTTTCTCGGTTCAGACAAACGTTTTTGCAAAGTTGTTACGATATCCCGCTCGAACATTTTTACAGCCCTTCTTCATCTATTCTATTAACAAGACTTTCTCATAAGGAATTCTGTCGATAAATTAACCTATCATTTTGTTGATTTTAACATTTTGCGAGGTTTACCTATCATTTTGTTGATTTTAACATTTTGCGAGGTTTACCTATCATTTTGTAAGGTTTATAAGATGTTTGTTTATACACGTTGAAGCTTTGTATATATCCACATTAAAAACAATCAGGAGAATCCCATGAGCAGCCAAAACGAGCACGATACACAACGCAATCTCGAGGTCTTCCACAACCTCATCGACAAAGCAAAACCGGAAAGCATTTGCTTCTTTGGCGGTGCAGGCGTGTCAACAGCTTCAGGCATCCCGGATTTTAGAAGTGCCACAGGAATCTTTAATGAACAATATCCGTACCAGCCCGAGGTTATTGTAAGTCACTCGTTTTTCATGGAGCATCCGCAAGCGTTTTATGATTTTTATCGCGCCAAGATGATCTTCCCAAACGCTAAGCCTAATCAAGCGCACATCAAACTCGTACAACTTGAGCATGAGGGCAAAGTGCGTGGTGTCGTTACACAAAATATCGATGGACTTCATCAAGAAGCGGGGTCAAGAAAAGTCTATGAGCTTCATGGATCAGCGCACAAATATTACTGCATGAAGTGTGGCGCAACCTATTCTCTCGACGATATCATGGCCACTACCGATGTGCCGCGCTGTTCGCTCTGCGACGGGATAATTCGTCCCGATGTCGTTCTCTATGAGGAGCCACTTAACCCGGATGTGATTGAGAAAGCGGTCGAAGCCATCGGTCACTCCGACATCCTCATTGTTGGCGGCACAAGCCTCACCGTCTATCCTGCGGCGGGATTCTTGCAGTACTTCTCAGGCGACCATCTGATCATCGTCAATCACACGCCTACCCCGTTCGACAAGCAGGCTGACCTGTGCCTGACGTGCGACATCGCCCAGGCCTTTGATTTTTAGGTTTATTTTTTAGAGGTATTCTTTGGTTAGAGGAATTCTTTGGCGATGCGCTCAAGCGTTCCGTCATCTTGCATGGCCTTAATCTCTTTGCTTAAGGCATCAGCAAGACCCGTGTCGATGCGACTCACGGCTAAAACAAACCGATCAGCCGTAATGGCTTTCTCCAACTCTTTAAATACTGGCTTTCCCGCGGAGTCTTCCCCTGCCGCAGCTCCGGCCACCGCGTCTCCAGCCGCTCCCGCTACTGCGGCTACTTGCTGTTCAGCAAGCACCTGATCTGCTTGATTGGCATCAAGCACGAGCGCGGCTATTTCTCCTGAAGAAAGTGCAGTAACGCAATCCGCCAGCGTGCGATACGTCTTTACATTCTCTGATACATTCACGCATGCATACGTATACGCAAGCGAGTTTGCTAACGCGCCCATAGTGTAGGTATCACCAGAAAGCTGTGAGCGCTTAATAACTTCATCGTCATTTCTCACAAGAATTGCCTGGTTGGCTTCGTAATACGGAAGCGTGTAGTCCACATCTGCCGATTCAAGCGCGCGTGCCGTAAAGGATGCAAGCGCGACATCGGCCGTATCATCCTCAAGCGCGGTTAGGCATTTGGTAACGCCTTCCTCATGATTGGAGGCATCGCAATTACGGATCTGGCATTCCAGCCCCATACGCGAAGCAAGTTCTTGCACCACCGCAACACCATAACCCGTCGGTGTTGAACCTTCATAGTATTCATAGGGCGGATTATCGAGCGCAGCAATCACGGAGAGCTTATCTTCTTCGAGCAGCGCGTATCCCTCAGTTGTTCTAACACTATGGGGAGCGCAAGCGGTTAGCCCGCCAACCACACCTAGCATACTCACACAGAGCATGAGCGCACAAACCAGCATACCCAGCTTGCTGCTTGCCTTGCTGCCGAGCCTTGCGTTCAACACACCCAACTTGGTGCCGAGCGCGCTGCTCGCTATAGCGCGCGAATCGCACATCTCCGTTTGCCGCTCCGTGAAGCCCATCGCTATGCCGTCGCTTTCGGAGCACCTTGAGCGCCCTGACTTTGGGCGCCTGCAGTACCTTGGGAAGAACGAGTGAGCGCATCCCCCTCATCGCCAAAACCATTGCCTTTACCGTCCTCGCCAGAAGCTTGTGCTTCAAGCGCAGCTTCCACGGACTCGAGGAGGAGATCCCCTGGTTTGATCCAGCCCATGCGCCTAAACCAGATGCCAAAAATCCAGGTCAGGATAGCGGGCAAAATGAAGCAGATGAGCACCAGCCCGATCCAGTCGAACACGGTAATGGCAGTCATGGTACCGGCGGCCATATCGTTAATCCAGCCGGTGTAGACACCGATGGGACCAACAAATCCACAGGTACCCATACCTGAAGCAATGGCAGCACCGTTCATTTTAAGTTGGAAAATACAGGTGGCGATGGGACCAGTGATGGCAGAAGCCAAGGTAGGCGGAATCCAAATGCGGGGATTTTTGATGATGTTGCCCATCTGGAGCATGGACGTGCCAATGCCTTGTGAGATCAAGCCACCCCACTTATTTTCTTTAAAACTCATGACGGCAAAGCCCACCATCTGCGCGCAACAACCCGCGAGCGCTGCGCCACCCGCAAGACCCGTCAAAGACAGGGCAGCACAAATCGCCGCTGATGAGATAGGAAGCGTCAAACAAATTCCTACGACAACCGACACAATAATACCCATCAAGAACGGTTGCAAATCAGTCGCCCACATGATGATGCCGCCAACCCAGGATGCACCCGCGCCAATCCCTGGCGCAAAGGCAAACGAGCACACGCAACCAATCATGATGGTGACAAAGGGTGTCACGAGAATATCAATTTTGGTTTCACCGGCCACCAGTTTACCTACCTCCGCCGCGATGATAGCCACCACAAGTACCGCCAATGGACCACCAGCGCCGCCCAGGGTGTTAGCCGCAGCACCTACCGCCACCAGTGAAAACAACACGAGTGATGGGGCTTTGAGCGCATACCCAATTGCCACTGCCATAGCAGGACCGGCTGCCGCTTTAGCAAAGTCACCAATCTCGACCAGGAGCGAGATGCCTGCCTGCTGGCCAATAGTGGCAAGAATCGTACCCATCAACAAAGAAGCAAACAGACCTTGCGCCATCGCTGAGAGTGCATCAATTAAATACCGCTGGACAGAAATCTCGACATCTTTTTTCTTGAGGAACGCTCCTACTGATTTTCCTGCTGCCATGCGTTACTACTCCTGACCCTCAAGCGCTTCATCAAGCGCTTCAAACGCCACGGCATACCCACCCGCGCCATAGTTGAGCGCTTTCGACACGCGCGCGATAGTCGTTGCCGATGCGCCCGTTTTCTGCTCGATGGCGGTATATGATTTTCCTGCCTTCAGCATGCGTGCCACGTCCAAACGCTGCGAAGTGTCTTTGATCTCACGCACCGTAAGCAAATCCTCAAACAATTTGAAAATGTCATCAGGATTGGTTACGTGAGCAAATACCTCTAGTAACGCATCCACTTCAGGGGTTCGAATATCGCTCATATCTCTCCTACTCCGCTCACCCGCGGAGCTTCTCGCGGTTTAAGAAAAGAGCCTCAACCAACAAACGGTTAAGGCTCTCATATATCTCATGCATGCAGCATAAGCATCATGCTCACATCGCACGCTTATTTAATGCGCGTAATCCACTCTTCATACTCAGGTACACGACCATAGGCCACATCAAAGTAGCGCTTCTGGAGCTGCGTCGTGATAGGACCACGATCACCAACCACACGGTCATCAATAGAATGAACAGGGGTAAGCTCTGCAGCTGAACCGGTCATGAAAGCCTCGTCTGCAATATACAAGTCAGCACGGGTCAAGCTCTCCTCGAGTGCTGGAATGTCCAAATCACAAGCAATGGTCAACACCGAATCACGGGTAACACCCTCAAGCAAACCATCAGACAGAGGAGGAGTTGAGAGAATACCATTGCGCACAACAAACAAGTTCTCGCCCGTTCCCTCAGTAACGTAGCCATTCTCGTTAAGCATAATAGCCTCAGAATAACCGTGGTTTTTAGCCTCAAGTTTAGCAAGAATTGAGTTCAAGTATGATGCAGCTGACTTGATGGCAGGCGGAATTGCATTAAAGGAACGCTGACGCCAAGAAGAAATTCCCACATCAATGCCCCGCTCAAGTGCCTCTTCACCAAGGTAAGCATCCCAAGGCCAAACAGCAATGATTACATCAGTTGGAGCGCCCGTTGGATCAACACCCATTTGACCGTAACCATAGTAAGCAAGCGGACGAATGTAGCACGACTTGATGTCGTTTGCCTTAATAAGATCAACAGTAGCCTGACATAATTCATCAACGCTATAAGGAAGATCCATCATGATCATCTTGGCGCTGCGATGCAAACGCTCCATATGATCTTGCAGACGGAACACAACAGAGTCACCAGACTCCTCGTCATAATAGCAACGAATGCCCTCAAACACAGCCGATCCGTAGTGAAGTGCATGGGTTAAAACATGCGTTGTTGCGTCTTCCCAAGGAATGATCTCGCCGTTTTTCCAGATGTAAGAAACAGGCTGTAAGTCTGCCATAATGCTTCCTTTCCAATACTTTTGCTATGCCGCTCGTCTCGGAGCGGGTCTCATGCAATTGCTAATTGTACTCCAATTGGGTGGAGTGGTTAGAAGAAGGTTAAAAGAAGGCTTAAAGAAGCAGGCAAAAGATATAACGGGACGATGGGTTGCGCTCGGCTGTTAGATTTTTGGCAAACGTGCACCGGTAGTTCCAGGAACCACATCATATACTGCATTTTTAAATGCAGTATTTTGCTGGTCTAGTTCATTTTCCATTTGACGCGCACGCTCTTCGATCTCATGGCTTGCTTGAAGCGCAGCTGCACGTGCTGCCGCGGCAACGTGTGCGGCAGCGTGATTCCCATCGCCTACTTTATAAAACTGCGAGGTCGCCCCCAGTTCAAGTTCCATCTGCTCGGTAACAAGCGCCTGCTCACGCATTTGCTCGCGACGTTTGCGCGCCGCCTCTTCCACGTCACTTGTCTCGATGACATGCATCATAGCCTGCATGCGTCGTTCAACATCCTCAATAATCTCAGAACAACTCTTGAGCTCATTGTACATAGCAACATCATCTTGATGGTCTTTGCGCTTGTACTTAATGGTGTGTTCGAGGCTCGCCCAAAAGTCCATCGCTAGCGTGCGCATCTGAATTTCTACCGGCACATACTGCTTGCGATCCAAAAAGTACACAGGGATTTTCACAATAATATGGAGTGAGCGATACCCATTAGGTTTCGGATTGGCCACATAATCCTTGCGTCGCACAAGCTGCAGATCATCCTGCGAAAGAAGCACCTTTTCAAGCGCATAAACATCATCAATATAGGAGCAAATGACGCGCACTCCCGCGATGTCCATGATATTCTTCTCCATGGCCTCAATAGTCAGCGGATACCCCTGACGCTCGAGCTTTTCATACACACTGCGCGGACGCTTCAGACGCGACTCAATATGATGGATAGGATTGCGATTAAAACGATATTCAAGGTCAGCGTCAAGCGTCTCAAAGCGCGCCACCATTTGATGAATTGCCGCCTCGTATTTTTTAAACAAAGTCGATGAGGCTTTTTCAAAAAACTCAAACCGCTCTGTAATTAATTCAAGTTGCTGCGAGATAGCGGGGTTTGATGCCATTGCCCGTGCACCTTTCCTCATGAATCAAGAAACGCTTGTTTATAGAAATTTGTCTATAGAATACAGAATAGCGACTCCCTACATCGCTTTCATTACCCAACCGTTGTTTTACTATAGCGTTCTATCAAATTTACACGAGGCATATTTGTGCACTTTTGAGTAGCTTTTTCAGAAGCAAGTCCATGCACTTGCTCATTAGTGCTGAGCAAGGAGAACTGTTTATACTCAAGCCTCCTTTGCAGGTTTTTTCGACATATGACACAGATTCTTCTCTTTTGAACCAATAGATTCCTGTACGGAAAGGGTTTCTTGTACTTCTGATTCTTACAGTCCGCACTATTTGGTCATCACCCAAGACTTTAGTGTCATGATCAAGCTTCTTGAGTTTTATCTTGTCTCAGCGCTCTTTGGCGCATCGCCAACAAAAATGTCATATGTTGCAAAAACCTACAAAAACGGGCGTTTCTTAGTTCAAAACTGATATAGGCGTGTCGTACATTGAAAAAACCTGCAAGCAAGGAGCTCCTACAAGCAAGGAATGGTAAGAAGCAAAGAGGGTCGGCAAGCAGAAGACGGCATTAGGAGATTGTTCTCACTTGTAAAGCACGCTTACCTGCCATCCGAAATAAAAAAATGCAGCCTTTAGGTCTGGTGGGACTTAAAGACTGCATTTAGTAGAACAAATTACGAGTAGCTGGCTGTCAGACAACTACTAGTCAGCTGCGAGTCGGCAGCCAACCAACCGTCAGTACGCTTACAGCGACCTAGCCGTAGAAGAGAATGTCATTGTAAGTAGGAACGGGCCAGTAGTTACGCTCAACAACGCATTCGAGGTCATCAATCTCTTTACGCAATGCCTCCATTGCAGGAATGACATCATTGGCATAGAAGTTTGCCTCTTCTTGAGGATCCTCAATTGCTTCTGCCATATCATGCAAACGCATAAGCTCTCGTGTTGCTTTACCCGCTGCAGAAACGCCACGGGTGATTTTTTTCAAGAGCGCCATATGCTCTTTCATCTCTTCATCAGGCATAACTGCTTTAACTGCAGAGATATTATTTGCGAGATCAGCCATGTAATCAGAGATTGCCGGTAAATAAGTACGACGAGCCATGCGAATCATAACGCGTGCTTCAATGTTTAAGAGCTTGGAGTATTTCTCAAGCTTAATCTCGTAGCGAGCGCGAATCTCAGGTTCAGTCAAAACATTGAACTCTTCAAAAAGATCAATTGCTTTTTGGCTTACAAAACAAGGCAGTGCTTCAGCAGTATTGCGATTATTAGCAAGACCGCGCTTTTCTGCCTCGATCTCCCAGTCTTCTGCATAGCCATTACCGTTAAAGATAATGCGCTGATGATCTTTCAAGGTCTTCTTGATGTAGCGGATAGCTTCACGTTCAAACTCAGCTCCCTCAAGACCCTCCATTGCATCAGCAAAACCCTTCAAGGACTTAGCCATAGCGGTATTCAAGATCATGTTGCAGTCAGAAAGATTAACGTTGGAGCCTGGCATACGGAACTCAAACTTGTTACCGGTAAAGGCAAACGGGCTTGTGCGGTTACGATCCGTATTATCCTTTAAGAACTGAGGCAAAACATCAACACCCAAGTCCATAGACACAGCCTCAGCAGAGTGATACTCATCATCGGAGACAAGAGCGTCAACAATCGCCCCAAGCTCATCGCCTAAGAAAATAGAAATAATAGCAGGAGGAGCCTCATTAGCACCCAAACGATGGTCGTTACCAGCAGAAGCAACTGACATACGCAAAAGTTCTTGATACTCATCAACCGCTTCAATAACGCCGGTCAAAAAGACCAAGAAACGCAAGTTCTCCATGGGATTATCGCCTGGGTCAAGAAGATTGACCTTGTCGTAAGAAAGCGACCAGTTGTTATGCTTGCCGCTACCATTAATTCCCTCAAACGGCTTTTCATGCAAAAGGCAAGCGAGACCGTAGTGAGAAGCAAGCAGGCGCATTTTCTCCATGGTCAGCAAGTTCTCATCAATGGCGCGGTTGGTATTCGTGAAAATGGGTGCTAACTCATGCTGAGCAGGAGCTACCTCATTATGCTTAGTCTTTGCCGAGACGCCAAGCTTCCAGAGCTCATCGTCAAGTTCTTTCATGAATTCATTTACCGTAGGACGAATAGCGCCAAAGTAATGCTCTTCAAGTTCTTGACCCTTGCTAGGAGGCGCACCAAAGAGCGTGCGTCCTGTCATGATTAAGTCTTGACGCTGCTCGTAGTCTTTCTCGGAAATCAAGAAGTACTCTTGCTCAGAACCAACCGTTGTAGTAACGCGGTGGCCACCCTCACCAAAATGTTGCAAAACGCGCTGCGCTTGCTCATCAATTGCATTCATAGAGCGGAGCAGAGGCGTCTTTTTATCAAGTGCCTCGCCCGTGTAAGAGCAGAATGCGGTAGGAATACAAAGAACCTCATCTTTAATGAATGCATATGAGGTAGGATCCCACGCCGTATAACCACGTGCTTCAAATGTTGCACGCAAACCACCTGAAGGAAATGATGACGCATCGGGCTCGCCCTGGATGAGCTCTTTACCAGAGAAGGTCATGATAGCGGTTCCGTCTCCGACCGGATTTAAGAACGAATCATGCTTTTCTGAGGTAATGCCCGAAAGTGGCTGGAACCAATGTGTGTAGTGTGTTGCCCCATTCTCGATTGCCCACTCTTTCATGGCGTGGGCAACAACATTTGCCACCTCAATGTCAAGTGGCTTTCCTTCTTTGATAGTCTTAGCCAGAGATTTGAACGTCTCAGATGGGAGGCGCTCCTTCATCACATGGTCATTAAAAACCATCTTTCCATAGATTTCAGAGACGTTTGACATAAGTTCTCCTTTAGCTGAGTCGCGGGCGTGCAACTCCTACTTTAGTATCAAAGCAATGCGGGCGACTGTAAGTATCTCACACAATCTCACGCAATGCTTGTTTATGTAAAACTAGCCTACGGATAGTTTGTTTCTAGTTCTTTTCGGCATCGTAAACATTTATAGCAAGAATACTTCTTGCTATGCGCTGCCACTACAAAACGCCACCATAAGACGAGACATTGCTGTACATCTATCCCCAAGCACTCGAGCCAGAACCACCAGAGCCACCAGAGCCAGCTGATTCCCCACCAGATGGAGCTGCGGTGCTTGCCCCTCCATCGCCAGAAATGAAGCTTCCGACCATCTCTCCTCCACCGAAATAGCCAAAGATCAGAAGTAGGGCAAACTCAATAAAGAAGCCGATGCAGGCATATTTCACAATCTGGTAGCGGACTTGCGCAGGCATCATCATGCCAAAAAGCCATGCAAGCAAAACACCAAAGAAGTTGCAAACAAAGCCAATAACAATCCACACGACTTTGTTAAGCGTCGTGAGCTTCAAGTTTGGATCATAGCCAACACCTGCCTGCGAACCAGCACCAAAGCTTAAGCAACCTGGCGCTTGCGCATACGGGCTATTGGGATTGTTGGGATTGTAAGGACTATTAGGGTTATTGGGATCATTAAGATCATTCGGATCGCCCTGATACGGTTGTCCCTGCTGATTCCAACCTTGCTGAGGCTGTTGTTGGTTAGGATCGTACGGAGCAGCACCAGGCTGCTGGTAAGGTTGACCTTGTTGATACGGCTGCCCCTGATGAGGAGGGTAAGGTTGACCCGGTTGCTGAGGTGCAGCTTGCGGCTCTTGGGGTTGCTGCGGTTGAGCAGGCGCTTGATCTGCTGGCACTTGTTGCTCAGGAGCGGGAGCAGGATAGCCATTATGGTCGTAGTATTGCTGCGGCGCTGGTGGCACAGGCTGCTGCTGTGATGCAGCTTGCGATTGTTGCGGTTGCGCCGGATTCGGTTGTACCGGAGTTTGCGATGCTGGTGGAACAGGGGCAGAAGGCACGGGAGCTGGCGGAATTACGCCCGGTTCACCATACGCATTCCCATCATGCGTGTAGGTGCTGGCTTGATCGGGTGTTGTTTTCGCGGCGGGTTCCTCCGCTGCTGGATTTACTCCGTTAGCATCCGCAGGTTGATTTTGATCTTGTGGTTGATTGTGTTCTTCAGACATTGATAAACCTTTATAGTTACAAATTACTTTTTCAAGAAAATATTGTTCTCTATTGTATCGGTTTATCCGTGATCTCCCAAAATCGTTCCCGTACGTTCATGCTGTCTCTTATACACATCTGACGCTGCCGACGAACTCTAGGGTGTAGAT
>UQML01000028.1 GCA_900542265.1 uncultured Eggerthella sp. | reverse complement strand
GTTCGTCGGCAGCGTCAGATGTGTATAAGAGACAGTCACTATTGATGGGAAAACGGTTATTACTGATGGTATTGGTGTGATCATAGCCAACTTCTCAAAAATCCAATTTGACTTGATGGTTTCAGATGCCAACCTACCCAGAGATGGCGCTTTTGATGTCGTAGTACTCAAAACTGAAAACGCACTTGAACTTTTACCTGTTCTGTTTGCAAAAGTAGTCGACCACACGGGTAACTTAAGCAAAAAGCTTAATACACTTGAAGTCTATCGCGGACGCGATATCACCATAGAAGCAAATCCTGCCATGTTGGTGGAATTCGATGGTGAACCCACTACTATTTCCACTCCTATTCGCATGCGAAACTTACATAATGCAGCACGCTTTATTGTTTCCGAAGAATGCATCAAGCACTTCACCGAAGATCTGCAAATTATTCCTGCAACTGACATACCAGTAACTACGCCAACAACAAAACCTATTCTTGAATCTGACCAAGTCGACTAATAACTTAAGATTTTTTTTGCGTTCTCTCCACAACATGAGCTTCACGCACTTCATGAGCCCCATGAGTTTCATGAAGTGCGTCCGTTGCATGCACATCAATTGCTTCTGCGCTCGTCCCTGCGGGATGATTGATTGATGCTGACCTCATCACCGCTAAGTTTTGAGCAGCAACCCACTCGGTATGATTCTTGTTGTACTTCATCTGAATGACTTCTAGGATTATTGAGAATATCATCGCAAAATAAACCATAAGCTTCTCAACATGCATATCGAATATCTCGATACTTGAATGGATATGAACACCATCAAGAACAAGAAGCACGCCAATAGCAATAATAAATACGAGTGCTAAAATCTTCATCTCGGTATGGCGGTTAATGAAGTCCGAAATAGGATCGATAAAGACCATCATCAAGATTACAGCAATAATAACAGCGAGAATCATGATGATTAAATGGTTGGCAAGCCCCACGGCGGTAATAACCGAATCGATCGAGAAAACAACATCCATAATCATGATAGTAACAATTGCTTGCACCAACGTGATTTTGTGTTTCTTATCCTCGCGTACCTCGAGAGCATCCTTTTCTTCTTCAAGTGACAAAACAGAATGCAGTTCTTTGATGCCTTTATAAATCAAATAGAGTCCACCTAAGAAAAGCACTATATCGCGCACCGACAATCCAAAAGGCTGTCCATCTTGGACAATAAATGGCAAGGTAACGATGGGGTTAGTCATATGCACGAGAAATGAAGCAAAACATAAGAAAAGAATACGCATTACGAGCGCACCCAGCAAACCAAGCTTGCGGCCAATGTGCTGTTGATCTACTGGAAGTCTGTTAGTTGTAATAGCGATAAAGACGAGATTGTCCACACCCAGAACAATCTCCAAAAATAAAAGCGTAATAAACGAAATCCATGCTTCTGGCGTTGTAAATATACTTAGATCAAACACGATTGTTGTTCCTCAAATGGACTCACAAATACCTTACAGTATTACTATGTTCTTTCAGCAATACCTAATGATACGTATACTTGCACTAGATAATCAGTACAGTTCGATAATCTGCAACTGTTTTGTTTGAAAGTAGTAAGAGAGGTTAACCTCGTGACACAGAAACCTCAACAATCACCGGCTAACCCCCTTTATGAAACTGAGGGACGCATAACCTATCTTGACCAAAAATCATTAGCCAAAAAAGCCGGCATGTCTACACGCAAAAAAGCATTCCTTGTCGTGATGGCCGCAATTGCTCTTGCCTTAGGTCTTTTTGTATTCTTCAAAATCGTTCCTCTTTTTACTCATACCACCTCTTTTTCTCAGGCGCCAGTTGAAGAAGCACTGCAAGAACAAGCCTACGATTTTCCTCAAGCAGAGCAAATTGCTCTTCTCTCTGCTGACGATATCGTCTCTTACCTTGATTCAAACCATATCTCATACTACAACGCCACCTCTTCTGAACAGAAATCGTTAGGCGGACTTGATGTTATTAAACTTCCCGATGGGGTTGACTTACTCACAGCTGGTGCGCTCTATAGTCAAGGTATTGACAAGCTTAATGCAAGTGAAGCTGCAACCCTTTTAAATGGTAGTTGGCAACTAACCCTTCGTGTTCAAGGCGGTTACGAACTCCGCATTCGATATGCAAGCTTTGCAAGCACAACTGATCAAGAAGCAGTGGAGATGGCACGTACCGAATTTGGTCTTGGGAATGCTACCGTCACCGCACAAGGCGTAGACCAACATGGCAACACCTATTTTATTGGCGAAATCCAAAGCGCTGAAGGACCTCTTACCTGGCGCATAGGAGCCTGCCCACTATCTGAAATGTATGCAATTGATGGTCTTCCGAGCACTGCCTCTTATGTTGTCGTACGTATCTTTCATTCATAATTTCTTACGATAATCTGCTCTTTTACCTTCATAGTTTCTGCATATTTTTCTTATTTGGAGAAAGTATACAATCGCAACTTATAAGTAGTATTTTCGTTCTATAACTTTTGGTGATATATAGTTCTCACTATCATTATTAAAACATTATGAATATCGCGAGATTCTCAAAAAATAGATATGTTTTAACCGTGTCCAACTGGAAATATAGCTTCTAATTTCGCACAATAGTACTGCGCTTAAAAATGAGCGCACTCAATAAGAGTTGATAGTTACTAATAGCAAGGAGGCCACATGAACCCTAAAGCAACTATCACTGACGAAATGTTTGAAGCCTACCTTAAGCAAATTCGCGAATTGGCAGAGGGACCATTCGAGGAAATGCAGAAGGAGATTGAGGTAACAAACACCTTCCCAGAGGAGTTCTACGAACTCGCAAAAAAGAACGATTTGTATCGTTTCTATCTTCCTGAAGAGTACGGCGGATGGAATCTTAACGAACTTGAGATCTTGAAAGTTCAGGAAGAGTTCTCTCGTGGACCTGGCGGAATGCGTATGCATCTCCATCATGCAGCAGATATGAACTGGCGCATCCTTGATGACTATGGTAAGCCAGAGCTTAAAGAGATGTACATGGACAAGTTCCAGGACAAGACCATCTACTGCAACTTTGCTATTACTGAAAAGACTGGCGGCACGGGTGCTGACATTCACACCACTGCTGTTCAGGACGAGGATGGCAACTGGATTCTCAATGGTGAGAAATGGCTCATCTCTCACACTGACTGCTCTGACTTCACCTATATCATTGCAGTAACTGATCCAGATGATCCTAAAGACTCTCGTCTTTCCGCATTCTTTGTACCAGTAGACACCCCAGGCTTTGAACTCATCCCTATGCCTCACATGATGGGTTGCCGTGGTGCTGGTCATGCTGGTATCAAGATGACCAACGTAAAGCTCGACCCAATGTATCTCTTGGGCGAAGTTGGACAAGGCATGGAAGTAGCAATTCACTCCTTGAGCGTATCTCGTGTACACATTGCAACTTCTAACCTTGGTATGTGCCAGCGCATGCTTGAGATTTCTCTCGCTCGTGCTCATGACCGTGTAACTTTTGGCAAGCCTATTATCGATCGTCAGGCAATCCGCGTTAAGATTGCTAATATGCAGATGATGATTCATGCTCTTCGTTGCTTGGTTTATGACTTTGCATACACCTTCGACAACAATCCATTTGATGATGACATTGACGAGAAAGCAGCTATCTGCAAGCTCTTCTCCATCGATTCAACTCGCTTGGTTGCTGATGAGATGCTCGAGATCTTCGGTGGCGACGGTTACTTTGAGGATTCTCCTTATGGTCCTACCGAGCGCTTGTATCGCGACTCTCGCGCTATGTGGCTTGAAGAAGGCGCACCTACCGTACAGCGCATTACCATCGCACGTGAGTGCATCCGCCACAATGGTCAGCTCCACTATGTAGAGCCAAACTACTGCGAGTGCTAATAAAACAACTTCATACATTTTTGTCTGATAGTTTTAATAACCCCCAAAAATTGGGGGTTATTTTTATATAAAGCTATTCATTCCGTTCGCGCTCTATTTTTTGCAGTTTATTGATCTTCTACAAGTTTTAAAATATTGAATAAATATCAAAAAAGCTCCCCATGGGGGAGCTCTATATTATTTATGGAGGCGACGCCCGGATTCGAACCGGGGGTAAAGGCTTTGCAGGCCTCTGCCTTACCACTTGGCCACGTCGCCATTAAAAAAACCGATCCGAATGGGTCGGTTATTTTGTGAATGGAGCGGACGACGGGGTTCGAACCCGCGACCCCAACCTTGGCAAGGTTGTGCTCTACCAGCTGAGCCACGTCCGCGTGCCTGTCTATTATACAAAATCAAAGAGCCTGCGCAACCCTTATTTTTGCGAACGTGAAAACCTTTCTGCTTTTGGGAGTTTTTAAGGGTAGGCGGCATAAGGCGATGGCATGCCGGCAATATGATACGAAATAAAAGAGCCCATCGGCAAAATACCAATGAGCTCTTAGGTCAGCAAATAAGCTGTTCAGTAGTTCAACTTAGAAAGAAGGAACTACTGCTCCATTGTAATTTTGATTGATGTAATCACGAACCTCATCAGAATTAATTACCTCTACGAGAGCTTTAATTTTGTCAAGATTCTCATTGCCTTCTTTAACAACAATCAAGTTAGCGTAGGTCTGGGCAGCAAGACCATTGGGGTCCTCAACCGCAATCTGCTTGTCCATGAGGTTACCCTCAAGTGCGTAGTTAGCGTTTACAGCAGCTGCGTCAACATCATCGATAACGGTTGGAACAACAGCAGCCTCAAGCTCACGGATCTGCAAGTTCTTAGGATTCTCAACAATATCGTTGATCGTAGCGGTTACGCCAGCATCAGGATTGAGCTTAATAAGACCCTCCTGCTCTAACAAAAGAAGAGCACGTGCCTCATTGGTTGTGTCGTTAGGTACAGCAATGGTTGCACCATCAGGAATTTGAGCAACATCAGTATACTTAGTGGAGTAAAGTCCAAAAGGCTCATAGTGGACAGAAGCAACACTTACTAAATGAGTGTCATTTTGCTCATTAAAATCTTCAAGGTAAGGGCCATGTTGGAAGTAATTAGCATCAACCTCGCCCTCTTCGGTAACGGTGTTAGGCTGAACGTAATCAGTAAATTCTTTTACCTCTAAGGTATAACCCTTGTCCTTAAGAGCCGGTGCAACAACCTCGTTTAAGATTTCTGCATGAGGAGTAGGAACTGCAGCAATAGTGATAGTCTTGTCTTCGGATTTAGAGTCATTTGAGCAACCGCTGAGAAGCGTTACACAAAGAGCTAAAACTGCTGCAAAGACAACTGCTGCAATCTTGGTAAGACTTTTAATGCTTGTCATGGATTGGATTTCCTTTCGATTATCCGGGGGACATAGATATGTGTTGTAAAGCAAGAAACATAATAAGACAACGCATTTGATGGTCAAGGGAGCTGGTTATCGTCAAATGAGTTAACTAGTTATTAGTGGGTTGCTGCTGAGGTCGTGATAGGTCATTGGCAAGCACACCCGAGAGTGCTCGTCAAGCATATCCGAAAGTGTTATTTTCGTCGTTATCTGATAGGCTTACCTGATAGGCTTTCAATCATACAGATTGTGAAAGTGAGGCGATGCTATCGTGCATTGGCAAGGATATATTGACGACGGGTCTGCTCTTCAAGGTACACATTCAGTACCGGCTCATTACACCTCAGGTCACGCAATAGGCATCATTGCCGTGGATTTGGTTTATCCCAAACTTCCCGGCAATGTGGTTAACGCAACAACCTTTCCCTTCCCCGTGCTGTACAAAAAAGTCACCTTTGAAATTGAGCAACTCTTCGAAGGCTCATCAGAACTTGAGGATCAAATTGTTGCTGCAGCCAAAGAGCTTGAAGCAGAAGGTGTACGAGCCTTGGTAGGAGCTTGTGGCTACTTTGTTCACTTTCAAGAGCAAGTAGCTAATGCTGTCGATATTCCTGTTTTTATGTCAAGTCTTTGCCAACTCCCTCTTATCCAACTTGGCTTAAAGCAAAGTCAAAAAATTGCCGTATTTGCCGCAAGTGGCGACAATATCACCCCTCCCGTCATCGAGCGCGTAGGTGGCAATTTCGGCAAACTCATCGTTCAAGATGTTGGTTCGCTTGAAAGCTTTGCTCCCATCCGCTGGGGCAAATCCGAGCTTGATAACAAAAAGCTCACGCAAGACCTTGCTAAAATCGCGATTGATCTCAAAAAGGACAATCCTGATATTGGCGCAATTCTTCTTGAATGTAGCGATCTCCCCCCATATGCCTGCACAATCCAGCAAGCAACCGGGCTTCCAGTATTTGACTTTATAACGCTCATCAAGTGGGCATATACTGCCGTGGTACAAAAACCGTATTACGGATATTTCTAATAGAATTGTTGGACTAAATCTATTGACGATGGGGATGAATCTAGTATACTAATCAACCGCTGAACAAAGTAATTGCCTTATACAAGGGCGGTTAGCTCAGGGGGAGAGCGCTACCTTGACACGGTAGAGGTCACTGGTTCGATCCCAGTATCGCCCACCATTTTACTTTGCTACAACATGCGGACGTGGCTCAGCTGGTAGAGCACAACCTTGCCAAGGTTGGGGTCGCGGGTTCGAACCCCGTCGTCCGCTCCATTTAAATTTCAAGGCCGCCTCATACAGGCGGTCTTTTTTGTAGCAAAGGCATAAAGGTTATAAGCGCATGTTGTTTCAGCTCTCAAAAATGTACGTTGAAAGGTGATCACATGCGATCTGAAGTAACCTTACAACAACTTAGATACATTATTGAAGTTGCTGAATGCGGCTCTATTAACGCGGCTGCTCAAAACTTGTTTGTATCTCAGTCTTCCCTCTCAAGTGCTATCAAAGAAACAGAACGGGAACTGGGAATTGCTATTTTTAACCGCACCAATCGAGGAATTACCCTCACCAGTGACGGTATTGAATTTTTAGGATATGCTCGCCAGGTTGTTGAGCAAGTTGACCTTCTTGAACGTCGCTATTCAGATAATAAAAACAATGCAAGTGGACGTTTTGCTATTTCAACACAGCATTACGCATTCACGCTCCGCGCCTTCATTGAACTCTGCGAAGAATTTGAAGCAGAAGAATATGATTTTGAGTTTAGAGAAACACGCACCGGTGAAATTATTGAAGACACCAAAAATTTCCGTTCAGAATTAGGCATCCTTTATCTATCAAACTACAACACTAACGTCCTTACTAAAACATTTACCAGTGCCGGTCTTGAATTTGTCCCTCTCTTTCAAGCAAACCCTCATGTCTTTGTAGGAGAAAATCATCCCCTTGCGCAAAAAGACTTTATTGTTCCTGATGACCTGGAAGACTACCCACGCTATTCTTTCGAACAAGGTATTGAAAACTCATTCTTCTTCTCAGAAGAACCACTTTCTCATTTGAACCATAAACAAACCATAGCCATCTCTGATAGAGGCACACTCTCTAATCTTTTAACCCATCATAATGGCTATACCATTTCAACAGGTGTTCTTTCAGAAGAGATGAATACCGGCATTGTTGCTATCCCTCTTCAATCAGATGAGAAAATGACAGTCGGCTACATCCATCATGAACAAAACCCATTAAGCATGCTGGCAGTGCGCTATTTGGAGTTGCTTCGTTCCTATATTGTGGCAAACCCCACTGTAGCTAATTATTACGAGAACACTGATCACGCTCATCAGGCTCAACGTGAATCGTCACATCTTTGACGCTGGGATAGTCTTTTTTAACTAACTCCTCTACCCCATCGCAAAGATCATGCGCTTCTTTTACGGTCATTTCCGGATCTACAATGATGTGAAGATCAAGGAATACCTCTTCTTGAGTACCGCGTGAACGAATACGATGAGTATTACGAATTCCGTCAATTGACTCAATGAGTTGCTTTACCTCATCCTCAGGAACACGTGCGTGATCAGCAAGCGTAAAGGATGCTGTTTTAAACACATCAAAAGCTGTATAGAGAATCATGCACATGACAATGAGCGCCATAATAGGATCAGCAAGCGGAAAACCAAGTTGAACAAGGATAAAGCCGACAATGACGCCAAGCGACACGAGAACGTCTGAAAGCGTGTGTGACGCGTCGGCAGACAAGATTTCTGAACCAAGCTTTTTCGCACAATGATGTTCATAGATCGTAACTGAGATATTGACGATGAGCGTAGCTATCATCACGCCATACGAAGCAACAGTAACATGAGTTGAAGACTCGTGAGAGATGATGTCAGTAATGGCAGAACTTCCAACTTCAACCGCGGCCAAAATTAAAAGTGCACCAATAAAGAGAGAAGCATACGTTTCAAACTTATGGTGACCATACGGGTGACTTGAATCAGCAGGACGCGCTGCCATTGAGATACCAATTAAACCAACAACGTTACCTACTGAATCAAAAAAGGAATGTATCCCATCAGCGCGCATAGCAGCAGACTGCATGATACTGCCATATCCATACTTGGCAAGCGCAACGGCTAAGTTCAAAAAGAGAACAATCACCAGCACGCGTTTAATGCGTGCCATACGCGAATGATGTTTGGTATAAGCAATTTCAGCCATGTATGTTACGTGCCTCTCCCCTCACATCTTCTGTTAGCAGCTTGGTTAGTGGTTTAGTATGATAGAGACCACGTTGCTTAAATCCAAGCTTCTCATAATAACCGCGGGTGCCAACTGCGCTAATAACATTTATTGCGCTATATCCTGCCTCATGTGCAATTGCACAAGCGCGCTCAATAGCACGGCGGCCCAATCCCAAGTGTTGTACTCCTCGCCCGAGCGTATGAATTGATACCGCGGAGCCATAGATATGCACTTCTCGAATCATTGCTTGACCACGCTCTATAGGAAGCGCAACATTCTCTTGATGTGCGCTTGTCTCCCAATCATCAAGCATATCCTGATGAGGAAGAGATAATCGCAAAAAACCTGCAATTCTGTTTCCAGGAGTAATCCACTGCAAAAAGTATTCTTCGCTTGCACTCGTGTGATAGACCACTTCATCAAGCTTTAAATCTTCAAGCGATACCTCACTTGTTGAAATCTCACGCGCTCTGATTTCTTGAATAGGGCGCTCATCACGCACCATATCCTCTTCTACCAGCTGACGCAAGTTTGCTTTCTTATTGCCAGCAACAATATCGTGCGCAGAAATATCGCGAATCATACGCGAGATACGCACATAGGGCGGCGTATTGGCAACGTCGGTTTCGAGCACCTCAAGAAGTGTCTCTTCTGTGTAGGGAACCCAATCGCCCGAATTATACGCAAGACACAACTCCGTTCCTGCCACAAGCGCACACGGATAGAGTTTGATCTCATCAGGCAAATAGTCAGGTTCACGTACAAAGCGCAAAAAATCAGCCTTATCACCGTCTGGCGTTGCGCCCAGCAGATTAACCATAAAGTGGGCATGGATCTTAAAACCAAACAAACGCAGCAACACAAAGGCACGTCTAATGTCATCAAGAGATGTTTTGCGCGTATTGATCGCAAGTACCGCTTCCTCAAGGCTTTGTACACCAATCTGAATTTTGGTAGCACCCAACCGTCGCAAATCATAGAGCGTTTGAAAATTGAGGGTTTCAGGCCTCGTTTCCATAACAAGACCTACCACCCGATGTTTTGCGTTCACATTACGCGTATGCTCAGCTTCAATGTCTACCCAACTTGCCTTTTGGCGATGAGCCAGCGCGCACCATGATTCATCTTTGGCATAAACATGCTTAAATGCGGCATCATAGTCAAGATCATGCGCCTTGATGGCCTCCTGAATAGGTTCCACCCGAGCAATAATCTCATCGCGATCCGACAACATACCCGTTTGTTTATACGCGCTCCGGATGCGTTTTGCCACTACTTCTGCCGTATCATCTTCTGAATCATTGAGCGCTCGGAACACCTCCCGCACAAACCAATGCTGATAATCCTGCGGATAATCACACCATGTTCCTCCCAAGATGATGATTTCCACCTTGTCCGTCACGTGTCCCATTTGGTTAAGCGCACGCAACCTTCCTACTACCTGCAGATACGGATCAAACCAATTGCGCTCTGCTCGCTGACATACCGGTTCGTCAGACAAGTAGCTTTTTGGCATACGAATATCATTAGGACAATACAAGCAATGATTACCACACGGCCATGGTTTTGCCATAACCGTAATCGTTGCCACTCCAGAAGCACTACGTCGAGGCTTCACTTGCAAAAGAGCGATCAAGCGCTTCTCCGTCTCAGGATCAATTCCCCACGATGTCCACCTATCCGGATCATTTTGGCGCGTTTTGTAATAAAACGCCGACAAACGCTTTTTAGAATACGGACGCTCATCTGCTGTGCGACCACGGTTGTGAGCATGCACAAATTTATCCAAGTCAACTGACTCAGGATCTTCTTTTAAATGAGTGATAATATCAAGCAGTAGTTCTTCCATATGCTCATCATAGAGCAAACCTTGGGTACAATAACACCATGGATAATAAAACGGCACATACTCTCGTTAAGCTCAACAATGCGTTTTACACACAAGTTCATGATTCTTTTTCTCAAACACGACAAGCTCCCTGGAACGGCTGGAAGCGTCTCGTAGAAGAAATCCCTTCTTCCTTTTGGAATCGCTCGTCACTAAACGTTCTTGATCTAGCCTGTGGAAACGGGCGTTTTGAGCAGTTTTTAACCTCATCGCATTCTCACACTGTATTTAAAGCCCTGTGTGTTGATTCTTGCGATGAGTTGTTTGCGCGTGAAGTTTTATCCCCTTCTGCCTCCCTGGCTACTACGTTTTATCACTGGGATATCCTCGATGAGCTTCACAAAGCGCCGTGTGACCTACCCTTAGCAGATCTCAGCGTCTGTTTTGGATTCTTCCACCATATTCCCCGCAAGGATTGGCGAGAACACGTGTTGGCTTATCTCATCGCACAAACTGCTCCGAATGGCTATATCGCCCTTTCATTTTGGAGCTTTTTAAACGATGAGCGTTTTGCGCACAAAGCGCGCCAAGCACACGCACATGCAATACAGTGGTTAAACGAGCATCCCACCGCACTCGATAATCCAATTGATACTTCCCAATTGCAAGCAAATGATTTCTTTCTCGGTTGGCAACATAGTGATGGAATATATCGCTATTGCCACAGTTACACCACTGAAGAAATCGATGAGCTTCTTGCAGCGCTTCCGCCATCAGTCTCAGTGGCGAGTCGTTACTACGCAGATGGAAAACATGATAATTTAAACGAGTATGTCATTCTTCATTGCAAGGACACACAAAACACATAAATCCAGTGGTTTAATCTTCATCTGTCGTGCTTTCCCTTAGAGCATTCATCGTTAGAACTCATTACATCAATAAAAAAAGCCCCGCGTTAGCAGGGCTTTTGAGTTCTTACTGGTGTCGGAGGCGGGATTTGAACCCGCACACCCGATAAGTGGGCACTAGCACCTCAAGCTAGCGTGTCTGCCGTTCCACCACTCCGACATGTTTTGCAGCGCTGAATATATTATCAAAGATAGCGCAGGATGCAAGCAAAAAATTTAGATTATGATCAAACCTAGTGTTGAATGGTTCCTTGAGGATATACCAGCATTAAAACCAACAGTGAAACAATAAACACGATGGCCAAAATAATAGTAATGCGATCAAGGTTTTTATCTACAATGCCAGAACCAGTCTGGTTGTTATAGAGAGTACTTGCGATAGCGTCAGCAACGCCAGTACCTTTACCAGAATGCAAGAGGATAAAAATCACTAATCCGACACCGGAAATGATCAAGATAATAGAAAAAATTATGGCTACGATATCCAACGTTAGTCCTTGTCTTGTACGAATGTAGGTAAACTCACAACTTGTGAGCTCACAAATACTAGATTATGCCAAAGTCTGAGAACTATTTCAACCCTCTACTTAATTTCGAGCAGCGATGCTGCAGTCATTTCTTCTGGCTTATTTAGACCAATCATAGCAAGGAGCGTTGGCGCAATATTAGACAAGGCACCAACCTCCTGCTTAAGTGCATACTTTCCATCCGCGCCATTGCGATAATCAACACAAATAAACGGCACTTCATTAGTCGTGTGAGCAGTAAACGGTGTTCCATCTTCTGCAAGCATGCAATCAGCATTCCCGTGATCCGCCGTCACAAGTGCAATGCCGCCCTTTTGCTTAATTGCATCCAATACAAGACCAACGCCTGCATCAACTGCCTCAACGGCATTTTTTGCCGCGCCAATAATGCCTGTATGTCCCACCATATCGCAATTTGCAAAGTTGACAATATAGACGTCGGCCTCATCACTCACGATAGCATCATGCAATGTTTGAGCAACTTCAGGCTCACTCATTTCCGGCTGTAAATCATAGGTAGCCACTTTGGGAGAAGCGATCAATACACGCTGCTCGTTGAGTTTGGGTTTCTCAATACCACCATTCAAAAAGAATGTGACGTGTGCATATTTTTCTGTTTCCGCAATGTGATACTGCTTTAAACCCGCATCCGCTAAGACATCAGCAAGCACCTGTGCAGGAAACTCTTTTTTAAAGGCGATGGGAGCAGGAATGGTCGGATCGTATTCGGTCAAACACACAAAATGAGGTTTTACCCAACCCGGACGCTCAAAGTCGTCAAAAGCTTCATCACACAGTGCACGCGTAATCTCACGCGCACGATCAGGGCGGAAATTAAAAAAGATTATGCTATCTTCTGACTTCATGCCATCTTCAAGCAGAGCAACAGGGACAACAAACTCGTCAGTCACACCCTCATCATAAGATGCTTGCATGGCCTCTTGCGGAAGCGCATCCGTAAGATTTGCGGCATTCCAAAGCGTTTCCCATGCTTTTTCAACACGTTCCCAACGGTTATCTCTATCCATCGCATAATAACGACCTGAAATGGATGCAATTTGTGCATTAGTTGTATTAGGCAGGCTTGCAAGTTTGTCTTCAAGCTCAGCAATAAAAGATTTACCACTCGCAGGAGGAACATCGCGTCCATCCATGAAGCAGTGGATGTGGACACGTTGCACCCCAAGGTTTGCAGCCATATCAAGCAAAGCATAAAGATGAGCATTCGAAGAGTGTACTCCTCCGTCAGAAAGCAAACCCATCAAATGCAAAGTTGAATCCGCGTTAATGACTGACTGCATAGCGTCAACTAAAACAGGATTGCTCTCAAGAGATTTATCAGCACAAGCATTGTCAATACGCGTCAATTCCTGAAAAATGGTTCTTCCGGCACCAATATTCAAATGTCCGACTTCAGAATTTCCCATCTGCCCATCAGGCAATCCTACAGGGTTTCCTGAAGCGGCAAGGGTCGTATGCGAACATGATTTAAACAGGCTATCTAACACAGGCGTATGAGCAAGACTAATAGCATTTCCTGGACCTGCGTCAGTAAGACCAAACCCGTCCATGATAATGAGCGCCGCTGGAAGATTTAAAGAAGAGATACTCATACCGTACTCATCCTTACTGTATTGCTTAGTTTTTCTCTTACTTAGTTTCTACTAAGAAAGGGTGCGATCCTCCTTTTTGATCACACCCTTCATATAGTAGCGTTAGACCTACTTAGTTTGCCGCAGCAGCAATTTCAATCAGTTGACGGAATGAATCAGCCTGCAAAGAGGCACCACCAATAAGACCGCCATCAATGTCAGGCTGAGCGAGCAATCCTTCAGCATTGCCTGCATTCATCGAACCACCATAAAGGACACGCATGCTGTTGGCAATCTCATCGCCATACATCTCTCCTACCACCACGCGAATCAATGCGCACACTTCTTCTGCTTGTTCAGGAGTTGCCGTACGTCCCGTGCCAATTGCCCAAATTGGCTCATAGGCAATGACCACGTTTTTCATTTCAACAACATCAACACCTGCAAGCGCAGCCTTTACCTGAGCCTTAATGAACTCAGGATAGGTGCCTTTATCGCGCACGTGCAAGGATTCACCCACACAAATAATAGGAGCTAATCCACCCGCGATAATAGCCTTAGTAGTCAAGTTAACAATCTCGTCAGTTGCGCCAAAGAGCTCACGACGCTCAGAGTGACCCACGATACAATACGTGCAACCAATTTCTTTAATCATATCGACTGAGATTTCGCCTGTATAAGCGCCACTTTTTTCGAAATACACATGTTGAGCGCCCACTTCAATGTCGGTTTTATCAAAATCAATAACCGTCCAAGCAGCCTTCAAATCAACAGAAGGCGGGCAGATAACAACGTCGAGGGCATCCCATGAGCGATTGTAGTAATTGCAAAGTTGTTGGGTAAGTGCAACCGTCTCTGGAATATCTTTGTTCATCTTCCAATTTCCAGCGATAAGTTTTTTGCGCATGATTAGTCCTCCTTTAAAGCTTCTACACCAGGAAGCTTCTCCCCTTGTACGAGTTCCATGGAAGCTCCGCCTCCCGTTGAAATAAATGACATCTGATCAGCCAAACCAAACTTGTTAACAGCAGCTACCGAATCACCGCCGCCAATTACGGTAGTAGCCTGTTCATTAGCACCCACTGCAACAGCAACGCCTTTAGTACCTGCTGCAAAGTTATCCATTTCAAAAACGCCCATAGGTCCATTCCAAAAAACCGTCTTAGCATCAGCAATAGCATTGCCGTATTGAACCACAGTCATAGGACCAATATCGAGACCCATCATGTCATCAGGAATGTCAGTTACGGGAACAGTTACTGTTGTAGCTTCATTTGAGAAGGTATCCGCACAAACCACATCGATCGGCAAAAGTATTGAAACACCCTTTGCTTCAGCTTTTTTAAGCATTTCAGCTGCCCGCTCTACCCAATCTTCTTCCATAAGGCTTGTGCCAGTAGCGTATCCTTGCGCACGCAAAAACGTGAAGCACATTCCACCACCAATAATGAGGGTGTCGCATTTATCAATAAGTGCATCAATAACCGCAACTTTATCAGAAACTTTAGAGCCACCTAAAATAGCAACAAAAGGACGACGAGGGTCATCAAGCATTGAGGTGAGTGTCTCGACTTCTTTTGTCATTAGCGCGCCTGCATAAGATGGAAGATACTCTGCAACACCAGCCGTAGAAGCATGTGCGCGATGTGCTGCACCAAACGCATCATTGACATACACATCACCCATACTTGCAAGCTCACGCGCAAACTCAGGGTCATTTTTCTTCTCACGTGCATCAAAACGAAGATTTTCCAACAGAGCTACTTGACCATCTGTCAAGCTATTAACCACATCTTTTGCTGCATCCCCAATAGTGTCGGCTGCAAACGCAACGCTTGTTCCTAAAATCTTTTCAAGATGCTTTGCTACAGGAGCCAATGAGTATTCTGCTTCATACCCTGTTCCCGCTGGACGACCTAAGTGTGAGCAAAGAACAACTCTTGCTCCTTTATCCATCAAGTACTTAATAGTCGGCAGGGCAGCCTTAATGCGTGTGTCGTCGGTGACATTATCGCCATCGAGAGGTACGTTGAAATCAACACGCGTGAGTACTCTTTTGCCTTTAACATCAGCATCAGTGTAGGTTTTAATATCACTCATAAACGACAACCTCCTAGTCAAAAAAGAGAGTTCCTTTATATACCAGGTATGGCAGATAAGGAACTCTCTTAGTTATATCAAGAATTTATCTTTGATTCATTTTTTTTTGCGATCAGCCTGTAATACTCGATGAAAACATGCGCTGTGACACATTTTAAAGCATGATCTTAGCAAGATCCTTTACGCGGTTAGAATATCCCCACTCATTGTCATACCAAGATACACACTTAACAAAGTTGCCTTCTCCACCTAATACCATTGTTAAACCAGAATCAAACAAAGAAGAATGAGCGTCACCTAAGATATCAGCTGAAACAATAGGATCTTCAATGTATTCAAGGATGCCATTAAGCTCGCCTTCAGCGGCAGCCTTCATAGCAGCATTGATCTCATCAATCGTAACGTTCTTTTCAAGCTCGACAGTCAAATCAACCATAGAACCATCAGGAGTAGGAACACGGGTAGCAAAACCATCAAGTTTGCCCTTAAGTTCAGGCAAAACAAGAGATACTGCTCGAGCTGCACCCGTAGTGGTCGGGATCATTGAGAGCGCCGCAGAACGTGCACGACGTAGATCCTTGTGAGGTAAGTCTAAGATCTTTTGGTCATTAGTATATGAATGAATGGTATTCATATAACCACGCTTGATGCCAAAGTTGTCAAGCAACACCTTTGCAAAAGGAGCCAAACAGTTAGTAGTGCAAGAAGCATTAGACACAATGTTGTGCTTCTCGGGATCATATTGATCATCATTTACACCCATAACAATGGTGATGTCTTCATTTTTTGCAGGAGCAGAAATGATAACCTTTTTAGCACCTGCCTCAATATGCTTCTTTGCTTCATTTGCATCAGTGAAGTGACCAGTTGATTCAACAACAACATCAACGCCCTCTTTACCCCAAGGGATATTGAGTGGATCACGATCACCATAAACTTTTACTCTGCGACCATCTACAACGATGCAGTCGCCATCAACATGGACGTCATCAAAAACACGACCATGCACTGAATCATATTTGAGAAGATGAGCAATAGCATTAATATCGCCTGGATCATTGATTGCAACAACTTCTACGTCGGGATCATTCTCCATAGCGCGAAATACGAGACGTCCAATACGTCCGAAGCCATTAATGCCAACCTTGGTTGCCATAATTCCCCTTTCGTATATGCCCTCGTTAGTCAGGGCAAATAGTCATCACCTTTTGTGACGCTTCAAGGAAAAGCACGTTGCTTTCCCGTTTTACAACAATGACCTAATCATACCCTAAATACCCTTTTTGCAGTATTAGAACACATCGGATTTACGTAAGTTCCTGCGCCATTTGCTCCAAACGGCGTACTCGATGATATATTGCTGATTTTGAAAGCGGTGGGTCTGCATGTTCGCCCAATTCTTTAAGGGTAGCTTCAGGATAACGAACACGCAGCCTAATAAACTCCTGTAACCCTAACGGCAAGTCAGTTAATGCCACATGATCAAGTACCTCTCGAATGGTATTAATCTGCTCAACTGCTGCATCAACAGTTTTTGCTTGATTAGCAATTTCAGCATTGACGCGGCGATTTACATCATTGCGTACCGATTTTAACACGCGCTCTGATTCCATTTTAAGCGCACATTGATGCGCACCTACCGCAGCCAAAAAGTTAGTAATAGCCGTTCCTGATTTTAAATACACAATATAAGAATTACGTCGATGCATCACTTTGGCATTAATACCGCGATCTCGCATTAATTGCGCAACATCTTCAGCAAGGGTCTCGTTTTCAACGGTGATTTCAAAGTGAAAATCACCGCGTGGATTAGAAATAAAGCCTGACCCTAAAAACACGCCACGCAAGTAGGCTTCAGCACAACACGTCTTTTTGACAAGCGCAGGGTCAATGCCACGCTCTAATCCTTCTGAATTCATAACGCCCAACTTTTCAAGTGCTTCAAGCAATCCTGGTTGATAGGGTACTTCAATAAGCCAGTTAGGGGTTTTATGTAACACCGATCGTCTCATCGTTAAATCAGTTTTTAAGTTGAACTGATCATGAAGTGCCTTGATAACGAAACGAGCAACTTGCGGTGAATCAGTAGCAATTTCTAAGCGCGACTTACCGCTACCCTGCATGAGAAGCGTACCTTCTATGCGAATCAACGCAGCAAGCTGCACTGCATCGCAGTGAGAGCATGTTGGCAAAACGCGTGATAATTCATCTTTTACTTCTGTCGTGAACGACACAGATGAATCACTCCTTCAAAAGCCTGTGCGAGCGCAGAGGGATCATGCCACGTAGGACGTAATGGATCAACCATATTGCGCAGCATAACAACAGTACCATGAGAGCGAATTGCATCAATGTCATCAGCATAAATACGTACAGGACGAACCCTATTTGGCAAGTCAAGCCCATCGCGCTTAATTTGAGAATCGGTGTAGAGCGCTCCTTCTCCAGCGACCGCCGTAAATGCATCATTAGCAACATGACGCCCACGTGGACGTTCAGGCGAATGGATGAGCATATAGTCAAGCGCTCCTTCCATGCCATGACGAAAAAGCGCATCTGCATGTTCACCAGCAGAAAGTCCCCAAGTCTCCCCTTGCTGATCTGCAAGCGAGCACACAAACACCGTTGCTCCTTTTGAATGCGCGATAGCCTCAGCAATTCCTGGCACAAGCAAGTTAGGGATAATGGAGGTAAATAACGAGCCAGGACCGAGCACAATCAAATCAGCTTGTTCAATTGCCTCTATTGCTTGCCGGTACGGCAGACACTGGTCAGGAGATTCAAGCCATACGCAATCAAGCGCGGTTTGCGACTTACATGCCTTAGCTTGCCCACGTAAAAGGTGTCCATCGCACGTTGTTGCACAGAGTGTTACGTTATTTAAAGTCGATGGGTAGACACGTCCTCGTGCGCCTAACAGTTGACCACAAATTTTAATAGCTTCAGGAAATGATCCTGTTGCTTCTTCAAGCGCTGAGAGCATCAAATTTCCCAGCGTATGATTGCGTGCAAACTCAAAGCGATACTTAAATGCCTTGGTGAGCGGATCATCCGGATCAGCCGCAAAGGCAGCCAAACATTTACGAATATCTCCTGGCGGCGTCACATGAGCTTCCTCACGAAGAATACCCGTTGAACCACCATCATCTGCCATGGCGACAACAGCACTCGTCTGAATACCCATACTGAGAAGGGTACGAATGGATACAGGTGCACCTGTTCCTCCCCCAATGACAACCGCCTTTAAACGTGAGTAATCATGGGCGCTATCTTTAGGTGCGGGAGTGCCAATTGCTTGGAAGGTAGCCGTAAGAGAAGGGTTGTAAATGAATCCAGACTCGCTCATTTTGCCGCCGCCTCACTTCTGTCAGCAAGGGCGATATCGCGATGGGACACCGTGACGTTGTAACCCCCGTCCAAAAGCATCTTGCCTGTTTGCTCAGCAAGCGCAACACTACGATGCTGTCCACCCGTGCAGCCCACTCCAATGGCCAAATGCTGTTTTCCTTCTGCCACATACCCTGGCATAACACAATCAAGAAGCGTTTTCCATGCCTGCAAAAACTCTTGTGTTTCTTTACGCTCCAGTACAAAGTCATATACTGGCTCATCAAGCCCTGTCAAACCACGCAATTCTGGAATATAAAAGGGATTAGGCAAAAAACGCACATCAATAACAATGTCAGCGTCTGCCGGAGATCCATGCTTAAAACCAAACGAATAAACCGTAACATTCATTTCTTCTTTTTCCGTTGTATTGGCATAAATACGACGGAGTTCCTCACGAAGCTGACGCGGCGTCAAATTAGAAGTGTCAAGACGGTAATCAGCCATATCACGCAAATCACGGGTGATATCACGCTCATAGGCAATGGCTTGTGAGATTGAGCGTCTATTGCCTTCACATAAGGGATGACGACGCCGGCTTGCCTTGTAACGAGCGATGAGCTTTTCATCTGTTGAATCTAAAAATATAATGCGATAGCTCACACCTGCTGCATCCAAATTAGCCAGCTCTCCGACAAGCTGTCTAAAAATATCTTGGTTACGCGCATCACACACGATAGCGAGTTTGCGCAGCCCTTCATTTTGTCCTGGGATATTTGCCAGAGAGATGATGTTCATGATGAGCGCAGGAGGAAGATTATCAATGCAGAAATACCCTAAATCCTCAAAGGTATGCATTGCTTCTGTCCTGCCCGCACCACTCATACCTGTGATAATCACCACATCAGGACTTTGCTTTTCTGTCGATTCTAGCGCAGACGATGAGGTCTCCGTTGCATTTACGACGCTTTCTGATTCCGATGCTTCCTTTGAGTCTGCCATAACCCTCAACCTTACTCATCAATGACTTGCTTAGATGCTTTGGTACTGATTGTCGCATATTCTTGCAAAAGATCGTAGACATCACGTCCAACCTGCTCAGGAACTACACCAGCTTGTAAGATTTCCTCTAAGCTTGCGCTGCGCAAAGCACTAAATGATCCGAAGTATTTCAGTAATTTCTTCTTTCGTTTAGGACCAAGACCTATTACCTCGTCAAGAATTGAGGTGGTCATAGCTTTACGTCTCAATTCCCTATGAAACGTAATAGCAAAACGATGAGACTCATCGCGTACTTGTTTTACTAAATACAAACTTGGCGATCCACTTGGTAATACCACCGGCCCTTCTTCTTGCCAAGGAACGAACAGTTCCTCATCGCGCTTTGCAAGACCAGCTACGGGAATATCATCCGCACCAAGATCAGCCAACTGTAAGAGCGCTGCATTAAGCTGCGGCTTGCCACCATCAACAATAATCAAATCCGGCTTGGAGGCAAATGTTGCATCTTTCATTTTCTCATGATTGTAACGACGTTCGAATACCTCACTCATCATGGCAAAGTCATTTGCTTCATCGCTTTCAAGACGAATCTTAAAATGGCGATACTGTGATTTATCGGGCTTACCATTAATAAATACAACCATTGAGGCAACTGAATGCGTACCATGCAGCGTTGAAATATCAAAGCACTCTATACGATGGGGCGGCTTATCAAGCGCAAGTGCTGACTCAAGCTGTAAAAGAGCAGCATTAATCCGCTCATCATCATAGGAGGAGCGCACCTTATAACGCAAAAGCGCATGGCGTGCATTTTTATCCGCCATAGCCTGCAATGCTGCCTTCTCCCCTTTTTGTGCCACATGCATACGTACTTTTGCACCATGGGCAGAAGCAAGCTTATCGGTTAGCCACTCTTCAATAATGGCAGCATCGTCAGGAACCTCTGAAACAATGAGTTCATGCGGAATAGATTCTGTTGAATCGTAATAGCGCAAGATAAACATGCGTAATAATTCTTCAAACGAAACGTCTTTGCCTTTATTAAAGATAAATTCGTTTTGGTTGATGACCGCACCCTCACGCACGTTTAGTACCGTAATACCGGCAATAGTCTCTTCACGATAAACACCTATCACATCAGCGAACAAACGACGTGATGAGACAACATGCTGCTTACTAGAAAGTCCCGTAACAGTGTCGATGCGGCTTTTTATGCGCTGAGCTTTTTCAAAATCAAGCACGTCAGCCGCCTTCTGCATTTCATCTTGCAACTCTGCCAAAAATTCAGCATGATTGCCTGCTAAAAAACGCTCAGCGCGCGCCACTATATCGGCATATTTCTCAGGCGTAATAGCGCCACAACACGCACCTGGCCCTAATCCAACATGAGCATCAAAACAGGGGCGCGTTGGCAGGGCTAATTCATCATACGGAGTGGCTTCAAGCTGGCGGGTAAGCTTTCTCCACTCAGCACAACTTGCAGCACACAAAGGAACAATACGGCGCGTAATATCAACAAGGTCACGCGCCGCACGCGAGTCAGTAAAAGGGCCAAAATAGCGTGTTTGGGGCTTATGAGCTTCGCGTGTATATTTGATAGCAGGAAACACATCGCCTTTAGTAAGTGCGATAAAGGGATAACTCTTATCATCCTTAAAATCCGCATTAAAATAGGGGGCGTATTGTTTGATAAGATTTTTCTCGAGCACCAGTGATTCGTGCTCGTTTTCCGTAACAATATACTCAAATGAATCTATCTGAGAAACAAGCAGCGGTATCTTTTCTCGCGTGTCACTATAGTTGACATATTGACGCATGCGAGCACGAAGCTGTTTTGCTTTACCAACATAGATAACGCTCCCTTCTGCATCCTTCCATAGATATACGCCAGGAAGCGTCGGAACAGAAGCAAGCTGCGCTTTTATTTCATCAAGTTTATTTGGTTGAGAGATATCAGCCGAATCCACTTTAGATATGCTCCTCGAGATCAATCATCATGAGAGCAACATTGTCACGCATTGCTTTAGCTTGCGCACGAGTAATTCTACCGGCTGCGTAATAATCCTGAATTTCTTCATTTTCCATAGTCAAGGCGCGTCGCTGTACGTTTTCAAGTTCAAGTGATTGCAAGCGATCATAGACACCCGGCGTTGTCTTTTCAGGATCAAGCATTGCTAAGGTTCGTTCATGCCCAATCAAAAGTTTCGCAACGACCTCGGAAGGATACTGGGGATTATTAACGAGACTCTGCAAGAACTGAATAGCGTATTCTTCAGACAAAATACGTACTTGACGCATCTCAAGGGCATTCTCGTCCTTATTTTTAGAGAAGAAAGCGAGCACTTTTCGCCCTGATGCCACAAACAAAATCTTTAGCGTATGCCAATAAGCAACAATACGATGAGATGTTTTCTTATCCTGATTAAGACGTGCTTTTTGCTGCATGATGCGACGCATATAGGTAAAGCAAGCAAATGAATCCACTTCCTTATGCTCTACCGCTTCAATCAAATGAGCCGTTTGATAATCAATAACTTCAATACGGATGTTATTAAATGCCGATTGGTCAACCTCAACCGTATCACGCATTGAACGAATACGTTTATCGAGACGCTCAACAACCGCTTTTGTCTCACGCGCGTTAGCAGTGTCTTCATCAAGCATCAAGCGTTCAATAACGGTGCGCAATATCTCAATTTTGGTAAGGGTAAACTCTTCTTCCTCTTCTTCATCTTGTTCAGAGCGCGGAGCAAGAATAGGAAGCAAAAAGTTTGCCAGCAAAAGCGTGCAAAGAATAACACCGGATGCAATGAAGATAATCAGTGAACGCTGCGGGAACATGGTCCCATCAGAAAGCAAAAAAGGAATTGAGAAAATAATGGAAAGCGTAATAGCACCTTTTGGACCACCAACGGTCATAATGAGTGCCTTGCGTACTGATTCTTTATTAAGCTTTCCGCGCGCATTGGTATCAGGATCACGAGTGATGCGCACCATCAAAAGCGAGAACAAGAAACGCAAGCCAACAATCACCACAGTGATCAGCAAGATTAAGCCAAGCAAAACAAAATTATTGATATAGACATCATCCCAGGTTGATTGCATAGCCATAGGCAGCTGCATGCCCAACAACACAAATACAATGCCATTTAAGGTAAAGCCAATGACTTTCCACACACTAGACAGAGCGATATTCAAACGAGACTGGTACGGGGAAATACGCGTTTCAGAATAGAGTGACCACACAATACCACAGGCAACAACGCCCAAAATACCAGAAACATGAATCGTCTCACAAAACAAGAAAACAACAAAAGGCATAGATACTTCAAATAACACATGAAACGTCACATTATCTAAGCCAAGTTCGTAGATCTTTTTGGAAACAAAGCGAAACACAATAGCAAGCAAAACGCCCACTGCAATGCCGCCAATAAAGCTAATAACAAAGGTCTCCGTTGCATTCAATAATGAAAAGGCACCGGTAACTGCAGCTGCAATAGCAAACTGAAACGAGACAACACCGGAAGCATCGTTTAAGAGGCACTCACCCTGCAGAATTGAATTCTCGCGTTTGTCCACTTGCGCCTCTTTACGCAGTGAAGCAACGGCAACAGCATCAGTAGGACCAAGCGCAGCACCAAGAGCAAAAGCAGCAGCAAGCGGAATTGAAGGAACAATGGCATGCAAGGTAAAGCCTACACAGAGGGTAATGATAAGCACAAGCCCAATCGCAAAGGCTAAAATAACTCCTTTGTTTTCCCAGAGGTTTTGCTTATTTGACTCCATCGCATCACTAAACAAAAGCGGCGCAATAAAAAGTACCAGGAAAAGTTCTGGGTCAATATTGATCTGCACAGGCGTAATAGCCAAAAAAGCAATGATGACACCG
>UQML01000027.1 GCA_900542265.1 uncultured Eggerthella sp. | reverse complement strand
GTCTAGAATTTCGTTTTTTAATGGACCGTCACCTGCAATAGCAAAATGAATATCCTTTCTATTATTCAATGCTTTTGCGGTATTCAGTAATGCTGTAATGCCCTTTTCTGGTATTAATCGTCCCGTAAACACTACGAGTATTGAATTTTTTGGGAGGTTGAGTTTATTCTTCCACATGATACTGTTACTGCTATTTCTAAATTCAACTGCATCTATAGAGTTGTTGAGGACTCCGCACGCGTCAATCCCAAAATGCTTTAACCAAGTCACGCTCAGTTGAGAAACGCCATAGAAATCTATATCGTGTTTTATCAGTCTTGAAGTAATGAAATCTTCATATTTTGAGACTGCTTTATCTAATATTGGATTGCCCAATGTTAGATAGGCTGATCCATGATCAGTTACAAGAGGTTTGATACCCAAGGACTCTGCTAATTTTACGCATTCAAATGTTAATGGGTAAAAACGAGCATTAATCGATATGTAGTCGATCGGCCTTTCTTTAATTTCCTGCAAGAGCTTTTTATATACGTGATTTCGTTTTGGTATAGGTAGTCTTCCATTAATTAAAGGGAAGCATGGAAGACGATATATTTCAATTTGCTCAGAGAGAAATTCGTGATCAGCAAGATTGAATGTGTTGTTGGTTATAATAATCACGTGATTGCCAAAATTGGCTAAAGCGTGAGCAAGCGCCTCTGTATATTTCTCTATTCCGCCAATGTTCGGTAAATAATTTGCCGAACAGATACAAAAACATCTATTCATAAAAAGAATTCTAACTTATGAGTTTGGGTGATAAACTTAATAAGATTATATACACAAGAAAGGTATACACAAGAAAGGCTAAAGTGCGCGCGCTTGTCATTATACCGGCATACAACGAGCAAGATGCGTTATTGAAAACTGTTGGTTCTGTTATTAAAGCAGGATATGACTATGTAGTGATTAATGATGGCTCGTCGGACTCAACCGCTGAGATATGCAAAGCAAATGGGCTCAATTATCTAGATTTGAAGGAGAATCTAGGTATTGGAGGTGCTGTGCAAGCGGGTCATAAATATGCGCTTGAAAATGGATATGATGTCGATATTCAATTTGATGGTGATGGACAACATGATGCCGAATATATTCCGACATTATTAAGTGAAATTGAGAATGGTGCGGATTTGGTTGTCGGTTCAAGATTTTTAATTGAGCAAGAAGGCTTCAAATCAACATTTATGAGGCGCGTGGGGATAAAATGGCTTTGTGGAGCAATACGGCTTTCATGCGGTCTAAAAGTTACCGATCCAACTTCAGGATTTAGAGCAACAGGGCCAAAAGCGTTGAAGCTTTTTAGCTATGATTACCCCGCCGATTATCCAGAGCCAGAATCGATTGTAGCTGCTAAAAAAAAGCAGCTTAATATTCAAGAAGTTCAAGTTGTTATGCATGAGCGTCAAGGTGGCGTGTCTTCTATCAGGTTTTTATCAAGTATTTACTATATGATTAAGGTGACGCTAGCTGTTTTGTTGGTTGGTATGGGACGGAGCAAAGAGTGATATGTCGTTAATGCGTTTCATGCTTATTGTTGTTTCGATCGTGTTTATGATTGTTATTCTTCGTCTTGTAAAAAACAAGCGATTGTCAATGAAGTATTCCTTTCTCTGGCTGGGATTAATTCTTGCGATTTTTGTTTGTGCGGTTTTTCCGATTATTCCATATAGAGTATCGGCTCTTATTGGTTTTGAGACGCCAGCGAATTTCATTTTTTTAGTTGCTATATTCTTTTTGTTGGCGATAAGCCTATCGCTCAGTATTATCGTAAGCCAGCAGTCACGTAAAATCACAACATTGGTTCAAAGTCTAGCTTTGCTTGAGAATTTAACCAAGCATGATATTAAGCATCTTGAAGAATCAAGTGATGAGAATAGTAAAGAAAAATCAACTCTTTAGGGAGGTTGTATGAAAGGCATTATTTTGGCAGGTGGATCAGGCACGCGTCTGTATCCTTTGACTACCGTAACCAGTAAACAGCTTTTGCCTGTCTACGATAAGCCTATGATTTATTATCCGTTGTCAGTCCTTATGATGGCAGGCATTCGTGATATTTTGATCATTTCAACACCGACTGACTTACCTAACTTTGAGCGTCTTTTAGGTGATGGCTCTCAATATGGCATTAATCTTTCGTATGCGGTGCAGCCTTCCCCTGACGGTTTGGCGCAGGCATTCATTATTGGTGAGGAATTTATCGACGGAGATTCTTGTGCGCTCGTCCTAGGCGACAACATCTTTTACGGTAATGGCTTGAAACGCCACTTGCGTCGCGCTGTTTCTGATGCTCAAGAATCTAAGGGCGCAACGGTATTTGGATATCATGTCGATGACCCAGAACGCTTTGGTGTTGTTGAGTTTGATGAAAACTACAACGCTATTTCTATTGAAGAGAAACCTGAGCACCCTAAATCAAATTATGCGGTTACAGGATTGTATTTTTACGACAACCGCGTGTGTGACTTTGCAAAACAAGTAAGGCCTTCTGCACGTGGGGAACTTGAAATTACCACGCTTAACCAAATGTATCTTGAAGACGGCACGCTCAATGTTGTTACCTTGGGTCGTGGCTATGCATGGCTTGATACTGGTACCATGGAATCACTTTTTGAGGCATCAGAGTTTGTTCGTGCGGTAGAACGCAGTCAGGGATTGTCGGTTTCTGTTATTGAAGAAACTGCATTCGAAAATGGTTGGATTACCCGTGAACAGCTTATAGAGGCTGCTCAAAAATATGGCAAATCAGTATATGGCCAGCACCTCAAGAAGGTTGCTGAAGGCAAGATCGTTCCTCATAAGGAGCGTGACTAGGCTGTGTCTGGAGTATCTAGAGACCTAACATCTAACGATCATGTTTTGCGTATTCTTGTTACGGGTGCTTCTGGACAATTGGGAAATGAACTGAAGCGTCTTATTGAGAGTGGTTATGCTGAAATTGGTCCTATCCCTGCTGTCTATCAGGATGCGCAGGTGATCTATGCTGATGCCTCTGAACTTGATATTATCGATGCAGATGCCGTGGAGGCTTTTGTTGCAGCTGGTATTGATGGCGCACCTTATGACATCATCATTAATGGGGCGGCCATGACTAACGTTGATGGCTGTGAGGCTCAAGAAGATCTTGCATATACGGTTAATGCAACAGGCCCTGAAAACTTGGCACGTGTCGCTCAAGTAACGGGTGCTAAGTTGGTGCAAGTTTCAACAGACTATGTTTTTCCTGGCAATCAGCCGGGTGATAGGGTGGAATCGGACGAGGTTGCTCCCTTAAGCGCCTACGGTCGCACTAAGCTTGCGGGTGAGCAAGCAGTGCAAAAAGCTATGGACAAGTATTTTATTGTGCGTACGGCTTGGCTGTATGGCTATGTGGGCAAGAATTTTGTAAAGACTATGCTCAACCTTGCAAAGAGCCATGACCACGTTACCGTGGTACATGATCAGCTCGGCAACCCCACATCGGCAAATGATTTAGCTTATGAAATCTTAAAACTGGCGCTTACTGATAACTATGGAATTTATCATGTAACCAATGAAGGCACATGCTCGTGGTCAGATTTTGCTACCGCTATCATGTATGGTGCTCATACAGGATGTGAAGTTATTCCTTGCACAAGTGAGGAGTATAAACAAAAGAATCCCGCAAGTGCGGATAGGCCCGCATTTTCTAGCTTGGCTAATCTGCATTTGTCTGAGACTATTGGTAATGAAATGCGTCCTTGGCAGGATGCGCTTGAAACGTATCTGGAGCGTTTGCCCGAGTTGGGTAACTAAGCTGTGTTCAAAGGTGCGGATGTAACGAATGGACTGTGTGCTCAGAATAAAATGCGGTATGTATGCAGAACAAAAGCACGTATATAGATAAGGATTGATATGACAACAACGTATCTCGTAACAGGTGGAGCCGGCTTTATTGGTTCTAACTTTGTGTTGTATATGCTTGATAAATACAAAGATGCTCCAGAGGGCAAAGATATCCGCATTATCAATGTGGATGCGCTCACCTATGCGGGCAATCTCGAGAATCTTGCAAGTGTAGAAGATGATCCTCGTCATATTTTTGTGCAAGCAGATATTCGTGATAAAGAAGCAATGGCCGCGCTTTTTGCTCAATACGATATCGACTATGTTGCAAACTTTGCCGCTGAATCTCACGTTGATCGCTCTATTGAATCTCCTGAGGTTTTTGCCGACACCAATGTCATGGGAACGGTAACGCTTCTGAATGTGGCAAAAGATGCTTGGGAAGAGCCTGATGGTACGTTTGGCAACCATAAGTTCTTGCAAGTGGGAACTGACGAGGTATACGGATCTCTTTCCCTTGATGAGCCGGATAACTTCTTCCGTGAGGATACGCCACTCAATCCTCATTCACCCTATTCGGCTTCCAAGGCAGCAGCCGATATGTTTGTGAAGGCTTATGGAGACACGTATGGCATGCCCATCAATATTACGCGTTGCTCTAACAACTACGGACCTTATCAGTTCCCCGAAAAGCTGATTCCGCTCATGATTAACAACGCTTTGCATCATGAAAAACTTCCCGTATATGGCGATGGGCTTAATGTGCGCGACTGGCTTTTTGTGGCTGATCATTGCAAAGCGATCGACATGGTGCTCAACGATGGTGTTATAGGCGAGGTCTACAACGTAGGTGGACATAATGAACGCCCTAACATTTTCATCGTCAAAAAGATTATTGAAGAAGCGAGCAAAGCGGTTGATGATCCTAAGATCAATGAGACGCTGATTACCTACGTTGAAGATCGCAAGGGACATGACCGTCGTTATGGTATCGCCCCTGATAAGATCAAGGCTGATTTGGGGTGGTATCCCGAGACCAAGTTTGAAGATGGTATTGTGAAGACCATCCAATGGTACCTTGCTCATCCAGAATGGGTGGAGCATGTTACTAGTGGTGCCTACCAGGACTACTATGAGACCATGTATTCCAAAAGAGCAGAACTTTAGTAATTGGCAGTAACGAGAGCTTAAGAATAACGTAATCTCTGAAAGTAATCGTAATAAGCTATAGTAAATCGCAACAACCGCAATGATAGGACACGTCATGGCAGCAGGAGATCAGATTACATCAGGCAACTTCACCTTTACGCAGACCTCGATTGAGGGCGTTACGATTGTTGATGTGAAGTCATACGGTGATGACCGCGGTTATTTCATGGAGACCTACAAGCAGCCTGACTTTGTTGCAGGCGGGATTGATGTCGACTTTGTTCAGGACAATCAATCATCCTCTGTCAAAGGTGTTTTGCGCGGCTTACACTTCCAGATTAATCATCCTCAATCAAAACTTGTGCGCGTGGTATCGGGTGAGGTTTTTGACGTTGCGGTTGATTTGCGTCCTGGCTCTGCTACCTATGGCAAGTGGGAGGGCGTGGTTCTCTCAGCTGAAAACAAACGCCAATTTTTCATCCCACGAGGGTTTGCTCATGGTTTCTTGGTGCTTTCTGATACAGCTGAATTTTGCTACAAGTGTGACGATATCTACCATCCCAATGACGAGGGTGGCCTTATGTGGAATGACCCTGAGATTGGCATTGTTTGGCCTGCAATGCAGGGCGATGAGGTCTTTGATGAGTCCAAGATCATCCTGAGTGATAAGGATAAAGGGCATCCTGCTTTTAAGGCTGACGCGTAGGGGATGCATAGAGGAGTATTATGGGCGCGCTGCAAAGGTCTTCGCACATACCCCTTTTTAGTATCATTTTGCCAACCTATGGGGTTGAGCCCTATATTGCTCAAGCGCTTACCTGTTTGCAGAATCAAACGTATTCTGACTTCGAGGTACTCGTAGTTGACGATGCTTCTCCTGATCAAAGTGTCGCAATTGCACAGCATTTTGCAGACCAGGATGCGCGTATTCGTATCATTCATCATGCGGACAACCAAGGTCTTTCGGCGGCGCGCAATTCAGGGATCTCTTTTGCTAAGGGACGCTATATTACCTTCTTTGATCCTGATGACACGTATGAACCACAGCTTTTGAAAAAGGTGGCGGAGTCGCTTGATCGGCAACGCGCACAGATTATTTTGTTTGGGCATACAGAAGATGTCTACAATGAGGCGGGGGAGATAACCCAATCGCTTGCTTATCCTGTTCCTATTTCATCCTCTAAGGAACCTCCTGAGGAGTCCTCTGTGGGTTCTTCTGCGATACCTTCCGCAACATCTGCAACACATGAATACCAATCGCCAGAAGCCTTTCATCCTATGGTGTTAACGTGGGAAAAGAATATCCATTATGGGTATGCGTGGAACAAGTTTTATAATCTCGCATTTATCAAAGAACACAGACTTAAGTTTAAGAACAACCCGCTTATCGAAGATCTTGAATTCAACGTTGAAGCATTTTCGTGCGCACGGGCGGTAAACGTGGTAAGTGAGCCGCTCTATCACTACGCCAAGCGCGAGCAGGGTAATTTGACCAATAAATTTGAGCCATGCTATTTTGAGTTGCACCAACGCCGCATTCAGCTTTTGGTTGATCAACAAAAAGCATGGGGTTTATGGAACGATGAGTCGCGTGCAATACTGGGATCGCTCTATGCTCGCTATATTATCTCAGCACTTGAGCGCAATAATGATCCACGTGCGCATATGCTAGGGAGCGACAAGAAGGCGTTTGTCGGAACACTCTACGAGAGTAAGCTTTTTAACGAGTTGATTCCTTATGCACACGCTTCAAGCCCCTTTTTGAATGCAGCGTATCAGCCATTGAAACACAAATCTATTGCAGGTGCTCTTGCTATAGGTAAAACCGTTCATGCTGCAAAACAATCAGCTTCAGGTGCACTGCAAAAAATTAAAGCAAAACGCTAGTAGCGCAAAAGCTAGCAAGACATTTGCAAAGCGCTAGTGCTTGAATTTCCAAACTGCTAATTTAGCAATCAAGGGGAATCCACCCAGTCGATAGTAGTGTTTGAAGGTATTAAGTTTGCCTGTCTTGGCATACTTTGCGCGTACGGCTTGAAAGTCGTCAGGAGAATCCAAGAGTGCGCGCAGATCAGCTTCAGCCCACGGTTCAAAAAGGCTTAAATCGACATCACCCGCAGCAAGATCAGTGCGGAATTCATCGGCAGCACGAGTTAAGAACTCAGTACGCAGCTCCTCTGACAGCCTATCGTAGTTCCACATATAGGTATCGAACTTCATGCGCTCTTTGACACCTTCAAGTTTCTCTCGAAGTTCAGGGCGCTCGGAAAGCCATCGCTCCATTTCTGCATACTCATCACACGCGCAATATACTTTGCCCGGTGAGTTAACGGATGATTGCTCGTTATCTTGCCGATAGTTCAGTATTGGTTTGGTACTTACTGCAATTGCAGGTGCACTTGCCCACACCTTGAAGGTAAAGCTGGCATCCTGGTATGCTGCACCAGGAGTGGGTAAAAAGGCGATGCCGTTTTGCTTAAGAAAATCACGTTTGTAGAGTCCTGACCAAATGCTGGGTTTTTGATAAAAGATTTCCGGGTAGTCGATAGGGCTCACCGGCGTATTGAGCGGATATCCATCAGGAATGATATGAAACTGTTCCTGATAAGGTGCCGGCTTGCCTCCGTGTGGCGTTGACCAGTAGAGCCAAAAATCAGCCTTTGCTACCGGGACATTGTTGTTGGTGGCAAGGTCATAGAGATGCTCAAGCGCATCAGGTTCAAAGATGTCGTCAGATTCGAGGATAGCAATATAGGTACCGTGGGCTGCAGCAAGCCCTTGATTCATGGAATCGCCATAGCCGGAATTAGCTTTGGTGATAATGCGGATACGGGGATCCTTTGCCGCGTAGCGGGCAAGAATCTCGGGGGAAGAGTCAGTTGACCCATCGTCAATACAAACAATCTCAATATCAGTGAACGTTTGTGCAAGCGCCGAATCGAGGCATTCTGCCAAATACGACTCAACGTTGTAGATAGGGATTAAAAGCGAAATTTGTGGTGTGTGTTGAGTATCCGTAGGGAGCGTGTCCATAGAAGTCCTTTAGCGATTAGCTTTTAAGCGCGCGAACAAATTGGTGTTATGGGAGCGCACCCAGGAAATAACTGACCCTTCCATCATGCTGAGTGTCACGTTGCCGCCTTTGAGGGGAGCAAGCATAACGCGCATATAGGTTGAATGAGGGTGCGCGAGCGCAAGGGCGGCCTGTGCATGAGGTGTGGAGATCATGTCTTTGATTGCGGTACGCTTTTCTGCTGATGAGAGCGTGCAGCTTGCATTGGTAATATTTTCAATGCAGCCAACCAAGCGTTCCGCATAACGACGAGATAAAAACTCATCGACCGCTGCAACGGTATCAGGATCCCACCCATCATAAGACCAGTAAGCATAGAGGTCTCGCAGCCATGTGTGCTCTTCCTCGCGCTTATCATACATGTCGGGGCGATATTTGGTGTTTTCCGCGTCAGCGCGCGCACGGAGGAAGTGATAATGACGCTCCGGCAGACAGCCAATACGATCAATATCACGCAAGACATCTAGGTTAAACGGAAGATCGTCCCAGAACGTTTCAGGGAATTCGACTCCGTTGTCTATGAGATAACGGCGGCGGTAGAGTTTATTCCAGGGAGCGTAGAGTAGCTGCGCATCAAAAAGCTCATGGGCGTGAACGCGGAAATCATCAGCGCTCTCGTATACGACATTGGGAGCAGTGCGCAATTCCTCGTAGTAGTCCTCGGATTCATCACCATAGAAGGTGTCAATGTAAAAGCCCGACACGACAAGATCAAGGTTATGGGTTGTGGCGCGCTGATAGAGATGTTCGAGCATGTCAGGCTCACACCAGTCATCGCCATCCATGAAGTAGACAAATTCACCGCGTGCTTGGCGTAACGCCACATTGCGCGCAGCAGCAGCACCCGCATTTGCCTGATGGATCACGGTGATGCGCGATGTGCCAGTAGGAGACTCGTTTGCATCAAGTGCGGCTAGGGAATCACAGATGGCACCGGAGTTGTCAGGCGACCCATCGTCTACCAAGAAAAGCTCCCAGTCAGTAAAGGTTTGCAACTGGAGTGATGCGACGGCGCGTGGGAGCCAATCGGCAACATTGTAAACGGGAATGATAATAGAGATTGCCGGAGTGGTTGGCTCGGGTCCCTGCTCGGGTGCGGTGCGCTCTAACGAGGTGCCCGTTGGCGAGGTGCTGTGTGTTTCAGACTGTGGTTGCGACAAAGGGTGCCTTTCGCGCGATAACAATTTCGTGTAACCCAATATCTTGGGTGTAAGTATGTCTTTGATTGTACCTGAAACGCTATAATGAGACGTTGGTTTTACTGTCATTTTTGGGCTAGTTGCTGCATTGGCGAGCCATGATGTAATTGGCTAACTCCTATGCAGCAATTTCAATAAGAAAGCGAGGTGAACATGGACTGGATTGAGTATGGCACGCTGTTTGCCGTAGCAATTCTGGTTACCATGGCACTCATCCCGCTTACTAAAAAGCTCGCTGTCAAACTTGATGCAATTGATTACCCGAGCGCACGCCGTGTGAACATGCTCCCGATCCCTCGACTCGGGGGCGTTGCTATGTTTGGTGGCATTATTGCTGCCATTATAGTGTTGGTCATTGGCATCAACTGTTGGGGCTGGGAGCCTTTTGTGGCTGAGCCAGGTGAAGCACCGGTCAATTACTGGGGCCTTTTTGGTGCGTTTCTCGTGATCTTCGCGACCGGCTTCATTGATGACCTGCGCACGCTTTCTCCCAAGGCAAAGCTCTTCGGCCAGACTATTGCGGCTGTCATTGCGGTTGCCTCGGGCGTGCTTTTTTCGAGCATCCACAACCCGTTTGGTTCAGGTTATATCGAGTTTGGTATTTGGGCGTATCCTATTACAGTCTTTTATCTGGTGGCGTTTGCTAACATTATTAATCTTATCGATGGACTCGACGGTCTTGCAGCAGGTATCACGGTTATCACAGCCGCGACCATCCTAGCGTTTTCCATTATCACGGGCAGGCCCGATGCGGCAGTTTTGAGCATCATTATCATTGCGGTGTGTTTGGGTTTTTTGCGTTCCAACTTTTATCCGGCTTCCATCTTTATGGGGGATTCCGGAGCGCTGATGCTGGGTTTTGCGCTGGGGGTAATATCACTATTCGCCGTTGCGCGCTCGGCACTCTTTATCTCTTTGCTTGTTCCTATTTTGGCTGCGGGCGTTCCTATTATCGATACCGCATTTGCTATCATTAGGCGCCTTTTGAATCATAGACCTATCGATGAGGCTGATAAGGGTCACATTCATCACCAACTCTTGCGCGCAGGTTTTTCTCAACGAACCACGGTTTTAATTATGTGGGGTTGGACATTTGCTCTAGCACTTTGTGCGGTTTTGATCACCGTAATGGAGCCCGTCTATAGAATCCCCATCGTCATCTTTATTGTGGTGCTCTCAGGCTTTCTTATTATCAAGCTTAATCTGCTCGGACTTGCGCTCGCGCACCATTACACGCCGCGCCATAGGCATCGCAAGGATCGCAGCGGTGCAAAAGACAGTGCTGTAAACCATGCATCTATCGACAAAAAGTAATTAAAACAGGTTAAATTGTTTCCTTTTTATGTATTTGCTTCTAGCAGTATTTTAAAGGGGTATAAAGTATAGAAACATTAATGAATACCCCCTTAAATTAGGAAATTGGATGGAACTCTTCAAAAGAGAAAATTATTTAAGAAAGATGCGCGGCTTCTATGATGATGAGGAAGTTATAAAGGTAATTACGGGTGTAAGGCGTTGTGGCAAATCGTGTCTTATGAAATCCGTGCTTCAAGAAATTGAGGCAAAGGGCGTTGATTCAGCTAACATCCTTTATCTTGATCTTGATAAACGTGGCTATAGATCTATCAAAACAAGCGATCAGTTGGAAAATCTCATTGCTCCTCTTGTCGATATCCCTGGGCGAAAATATATCTTTATTGACGAGATTCAAAATGTTAAGGGTTTTGAAGAGGTCGTGAATGGGTTTCGCACTGAGGGAGATTTTTCTATTTTTATCACAGGGTCGAATTCTTATTTACTGTCCGGGGAGCTCGCTACGAAATTAACGGGACGCTATATTGAATTTGAAATACAAACGCTCACTTTTGCAGAGTATTGTGACATGAAGCGTTTTTTAGGTAAACAGATTCATCCAGATTTAACTCGTGAGCTTGATTCTTACATTCTTGAAGGTGGTTTTCCTCGGGCTCTTTATTACGACAGCATGCAAGATAAACGAACCTATGTTCAGTCTGTTGTTAATGAGATCATTGAAAAGGATATCCGAAGACGTGTTCGCATTAGGGATTTATCTCTTTTTACACAAATTCAAAACTATATTATTAATAATTTTGGTGCGACCACTTCTCTTACAAATATATTGAGGGATTTAGGAAAGCAGGGAATAAAACTTAAGCGAGAGACGTTATCAAGGTACCTGCGTATTCTTGAAGATGCGAAGATAATTCGCAGATGTACGCGATTTGATACGAAATCTCGTAAATCTCTCCGTGGAGAACAGAAGTATTACCTTGCGGATTTGAGTTTTTATTTTGCGCTGAATGCCGACAATAAAATAAATTACGGTCCAGTATTAGAAAACATCGTGTATTCGTATGCTCTTAGCAAAGATTACAGTGTTAGTGTAGGGCGCATTGGGAAACTTGAATGCGATTTTATTATGCGTAATCACGATAAAGGGTATGCATATGTGCAAGTGTCAATGACTATAGCTGCATCTAAAGAAACAGAAGATAGAGAATATGCTCCCCTGGAATTGCAACGAGATAATTATCCAAAGTTCGTATTAACTCGAAACGATCCCATTCAACGACGCAACGGTATTTATCATGCAAACATTGCAGACTTCATGAGCATGAATAAAGAATTTATTGAAACTTTAATATAGATTCTTTGCCTTGCCCTGAATGCGGGTTGGATTTGAGAGTATATGGTTCGACCCTTTGGCTAGAGTGCGGCAACCCCATCGCAAATACGCTTATAGCCTTCTACAACATAATCAATCATATCTTGAGGGACTTCTGCAGTGTGCGTGGCGCGAACATACTCACAGACATCGGATGCGCGTGAAGAAAGTTCAGTGAATCCCAGGTTGGCTGCGGAGCCTTTAATGGCATGGCTTGTACGCTCGAGAGCGTCGGCGTTTTGAGCGGTGAATGCCTCAACCATACGATCAACCGTGTCGCCTTGCACAAAAAGGTGAAGCATCTTTTCAAGAAATTCAGCATTACCACCAAAGCGGTCAAGCGTGTCGTCGAGATCTATTCCCAATGCGATGAGCTGTTCAGAACTTGCCATAATTGCATCCTTTGTTTTGCTTATAGACGTTCGGGCTTGTACCGTCTGGTTGATGAGCTCTTCCATCCCCGCGTGTCATTCTCGCGCATCATCCTCGCGTAAAACATAAAAACGCGGCCGAGTTTGGATGGGCAAGAGCGTTATGGGCAATTATAGTCTGCGTAATTGCTGACATGCAGGAGGCTTTAAGCGGTGTAACTAATCTGTTGAAACTAATCTGCAGAAAGGTGATCCGTTGAAAGGTGACCCGCAGAAAGTGATCCGTTGAAAGGCGACCGCGTCTAGTATGGAGTTTCTATTATGGTATTTATTATGGAGCTACCTATTACTCTTCAGCGTAGGCAGCAGCAAGCTCGCCCGCAATAATATTGAGCGATTCAGTCTGGTACAAAATCACGCCTTCGCCCTTAGCGAGAATGGTCTCAAGTGTGTTGCCAAACGGATCAGTAATAGTGCCCAGTACTTGGTTGGGATAGACGGAATCGCCCGATTTGCAGCGTGGTGACCAAACGCCGGTTACATGGGCTGTGTCAAAGTGCTGAGTTGCCAAAATTTCTTGCGCATCCTCATAGGTATCAAATACGCCGTGCATGCAACCAAGCTTGCGGAGCAGGTTCATTACATCAGCTTTAAAGTTGTCGACATCAACGCGCTCACATAGTCCCATGCCGCCGCGTTCGATCAGGATGCCAGGGATTCCCGCTTTGCAAGCTTCAGAGTAGGCCGTTCCACCGTGGTACCCAAAGAAGGGAACAAGGTAGGGGACTTTTACGCAATGGGCCATTTCTTGCGATTGGGTGCATACCTGCTGATGCTCGGAGCTAATTGTGCTGATTGTGTCAGCTGTGCTAGTTGCGTCCGCTGCATCGATCTTATCGCGCGAAGTAGGGGCAGCCTCATCGCCCAGAGCCCCATCGCCCAGAGTCGCATCGCCTAAAACCCCCCCGGCTGGCATAGCGCAAAAATAGGCATGAGGAATGAGCGATTCGTAGGAGTCGCCTGAATGAAGATCAATGTAATAGTCGGCGGTTTCTATGAGCGCAAAGAGGGCAGCAGCAAGGCGTTCGTCAGGACTTCCTTGCGCGTTTCCTGGGAAAATGCGATTTAAATTCTGGTCTGTTCCGGTAGAGGTATAGGAACCAGGGATCATCGAATTGCTGCGGCGCCAAAAACCGGCGGCGTTAGCCATAGCTACAATGATGACTGTGCCGGTAATAGTAGAAAAATCCAAGTCGTATGAAAGCTCGAGTGCAGCCTTGATGCCAGGATACTCTGCAGCATGAATGCCTGCGGTAATCACAATCGTAGGACCAGGCTGTGAACCGCGGATTATCGCAAGGGGAAACCAGAGATCAGTTCCTTCGACCATTACGGTATACCCGTGGCGCCGATTAGCCTCAAGCTTGCTCAATTTTGCAAAGTTTTCTGCATTGCCGTAAAAAATGCGGCTGGTGTGTTTAGCAAACAAAAACTCCGGCTCATGAGGAAAGTGAGTATCTTCGAAAGGCGGGAGTTTGATAATGACGGGCTTTTCTTTTTTATCTGCCATGGTGGGTGATCGTCCCTCTAGATTTGGTATTAGAGCCTATAGCGTTGTAGCCTCTATAGCGTTGCGTAGCTTGTGGCTGCGAAGCTTGTGGCTACGTAGCTTATACACGAGTCTAGCACTAATTGAGCACGAGTTGAGGGTTCGCAGGAGAGGAGGCGTTATGAATTGTCAGCGTTAACAAGATCAGCAAGGGTGACGCCTGTCATATAGTCAGTCATGACGTTTTGTAAGCCAGACCAAAAACCAATTGTTTCGCACTCTTTTTTGCGGGGACAGGTTTTAGGTTGACTCAAAAGGCAAGCGACGGGAGCGAGATCCCCTTCGGCGGCGGCAACAATATCTGCTGCTGTAATACAAGCAGCTTCTTTTCCTAAAAGATATCCGCCGCGTGGACCACGAATGCTTTTAAGAAGACCAGAAGAAACCATAGGGCTTGCAAGTTGCTCAAGGTATTTAATAGAGATCTGCTGACGTTCAGCAACTTCTCGCAAAGATGATCGAACTTCAGGGCCTTGCTTGGCGATGTCAATCATCATTCGAAGTGCGTAACGTCCTTTTGTTGAAACCATGGATACGCCTGTCTGTCTAACCACTACATGATGCTGCGGTAAAGGCAAGCACTGCTGTGTTTACCTTTTCTTACGATGAGGAACATCACATATTGCTGTGGCCGAGTTAGATAACCAAGTTGGGCAACCGAGTCAGCAACAAAGTCAGGCAAGGCAATTTCATAATCGTAAGCGTCTAGCGGTAAGATTGTTGCATGCTTGCTCCTGAATTACTACAAAAAGATTACGTCTGTCATCTAATCCACACATGATATTTCTCAAGTGAGGATTAAAGTGAGGATTAATCCACAAACACCTAATCTACAAACACGCTTTGAATGCCGCGCTTAGCAGCAACCGCTCCTGTATAATAGGGTGCTATATGATTGCACGATTTACGTTGGGGGCGCCCATGCAGGACTACAAAAAAGAGTTTATTGAGTTTATGGTCGAAAGCCAGGTACTCAAGTTTGGTGAGTTTACGCTCAAGTCAGGACGCAAGAGTCCTTTCTTTATGAATGCGGGCGCGTATGTAACAGGCCAGCAGCTCCATCGCCTTGGTCTTTATTATGCTCAGGCTATTTATGATAAATTCGGTCTGGATTTTGATGTTGTTTTTGGTCCTGCCTACAAGGGTATTCCGCTTTCTGTTGTCACCACCATGGCGCTTGAGGAGCTCTATGGCAAAGAAGCGCGCTATTGTTCTAATCGCAAAGAGATTAAAGATCATGGTGATACGGGTATTTTGCTCGGGTCTGACCTCCGTGATGGTGACCGCGTCATTATGGTTGAAGACGTTACCACATCAGGTAAATCAATTGAGGAGACTTATCCGCTCATCAAGGCGCAGGCCGATGTTGAAGTTGTGGGTCTTATGGTGTCGCTGAATCGTTGTGAGGTCGGTAAGGGCGGCTCAAAATGCGCGCTCGATGAAGTAAGTGATCTTTACGGGTTCCCGACCGCATCTATTGTGGATATGCATGAGGTCCAAGAGTATCTCTACAACAAACCGTGCCAGGGCAAGATCGTTATTGATGATGCTATCAAACAAGCGCTCGATGAGTATTACGCCCTTTACGGAGCTAAAGCATAAGGCGTAAGGAGAACAAGGTGGAGCAAGATAACTCGCAAGATAACCCACAAGTAATTTCTGGGGCAACACGATTAATTGGTTTAATTGGATCTCCGGTGCGCTATTCAAATTCTCCGGCAGTGCATAATGCATCATTTGAGGAGCAAGGGCTTGATTATCGCTATGTTGCATTTGATGTGACACCAGTCAATCTGCTTGATGTGGTGCGTGGCATGAAGGCTATGGGTTTTCTCGGTTATAACATTACTGCTCCTTGCAAGACGTTTATTGTGCCGTATCTTGATGAGATTTCTGAGGTTGCTGAGCTTTCTGGCGCGGTTAACACAGTTGTCATCCAAAATGGCCGATCGCTTGGGGATAACGCAGACGGCGCCTCTTTCATGCGTACGCTCGTGCTTCATGGGATTAATATTCGTGGTAAGAAAATCACCGTATTAGGTGCCGGTGGAACGGCAGCGTCGCTTATTACCCAAGCAGCCCTTGATGGTGTAGCCGAGATTGACATTTTTAATCGTATTGATGAGTTTTATCCGCTTGCGCAAGATTTGATTGATCGCTTGCGTGAACGCACTGACGCTCAGATAGAACTGTATAGTTTGGAAGATACGCAAGCACTTAAGCAATCTTTATCTGAGTCGACGCTTGTGGTGAATGCGACAAGTGTTGGTTCTCCTAATGAACCGGGTTGCTTGTTGACTGAGGATATGATGACCCCTGAGCTCATTGTTTCCGACATGGTATATGTTCCCCGCGAGACTGAGCTTATTAAACGCGCCAAAGCTAATGGCAACAAAGTGCTTAACGGGGTTGATGTGTTCTTGCAGCAAGCTGCGATGGGTGAGCGCCTGTGGATTGGGTGTGAGATGCCCATCGACTACATCAAAGAACGTTTCTATCCCGAGGACTAGTGCAGCCTGTGGTTGAGGACTAACGAGGCCTAACTGGATCGTAAGATTCGAGGATTAACGAGGTCGCGTTTAGGGGTTGGACTCTCGGAGATTGAGTAGGCTTTGGATTTTGCTAAAATCTGTCTCTTTTTGACGAGATTGGACTTTGAGTGAGGGTTTGTTTTTCTTTGCAACCCCATCGCCATCTAAGAAAGGGGTCAAAGGCTCACAAACCACCCAAGTTTTGTCACGAAATCTTTGATAATCAGTGTTCACTCACGGTTGGCTCCAAGGGCAGGCTCGCTAAAAGTCTTATCTCGTCAAAAGTGGCTCAAAAAATGGAAGAGTGTTAATAATGGTGATAAACGTAACACGTCCACATCAGATTCCAGTATAATTTCAGCGATTGAGCTCTTGCAGCTGGGGAATTCCCTAGGCTTAAATAGGTAAAAGCAAAAAGAAAACCGGCCGAGTCGCGATGACCCGAGCCGGTTCATAAAATCAACTGGCGGAGGAGGTAGGATTCGAACCCACGGACCCTCTCGGGTCAACGGTTTTCAAGACCGCCGCATTCGTCCACTCTGCCACTCCTCCGAGTGCTCACCTAGAATACCATAAATGCACGCCCCATGGGAAAAGATTTCTCCGATCACGTCACAAACGCAATCAACAGGTGCGCTATAGTAGACGATACAACGCGCGATCGGCAAAGATTTCGCACGAGATTCTGCGTAAGAATTCGCGCAACCGAGGACAGTATAGGCAGTATGTGATGTGTGATAGCGCTCCAACATATATCAATACAAATGCCGATGGGGTAGCCAGCGAGACAACTTTCAATCAAGCTCTTGCCGATAGGGTAGTCTGTGATGCTGCTCCAGCTGGCAACCCAATTACGATCGACGACGCAACGGTAACAGACATTGCCTTTATGGAGCTTGCACTCGAGGAAGCACGCCAAGCTGAGCGCGAGGATGAAGTTCCTATTGGTGCTGTTGTGGTGTATGAGGGTCGCGTGATTGCTCGCGCGCATAATCGGCGCGAGACCGACAAGGATCCCAAGGCGCACGCAGAATTTCTCGCTATGGAAGAGGCTTCGCGCATGCTTGATGCCTGGCGCTTAACCGGCTGTACCGTATACGTGACACTTGAGCCGTGCATCATGTGTGCGGGGCTTATGCATCAAGCACGAATATCTCGATGTGTTTACGCTACGGCTGATCCCAAGGCCGGTGCGTGTGGAAGCCTGTATCATATACACGATGATGGTCGTTTGAATCATTCGTTTGAAATTACGGCGGGCGTTTTGGCTAAGGAGTCGGCGCAATTGCTGCAAAACTTCTTTGCTCGTCGCCGCGCTGAACGAAAGAAGGCAAAACGTGGAGCTGTCCAGGCTGCTCAAGCCGCCCAGGCCGCGGAAGCTGCAACTGCGGAAGCTGCAACTGCGGAAGCTGCAACTGCGGAAGCAGGCGATGGGGTTGCCGCCCAGGCCGCACCAGCCGCCTCGACTACGCAAGCCTCGGCACTGCGCTCCACGTCTCAATAGAAAGGAACCTACGTGAACTACGTCAAGCTTGTTGCTCCCGCTAAGATCAACCTCGTTCTTGCCGTCGGTCAAAAGCAGCCCGATGGTTACCACAAGGTTGACACAATCATGCATGCTCTCGCGCTCCACGACACTATTACCATGCGCCGCTTCGACGAGGAAGAAGGCGGCTTGTCTATCCATCTTGCAACTGAATCAACCGAGGGCGTCGAGCTTGCTCTTCCGCCCGAGGACAATCTTGTCCATCAAGCAGTCACGGCGCTCGCCCAAGCGACCAATCGCACAGCAAATGAGCGCATCGATATTACGCTTACCAAAGCCATTCCAACTCAGGCCGGCCTTGGTGGTGGTTCATCTGACGCAGCGGCAGCGCTTCTCGGTGCGGCAACGCTTTGGGATATGGATTCACATGATCCACGCATCGCAGAGGTCGCGCAGACTCTCGGTGCCGATGTGCCCTTTTTCCTCACCGGTGGCTGTGCTTATTTAATTAATCGGGGCGATGAGGTCGAGCATACACTCGAGCCTGCCAAAAATTTTGTCACGCTTATTCGTCCTGAGGGTGGTGTTTCAACTCCGGCAGCCTACGCTGCCTTCGACGAAAATCCAACCTTTGCTACAGCCGACGAACTCAAAAAATTCCAAGAGGCAACAGCAGCTAAGCAGCTCACCTGCTTCAACAATTTGACTCAGGCAGCACAAACGGTGCTTCCTGAATTAGGTGCGCTCTATGATTGGGCGCAAGTGCAGATTGCAGAAGGAAAAGCGGTCGATGGGGTTCTCTGTGGCAGCGGCGCAGCATCGCGCTTTTAGCGGACAACTATGATGCAGCCGTCGCGGTCTCCATCGCCGCTAAAAAACAAGGCTGGACAACGCGCGTAACCTCGCTTGCCTCCGTCGGTGCTTCCATCGTCGAGGCCTATTAGAAGCTTATTAGAGGCTTACTAACCACACGCATGACCACACGCGCAACCTTTTGCGCGACTAACGTCGCCGGTTCAAACGAATCACTCATATAACAAGTACGAACTCAACGACAGGAGAGAGCAATGGAGATCGTAATCCTTATCGTAGTGATTTTGGTTATCTTGGCCATTATCGCAATTTGGCTCTACAACAATTTGGTGCAACTGCGCAATCGCGTTGATAACGCTTGGTCGCAAATTGACGTGCAGCTCCAGCGCCGCCTTGACTTGATTCCCAACCTTGTTGAGACGGTCAAGGGTTATGCCGCGCATGAGTCCAATACGCTCACGGCGGTCACGCAAGCGCGCACGGCAGTCATGAGCGCACCGACGCCTGAAGCAAAAATGCAGGCCGATAACATGCTGACCAACACGCTGCGCAGCCTCTTTGCGGTATCGGAAGCGTATCCTAATCTTAAAGCTGATGCTAACTTCCGCCAACTTCAGTCCGAAATCACCGGCACAGAGGACAAAATCAGTTACATGCGCCAAAGCTACAATGATTGCGTCATGGCCTACAACAACGCCATCCAAACTTTCCCCGGCGTAATCCTCGCAGGTCCTTTTGGTTTTACCAAGCGTGATATGTTTGACGCCAACATTGCTGCATCGGCCGCGCCTGTGGTGAATTTTGGACAAACCCCGGCGATGGGGGTACCGGATGTCAACACTGCATCGGCTCCTGTTGCGGTGCCTAACGCACCCTCCATCCAACAGCCGCAAAGCCAGCAACCCGGCATGCCGCCGCAACAACCCGGTCAGCAACCGCCTCAACCAGGCACGCCAACCCAATCAGGCACGCCAACCCAACAACCACCTCAGCCACCACAACCACCACAACCACCACAACAGTAACCCCGGAAGCCAAAGAAGGCTTGTATCTATGATTGAAGTACTCTGCGTGGGAGCGGGAGGGTTCGTCGGTGCAATCTGCCGATACCTCACTGGTATCGCCTTTGCCTCGCACCTCTACAACGGCATCTTTCCGCTCTCAACGCTTTGCATTAACCTCGCAGGCTCATTCCTCATCGGCCTCTTTTCAGTCTGCATCCCTGCGCTCAGCCCGCAAAATCCGCGCCCACTCCTATTTCTCTCTACCGGTCTACTCGGTGGATTTACCACGTTCTCAACATTCTCCCTTGAATCGGTCGGCCTCCTTGAATCAGGTGAATTTGGCGTGGCGATAGGGTATATGGTTCTATCAATTGTTCTTTGTGTTGCGGGTGCTTTTGCTGGACGCATGCTCGGTAATCTTTTGTGCGCACAGAGCTAAGACCACTGGAGTCTCTTGTGGTGCTTGTTCATTGTGAACCCTGTGATTGCGAGGGGTGTTTTTGTGAAATGCTGTTTTTTCAAGGTATTCTGACAAAATCGGTACTTTGTGTGAGGAATGGATTTTGGCGTGACCTATTCGAGGCTTTCTAACTGGTCTTGGAGAGGCAGAAAACCTCCCAAACTCCCCGGTTTTGTCGCTAGTTTTTCACAGGTGTGGAATAACAGATTAGCGGCAAGACTAGACGAGAGGAGGCGAGGCTCACACAAAGTCGAATCTCGTCAAATTCGGTCTAAAAAACCAACAACAGGTGAAAAATAAAGGGTTCGTAACACCAAAAGCAATTCATTGGCCAAATCAAGCTTCATAATGAGGCGATTTATGAGCAAAAGATTCTCAAGGCGTGAGAAAGAACTAAGTTTTAGGTCCTAAAAGAAAAACCCGCTTTGACCTGGCAAAACGGGTTGAAAACTCTGGCGGAGAGCTGGGGATTCGAACCCCAGATACCCTTGTGGGGTATACTCGCTTAGCAGGCGAGCACCTTCGGCCTCTCGGTCAGCTCTCCAAAAAAGGTGCAATAATCGCTAAAATTAGTTGCGACTTGAAATCATAGCGGGTCACACGATTATTTTCAAGGAGGAGATCGCGTGCAACCTCACTCATTTAATAATAATTCAGAATTTTCTCATCAACGGCAAGAAATGGGTGAGCATACTGCGCACGCAACTATGCGCTACGCAGCGGTTGACCATGCACGTTGTGTAAGCCGACCTCTTCATGCACAAGCACTCGCTTTCGCGCTCTTCTGTGTGTTGGCTGTCGTAGTCGCGCTGGGCGCGCTTACTTCATCACCAGAAAAAGCATACGCAAAATCTTATAGCATGCCTGAAGTCGATATGACGGCAGACATCCAACCCAACGGCAACTTAGATGTGGTCGAGGCGCGTACGTTCGATTTCGATGGGGCGTTTACATGCGTGTGGTGGAATTTGAACAATTTGCCCTACGGTGCATCGCTTGACGTGCACGGTGTGAGCCTGACGCAAAACGGCGTGACTACCAAACTCAATCCGGTCGCGTTTAATCTTGGATGGCGTGAAGATGGCGGTCCGGGCACGACGTCGTATTCGGTCGATATTGCACAAAAGACGGTCTACCTTTTTGGTGATTTTGACGATGAAGCAGTCACGGCGACCATCGACTACACCATCGTGGATGGCGTGCAGCGCTATGCTGACCAAGGGGAGCTCTACTGGCAGTTTGTAGGCGCGCCTTGGGCGGAAGACTCGGATAACGTAACGCTTACGGTGAACTTGCCAGTTCCTGCAGCAGATATGGCCGGCACGAACGGAGCGGGCGATGGGGCTGCTGGTGCTGCTGGTACCAATAGTGCTGTCGTTGCGGGGGAGACCGTGCGTGCATGGGGGCACGGTCCGCTTGATGCCAACGTGACTATTGATGAGACAAACAACTCCGTGGTCTATACCGTCCCATCGGTAAAATCAGGACAATTTGCTGAAGCGCGTATATTGTTCCCAGCAAGTTGGCTTTCTGCAGTCAAGGGAACTGATGTGAATGCTCACCCCAACGAGCAGAGGCTCGAGCAGGCACTCACTGATGAACAGCGTTGGGCAGATCAGGCAAATGCAAGTCGCATGGGACAACTGATAACACTAGGCGTATCGCTTTTGATTGGCGTTCTCGCACTCATTTGGGGATTTTGGACATTCCGCAAATACGGCAAAGAACTCAAGCCCACGTTTACCGACAAATATTGGCGCGATGAGCCGGTGCCGGGAGTGCATCCGGCGGTTATTGGACGCTTGATTCGATTTGATGCGGAAAGTTCGGATGATTTTGTGACGACTATTATGCGCTTGGTTGATTTGGGAGCAATTCATCTCAATTTAGGCTCATATGATGTCGCGGGATTCCGCGGTCCTAAACAGGTAACGGATTACTATCTCACACGTATACGCGATGCGGAATATAAGCTTTCTTCGAGTATTGATCGCAAGGCGATGGAGATCTTGTTTGATAAAGTCGGCGCAGGGCGTGAGCAGATTTGGCTCTCAGAGATCAAGACGTATGCAGAGGCTAACCCTGAAGCATTCCAGGTAGCGCTTGCGGAATGGCAAGGTCTTGTTGAGTCGCACACCATGAATCAACACTTCTTTGAGACCTACTCAAAGACCAAGCGCTTCCAGATGATGGGAGTGGCGGCAGTGCTTTTCTTTGTTGGTATCTTTGCGGGTGTGATGACTGATTCGATCTTGTCAGTTATTGTCTCGGTTGTGGTGGCTATCATTCTCTTCATTGTGAGTTTCTTCATGGAGCGACGTACGCAAAAAGGTGCCGATGATTATGCCAAATCCATGGCACTTAAGCGTTGGCTTGAAGATTTCACGGCACTCGATGAGCGCCCACCGCAAGATATCAAGGTCTGGGGTATGTTTATGGTGTATGCGCATCTCTTTGGCATTGCTGATAAGGTATTGAAAGAATTGCGCGATACTATGCCGCAACTCTTTGATGACCAAGCACAAGCAGCTTATTACGGCTATAGCTATGTGCCGTGGTGGGTGGTCTATTCATCAAGTTGGAATAACGGTGTCGGCTTTGGTGGTGCTATCTCAAATTCAATGACAGATTCAATTCAGGCCGTGCAATCGGCGCTCGCAGGCGATAGCTCGTCTGGCTTCGGTGGAGGAGGCGGCTTCTCCATGGGCGGCGGTGGCGGCTTCGGTGGAGGAGGCGGCGGTGCCCGATAACGCAAATAATCCGCGAACCAATCTCGTTATGATTGGTATGCCTGGTGCAGGTAAGTCCACGCTTGGCGTTGTGCTTGCAAAAATCTTGGGTCTTGGGTTTGAGGATACGGATCTCACTATCCAAAATCAGTGCGGTAAAACACTTCCCGTACTTATTGATGAGTATGGGCCAGAAGGCTTCATCCAAATTGAGAACGACGTTTTAAAGACGATTGATGTGAGCCAATCAGTAATCTCAACGGGAGGCTCTGCAGTGTATTCGACAGAGGCTATGGAACACTTGCGCTCGATTGGTCTTATCGTCTACTTACGTGTTGATCTTGATGAGCTTGAAGAGCGCCTCGGTGGGTTACAAGAGCGCGGCGTAGTCATGAAAGACGGCATGGGGATGGAGCTTTCGGCAATTTATGACGAGCGCATCCCTCTCTACGAGCAGTATGCAGAAATCATTTTAGATGTCGATGGGAAGACCGTGCGCGAATCGGCTACGGAGCTTACAGAAAAGTTGCGTGAGTTGCAGCGAGCTTATGTACTTGGTGCTCGGTAACGTTTGCTAACGTTCAATAACGCTCGATAACGTTCGATAACGTTTGCTAACGTTCGGTAACGTTCGATAACGCTCGATAACATCATCGAACACTAGATGAGTGCCATCAGATGGGGAAGCGCACTATTCATGCCAATGACGCAGGCAAGCGCAACAACTAAATAGAGTGTTCCCAGTGCATCGACTTTGGTGCAATGCAGTTCCTTCAAACGCGTGCGACCCTCGCCACCGTGGTAACAGCTGTCTCTTATACACATCTGACGCTGCCGACGAACTCTAGGGTGTAG
>UQML01000026.1 GCA_900542265.1 uncultured Eggerthella sp. | reverse complement strand
CGGGCGCTGCAGCAGATCCTGCTATGCCAACATGGGAAGGCATCCTAGAGCAAGGTGTTTATAAAAAAGAAATTCCTACCGCTATTGCGTTTGAAGAAAATATCAAAGATCCTGTGGGACATCCTTGGAATACCCCATCGGGAAAAATTGAAATCTATTCTGAGGTTTTAGATAAAATTTCGCAATCACGCAAGCTTTCAGAAGGTCAGGTTATTTCACCTATTCCCATTTTTGATCCAGGTGTTGAAGGATATGGTGCGGTAACGGATGAATATCCGCTCTATATGTCAGGTTGGCATGATAAAGCACGTACACACTCCTCATTTGGTTTCTTGGACGTTTTGAAAGACTATAATCGCCATCGTCTCTGGATTAATCCGCTCGATGCTGAGCCGCGCGGTATTCATGACGGAGATAAAGTGCGCGTTAAAAGCCCTGCTGGCGAGGTTGAGATTGAAGCGCATGTTACCAGCCGCATTGTGCCAAGCGTGGTGGCTATGCCGCAAGGGTTCTGGCATGATGCCGATATGACAAGTGCGCAGAAGTTAGATAAAGGTGGCTGCATTAATACGCTTACTACCTATGTTCCTTCTCCGCTTGCTCATGGTAATGGACCTTCTAACTCTATCATTGCTCAGGTAACAAAGGCTTAAAGGAGGTACATCATGGTTCAGTATGGTTTTTACTATGACAACACCCGTTGTACCGGTTGCAAAACCTGTGTAATGGCTTGCAAAGATTATAAAAACAGCGCCCTTCATGTGGCGTATCGCAAAGTGTATGACGTTGAAGGAGGAGAGTGGAAAGATCAAGGCGATGGGTCTTATACGACTGATTGTTTCTTGTATCACTTGTCTATCTCTTGCAATCACTGCGATGACCCTGCGTGTGTAAAAGTTTGTCCGACTACTGCGATGCATAAAGACCCCGAAACAGGTCTTGTTTTAGTAGATAAAGAGAAGTGCATCGGTTGTGGGTATTGTGTTATGGCCTGCCCGTACAACGCACCAAAGGTTGATCGTGATCTGGGCTATTCTGTTAAATGCGATGGGTGCAAGGATCGTGTTGCAGAAGGCAAACAACCCATGTGCGTTACTTCATGTCCTTTGCGTGCTCTTGATTTTGGATCCATTGAGGAACTTAAGAAAACGTACGCGGGCGGAACAGATCAGATTTATCCTATGCCTGATCCGTCTATCACGCATCCCAACATTGTTATTAAGCCTTCTCCTGCGGCAGATTCTCCTGCGGCAGAGACAGGCCGTGTTGCTAATCCCAAGGAGGTGGAATAGACCATGGAACTTGCAATGCATGAGATCCCTCTTGCGATCTTTTCAACCTTAGCACCTATTGGTGCAGGCACTTTTTTCATGCTCGCGCTTTCCTTTTGCTATGGAAACTTGAGTGAAGAGCACATGCGTAGGATTGATAAGATGACCATCATTCCTTTACTGGTGGCATTGATTGGCCTTATTGCGTCATTTTTCCATTTGGCAAACCCCATGCATGCGCTTAATGTGGCAAATACCATTGGTACAACGCCGCTTGCTAACGAGATTACCGCCTTTGGTGTCTTTATGATTGTGGCTGCAATCTATTGGATTGTTGCTCTGTGCGGTGGACTTAAGAGCGATTCTGCTCGTCGTGGCTTTGCACTGGTAACGGGTATTCTCGGTCTGATTGCATCTATCTTTATTGGGTGCGCATACCTTATTGACACGATTCCGTCTTGGAATACCTTCTGGTCACCGGTTGCGGTACTTGGCTTTGCGCTTATGGGCGGCACCATCCTCTCACTGGTAGTCACCACGCTTGCTAATGCGGGTGATCAGGCAGTGGGTGGCAAAGCTGAAAATATCTACTTTGGCGTATTGTCACTTGGCGCTGTTCTGGCTCTTGCTGGCGTTATTGCACTCTTTATCATTGGTTCAACTTCAACAAGCGCGGTTCTTGTAGTAAGTGCTCTTGCAGGAAGTGTTACCTGGGCATTTGTCCTCTTTATTATCTTGACGGTTATTGTCTGGGCGATGGGCTTTTTCATGATTAAGCTCATGCCTATGAAATCTTTGGCAATTGTGGCATGCGTGCTTGTGGTGATTGCAATTTTCTTAGCACGTCTTTGCTTCTATGGTCTCCAGATTGGACTCGGACTCTAACGTTTATGTTTTCTTACGGATTTGTTATGCCTTACCTGATCAGAGGAAACTCTCATAGTGTGAGTGGTAGGGTAGTGGTAGTACAAAGAAGACAAACGATGAAGGGAGGCATCCAATGGCTGGTTTAACCGAAGATGTCCGTGAGGGCATTGTGCTCGTAGGTGCAACACTCGGTCCCTTGTTTTTGAATGATCCCAAGCTGGATGCTGAGCGTATTGCTCCTATATATACAGCATTCAAGAATCTTGATGTTGAAGCTGCGGCTTGCGATTGGCCATTTGTCACTGACGATACAGCATTCACGTATCTTTCTTGGATGAATGAGGGGCTTGATAAGGGGATTGATAATGAGGATCTCATGTGGGAATTTCGTCGCCTCTTTATAGGTCCTGACACCAAACCTGCTCCACCTTGGGGATCAGTCTATATGGATAAGGACAAGGTGTGCTTTGGCTCATCGTGTATGGAATTTCGCGATTGGTTAAAGCGCGTGGGAGTCTCTGTCGAGAAGAAAAACTCGGATGAGCCGGAAGATCATTTGGGAACCATGCTTGAGTTAATGGCGTGGCTGTCTGCCAACCGCCCCGAACTTTTAGAAGAGTACTTACAAGAGCATTTGCTTACCTGGTCATCTCACTTTTTGGAGCAACTTGAACGCGCCAGTGAGCATCCCTTCTTCCGTGGTCTTGCGGGTCTTACCCGCGTAAGTCTTGAAGGCATTCAAGAAACCCTTGGACTTGTGATTGATTACCCGGAGTTTTATCGGTAAGTAGTATACGAGACAAACAAGAGACAAGAATCATTGCCATGAGACCCTGTAGTCCTTTTTTGGATTACAGGGTCTCATAAGGTTATCGTAAATTATGGACAAATTTCGAGACGTCTAGTATGCAGCTACGCTTATGATCCGATCTCTTATTTATTCAGCAGGTTTTTGGATAACGGCCATAAAACTCATAATCTCATCGCCAGAATTAACAATGCCATGAAATGAACCTTCTTCACAAAAAGCCATGTCTCCTGGAACAAGGTTATACTCGATATCATTTTCAGTGTAGAGCGCGTTTCCTTCAAGAATGTAATACATCTCATTATCACCTACATGTTGGTGATAACCAAGAGAGGTGCCGGGCTCTAATACGATGCGGCTTACGGTGGTGGTAGTGCCACCAAGGCGGTCACCTAACAACAGCTTGTCGCGATACATAACTCCCTTGCCGCCAGCGACATCTTGGTCTTTTTCAGGGTTACGATCAGCTTTTGGATAGACAGGCATAACTTCCTCCTTGTAGTCTGTTTGACTATATGGTCATGTAAGTACGGTAGTAGCTTTTTGCGATTTGTGAAGCTGCTACGGTTTTCAAAATTGATACGGTTTACGCTTGTTGTCTTATAGGGTTCCCATTTCCCATGAGTTGAGGTAAGCAACTTGCTCAGGGGTAAGGGTGTCAATGGTGACACCAAGGGTTGCAAGTTTAAGACGAGCAATGTCGTTATCAATTGCTTCAGGTACATCATAGACACCCGGCTCGAGTTCAGCGGCATGGTTGATCATATATTCAGCACTTAAGGCCTGGTTAGCAAAACTCATATCCATAACGGAAGCGGGATGACCTTCAGCGCAGGAGAGGTTAACTAAACGGCCGTCAGCAAGCAAGACAATTGCGCGTCCATCTTCTAGTGTGTATTCCTCAACAAGAGGACGAAGTGTGTGATGGCTTACTGCGTGGTCTTCAAGCCAAGGAATGTTAATTTCGGAATTGAAGTGCCCCGAGTTGCAGATGATAGCGCCATCTTTCATGTTCTCAAACATAGGTCCATCAATTACGTTTAAGTCACCGGTAACCGTGATCCATACATCACAACGCTTGGCAGCTTCTGCCGCAGGCATAACCTCAAAACCATCCATGATAGCTTCGAGCGCCTTTAAGGGATCGACTTCGCACACAATGACGTGGGCACCCATGCCGCGCCCACGGTTGGCAACACCGCGCCCGCACCAGCCATAGCCAGATACAACAAGCGTGCGTCCAGCAAGCAGACGATTAGTTGCACGAATAATGCCGTCAAGAGTAGATTGACCCGTGCCATAACGGTTGTCAAAGAAGTGCTTGGTTTTTGCTTCGTTCACGGCAATGATGGGGTACTGGAGCGCACCTTGTGCGGCCATAGCAGCAAGACGAACAACACCGGTCGTGGTTTCTTCGGTTCCGCCGATGATAGTTTCAAGGGCATCTTTGCGCAAATCATGGATGCGGCCTACAACGTCAGCCCCATCGTCCATAGTAATTTGAGGAAGCGTATCAATAACGGCATCAATGTGTTTGTAGTAGGTCTCAGTGTCTTCGCCTTTGATAGCAAACACAGGAATATCGTAGTATTTTACGAGTGCTGCGGCCGTGTCATCTTGCGTGGAGAGGGGATTTGACGCGCAGAGCACCACATCGGCTCCACCTGCTTTAAGCGTGCGCATAAGGTTGGCTGTTTCGGTGGTGACATGAAGGCATGCACCAATACGGATGCCTTCAAGGGGACGCTCAGCGGCAAAACGCTCGCGGATTGAGGCAAGCACGGGCATATCGCGATCAGCCCATAAAATGCGATCACGGCCAGCGTCTGCCAGTTCAATGTCTTTGATGTCGTAGTTCATAGAGATCCTTTGCTTAAATCTTTGATGGATAGGTTTGGTATAGGTGAATCTTTTTGTTGCTTTTGAGGATACCATTACCCAGTGCGTTTGAGGGGGTGGGTGTGGGGGTCTTTGCAAGGCGTCTGACAAAAATCTGACAAATGTGGAGGGTATGTGATCAAAACGGTGGATTAATTAGGGTTTGCGAGTCCTTAGGCTCACGTAATCCTTACGATGGCAAAATTCTGTAATCAATTGGTTAAAAGTGGCTATAATTTCATCTCAAGCAAACACAAGCCCGTAATTGTTTAGTGCGTTATCGTGTGGTGCTGCAAAAGCAGAAAAGCACGATAAAGATGGAATGCAAGAGTTACATCAAGCGCAAAACGTTTCAAGTGTTTGGTTTTAAGCGGAGGAGATATTGTGATCGATTTTTCGTCACTCTCATTTGTAGACATATTTAATATGTGCGTATTCCTGGTTTTTACGATCTGTTTTTCGTACCAGATTTTCTACGTATTTGTGGTGTTGACGCGCAAGCCTCCTGTACAAGAGGCCAAAAAGAATCATCGCTATGCTGTTCTTATTTCAGCAAGAAACGAGAACGCTGTTATTGGAGATTTAATTCATTCCATTCGCGTTCAGAATTATCCGCAAGACCTGATTGATATTTTTGTTATTGCTGATAACTGCACGGATAATACGGCGGCTGTTGCACAAGAGGCAGGCGCGATCGTCTTTCCGCGTTTCAATACAGAACACATTGGTAAAGGTTATGCACTTGATTATGGCATTACCTGTATCAAAGAGCTCTACGGAGACAATAACTACGAAGCATACTTTGTCTTCGATGCTGACAATGTGCTTGACGTTAACTACTTCCGCGAGATGAATAAAGTATTCGATGGGGGTGCGGTTGCTTCTACAAGCTATCGCAACTCTAAGAATTACGGATCGAATTGGATTACGGCAGGCTATGCCATTTGGTTTATGCGTGAGGCAAAGTATTTGAGCCAAGCGCGTTTGACGCTTGGTACAAGCTGCGCAGTTTCCGGTACGGGCTTTTTTGTGAGCGCTAAACTCATTGACAAAATGGGTGGTTGGAAATTCCATCTTTTAACAGAAGACATTGAGTTTTCCACGTATTCTATCTTGAATGGCGAGCGCATCGCCTACTGCCCAACGGCTATGCTCTATGATGAGCAGCCACTGACATTTAGGGATTCTTGGAATCAGCGCTTCCGTTGGGCCAAAGGGTTTTATCAGGTGCTCCTTAAATATGGTGCCCGTTTATTTGCTGGCATATGGCGAAATCCCAAGGGGAAGCGCTTTGCTTGTTATGACATGTTTATGACTATCTGTCCTGCAATGCTTCTCACCATCATTACTATTGTCTTTAATGCAGTAATTTTAATTTTAAGTTCGATGGGGCTGATGTCGACCGGCGTTATGCTCACCTCTGCGGCTTCTTCCATTTTCTTCTGCCTGTTTAATTTTACCGTCTTTATGTTTGTCTTTGGTGCGCTTACCACGTTTACTGAGTGGGACAACATTCGTTCAACCACCCGCAAGAAGATCATGTATATGTTTACGTTTCCTCTATTCCAGTTGACCTATATTCCTATTGCCTTAGTGGCTCTTGTAAAGAAGGCAACTTGGAAGCCTATCCAACATTCTGTATCGGTTGATGTGCAAGAGTTTGCGGATGCTGCAACTAAAGCACAGGTTGAAGCAAGCAATCGTCTGTAAATCATTAGTGAGCCGGCTTTGGGCTGAGGCTAACTCTCGTGTGTGGTTACACGCGATAGCTGCACACGATAGCTACACGCGTGCGATAGTAGCTGCATAAATGTGCCGTGCCTGAGTGTTTCGCATGAGTTCGGCAGCTGAATACAGTGTTGCGCCGGTGGTAAACACATCGTCAATTAAAATAATATTGCAGTTAAGTACACGGGGGTAAGAGCTATCTTTAAAGCTAAAAGCTCCACGCATGTTTTTAAATCGTTGCGCTCCGCTAAGCTTGCGTTGGTCTCCTGTCTTAGCTACTTGTAAGAGAGGCGCATAGGGAAGTCCTAAATTCTGCGCTACGAGTGTGGCAAATGCATCGATGTGATCAAACCCACGTTTAACAAGCGCATGTTTGGTAGCAGGTATAGGGACGATGACCGCCTCGCGCATCCAGTGCGGAGGGATGATCGCGCAAAGCATATGCGCAAAGAGATCCGCCAAGCGTCTTTCGCCCCCATCTTTGTAGAGCGTAATAAGGTGGATTGATTCTTCGTTGGCAATGAGCGCAGAAGCGCAACCATCAAGGGCTAACGTGGTAAGCTCCTTCTTTTTCAAGTTGTATGAGTTACATTCAGTGCAAACCAAGCGACCCCATGGTGCGCCACAGGTCGGACATGCGGTAAGTTGATCAAGGTAGGGAAGATTTGTAGCGCAGGGATGACACATAAGCGTGCCAGGAGTATCGCAGAGTGCACAGCGGGTTGGCCAAAGCACCTCGCAAGTGGCATCAAGTAAGAGGCGGCCAATGGAGTTGGTTGCTGTTTGAGAGTTGTTGTAAGAATGTGATTGCGTCATGAGGTATATGGTAGAAGGTGCATGTCTTGTGTTGATTGAAGGACGTATGAAATCGGTTTGAACGTGCTCTGATATAAGTCTCATTGCCACCTTATATAAATTCAATATAGATTTTTGGCGCGGATGAATGACTAGTTGTGGGGTAAAGTGCGTCCTTACATCGTCTGTCTTAGTGTTCAAAACAATACAAGTTGTAGGCATCTGCTACACTAAGGAGTGCTTCTTTTAGGTCTGTAGTTGCGGTGTATACCAAGTCCAAGGCAGATGCGGCCAAAAGGATCCACGTAAGTTGCAAGCATGAGCTTGAACGAGCATGGCGCATCCTAGAGGTAAGTCGTACCGTCTGTTGTTGCGTAGCATAGGGCTACCCAGGCGAGAGAGTGGCGTTGTTTTGCAGCTAAGCTCCCGTGCGCGAGTGTGGGGTCAAAAACTAGGTCAGCTAAAAGAGGCGTTCAATTTTAGGTGAGCTAGAAGGAATACGTACTGATGAATACTTGTCGTAAAGCTTGTTCAAACGTATCAATCAAAGCGCTTGTTGCGTTTTTTGTGGCAGTATTTGCTGTGGTTGTTCTTTCAGGATGTGCTTCTCAGTCATACACTCCTGAAAAGAAACAATCTATTTTGTCAGCTTCAGCCCTACATACTGATGGGGTTTTGCGTGTTGGTGTTGATGCCTCTTCAGCACCCTATGCGGCACAATCACAAGGTGACATTATGGGTATTGATGTTGATATCGCTGCTGCTCTTGCTGATGAGATGGGTTTAAAGCTTGAGCTTGTTGATGTGGGATCTAACGTTGATAGCGCTTTTAGTCAGGAAAACGTTGATATTGTCATGGGTGTTGAAACCACGAGTACCGCTTTCTGGACTTCAGAGCCGTACATGGAATCAGCTATCGTGCTGTTTGCCTCTGACCCATCGACTTCTGCTCCTACATCAGGTTCCTTTACCATTGCTGCTCAGTCATCGTCAATGAGCGCATGGCAAGTTAACGATCACTTTGGTGAAGAGCACTTAATGTCCGAAGCTGATTTGAAGAGCGCTTTTGAAGATTTGCAGGCAGGCAAGGTTAACTACGTTGCTGCTGATTCAACGATTGGCGCTTACGTTGCGCATTCTTTGGGTATTGAGGCATATCCCGTTGCGCTCTTGCAGGATAAGACCGAATATCGCATCGCTTGCCCCTCAACTGCATCTGCTATGCAAACAGCCGTGACTAACTCTTTGACTACTTTGCAGCGTGGCGGCATTGTCACGGTTATTGAGAACAAGTGGTTAGGTGATATGACACCATTGTCTAACTTGCCTCGTGTGACCGCTACGGTAAATCCTCCTGAGAATGACACTACTGCAACTAATGAAGCGGGAAGCAACGCGGTGACTGGTGATGAGGATGAGGAAGAAGAATAACCCCATCGTATAATCAGACATGATAAGGCGCTCGAATGTTTCTTATGGAAATGTTCGGGCGTTTTTTTGTTTTGAGGATCTACTTTGAAGCTGATAGCTCCATATGCTATGTAAGACTACATAAGTGAACGATCCTAATCTTTGAGTGTTACGTTTTGAATGAATCTTCACTCAATATCGGTTTTCGACGCTTATCGTGACGAGATAAGACTTTTAGTGAGGGTTGCGTGTCTTAGCAACCCCATCGCCACCATGAAAAGATGCCAAAAGGCACACACAAGGTATCGGTTTTGTCACGTTATTAGACACATGAGGAATAAGAGACTCGTCTTGATGGAATGAAATGAGGAGGAAGGCTCGCTGAAAGCTCAATCTCGTCAAAAACGGTAAAAAATCGAGAAAAGTTGCATTAGGCTATTACTAAGTCATTGTTAGCTAAAACCCCTTCAAAACTGAAGAATGTTCTTTTAAGTAGTAGGGGGGCGCGCTTCGACAGAGTATTTTCGTATCTAGTTAGACAGGGCGATCAAAATCTTTATGACATGCACTTAAATTCGAGCGTTTTTTGTTTTGAGGATCTGTAGAGCACAAACGAGCACAAACTTTTTGAATGAATTGTGGAGCAATTGGGGAATAATGGTGGATGAAGTATAAAACCTCTGTGATCAGCACTTAGATTGCTCATGGTTGTGATTTCATAAACAGTGGCTTTGTGTGATGAAGCTATTTTATTAGGACATGAGACAGCATTGTTTCATTGAGTACATACATTCGGGAGAGCATATGACTAATGAACAGAATCCATATCATATTCCTTCATCGGGCGATGAGTCTCATGGAGGACTCACGCAATCGAGTGCTGCGGGTGAGTCGGCTCCGTCTGCTCCGCAACCCAGTGACGTTCCGCCGGTAGTGTCAGTTCCCCCTGTTTCGCAAACACAGCCTACTCAGGTGTATCAAACCCATAAATCACCGGGCGCATATGCTCAACAAACTCAGGCACAACAGGCACAAGCTCAGCAGTCATCAGCGTCTCAACCAACAAGCCAGCAGGCACCGTACCAGAGTGGGTATCAAACAGGATATGCACAACAGGGTTATGCGCAACCAACATCACAACCAACACCGCAACCTGCTGTTCACCACGCTGAGCATGCAAGCACGATGACGCGAGGGCAAGTTGTATTGTTTGGTTTTATTGGCGCTGCTCTTGCGTGTCTTTTGGCATTTGGTGTTTCTTTTTTGGTGCCAGGCAAAGGGTTTTCCACAACTTTGGGTGGAGATGGTGGTTCAACCTTTACCGTACAAGGGAGTGATGTCACGCTAGCAGAAGCAGTCGCTCAAAAAACTTTGCCAAGTGTCGTTAATATTGATGTGTATTCAGCTCAATCGTCCAACCCCTTTGCCCAAAGCTCTTCTTCAACAGCGACATCATTAGGTTCAGGTATCATTCTTTCTAAAGATGGCTACATCTTAACTAATTACCATGTCGTAGAAGATGGTCAGCGTTTTGTTGTTGTAGCTAATGCCACCGAGTATGAGGGTCATATTGTGGGTACGGATCCTTCTTCAGACTTAGCGGTGCTTAAAGTGGATGCAACTGACCTTACTCCAATTGAGATTGGTAGTTCTTCTGATCTTGTTGTGGGCGAGTGGGTTATGGCGGTTGGATCACCGTTTGGTCTTGAGCAGTCTGTTTCAACGGGCATCATTTCTGCCGTATCACGCTCGACCGCTATGGCATCAACTAACTCAACCACGGTCTACACCAACATGATCCAGACTGATGCAGCTATCAATCCAGGTAATTCAGGTGGCGCGCTTGTTGATGCTGATGGCAAGCTTATTGGTGTGAATACTTTGATTGCTTCCGAGTCGGGTTCTTCGTCGGGGGTTGGCTTTGCAATTCCGGTTGATTACGCTGTGGATATTGCCCAGCAGATTATTGAAGGTAAAACTCCCTCGCATGCTCAATTGGGCATTACGATGGTGACCTTGTCAGATCAGATCGCACAACGCTACAACTTGTCTACTTCTTCAGGTGTGTATATTAATTCAGTTGTCGATGGATCGGGTGCTGCTGAAGCAGGACTTCAATCAGGTGACATCATTACTAAGATTGATGGACAGGCCGTTACCGACTCCTCTGAGGTCATGATTGATGTTCGTTCGCACAAGATTGGGGATAAGATTCAAATTACCTATGTGCGTGATGGTAAAGAACAAACCACTGAAGTGACCTTAGGCTCTGACGCTCAGTAAGGCCATTGGCAAAAAAGCAGAGACGAACCCTGGCAAAGTATGTTTTTATTAGCGGTACAGAATTCTTACGATAATTCTTACAAAAACAAGAATGTATGAAGAAAGGATAGGCATGAAAGCATCTCGCTTTGTAAAAGTCTTTTCAGTTGCCGCTGTTCTTGCATTAGCGCTCTGTGTGCTTGCTGGCTGCGACAATAATTCTAAGTCTGATGACTACACTTTGGTAAATGACGGTAAGTTGACCGTTGCTATGTCACCTGACTATCCACCATTTGAGAATCTCGAGAATGGTGAGTACGTTGGTTATGACGTAGAGTTGGGTAAAGCACTCGCTGAGCAACTCGGTCTTGAGTATGAGCCAACCACCATTCAGTTTGACGGTTTGTTGCCTGCTCTCGAGTCCGGTGGACAATGCGATGTGGTTATTTCTGGCATGACTGTTACTCCTGAGCGTCAAGAGCAAGCTGACTTTACCGAGGCTTACTATGTTGATGACCAGGCAGTTGTCGTTATGAAGGACTCTGGTTATACTACCGAGAATGTTTCTGATGAGCTTAATCAGAAAGGCAAAGTAATCGCTGTTCAGTCTGGTACTACCGGTGAGGATTTTGCAAAGGAAAACTTCCCCAATGCAACTATTGTAGGATATGGTAATGCAACCGATAGTTTTGCCGCTCTTCAGTCTGGTAACGCTGATGCCGTTTGGACTAACGCTATTGTTGCTGATCGTATGGTTAAGTCTTCCTTTACTGATTGCGAAGTTGTAAAGACTGTTGCAACTGGTGAAGAGTACGCAGTAGCCGTTTCAAAAGACAATCCAGCTTTGACTGAAGCTTTGAATAACGCCATCGCAAAGCTTAAAGAAGATGGCGTATTGGATCAGCTCCAGGTCGATTACTTAGGCTAGTAACTACCTAAAGGCTAAAAACACGCGTGTTTGACATCCAACCCTCCTTGCTCTCAGGTATGATGAGTGGGGAGGGTTTTTTATGCCTTCCTTTTTGCGCAAGTTTTACCCGCTATCTAATATGCGCAATTCAATCATCATGAATACGTAACACCTTAAGGAGATAAGGTTTATGAATCGAGGCGCCAAGAATCTTACTATGATTCAAAAACTGGCATGTGTGTGTATGCTCGTGATTATGGCGGCATCACTGGTCGCGATATTCCCGCAGACTGCAACAGCTTTAGACGTAGAGCGTTGTACCGCGCGCGCTAATGCTGAGTCGGGAAATGATGTTATGGGGGGAACAACTACCCGTATCACCTGGGAAGGGCAAGCAAGTCCACAAGAAGAACTCAAAGGGATTTCGTTCACTTTGCCTGAAGGGACTTCTTATTCGACTAAGAACTTGCGCGTGACCATGCTCTCTGGCGCTGATTTAATGGATCGCACCAATATCGCTTTCAAAGAGACTACTGATAACGAAACCCTTACCCTTGATTTTGATGAAGTGCTTCCAGCTGGCGCTTATATACGTATTGAGGTCTATGACGTAAAGTTCCCCACTGAGGGTGGCGCTATGGTTTTAGCTGGAACGTATACTTTGGGCGATGGGGCTACCTACGATATAGCGGGGATTCCTGCTATCAACGTTGTAGGTGTGTCTATCCCTGAGCAGATCTCTCAGATGCTTAAAGAACAAGATTGGGTACAAGCGTGGAACTCTAATAAATTCTTGCACCTCTTCTTGGATCCAACGCTTTTAGTTACCAGTTTTCCTGTGGTGTTCAACGGTTTTTTGATGGCGTTAGCTATTGTTGCGGTGGCATTCCCAGTCGCTATTCCGTTCGGTTTGATCTTGTCGCTTATGCGCATGTCTAAATATCGTGTCTTACGTGGCATTGCGACAACCTACGTTAATGTTATTCGTGGCACACCACTCTTCTTGCAGATCTATATTGCTTTCTTTGGTTTGCCTCTAGCAGGTGTGCAGATTCCTTCATTCCCCTTGGGTGTTATTGTGCTCTCTATGAATTCAAGTGCGTATTTGTGTGAGATCTTCCGCGCTGGTATTCAGTCCATTCCTAAGGGTCAGTTTGAGGCAAGCCGTTCTTTAGGAATGAATGGTGCTCAGACTATGATCTATGTCATTATTCCTCAGACAGTGCGTCGCGTTATTCCGACTATGACAAGTGAATTTATTTTGCTCTATAAAGACACCTCTTTGCTTGCTGCCGTAGGTGTTATGGAAGTGGTCATGTATGCAAAAACCATTGTTGCGTCCACTGGTTCCATTACGCCTTATATCGTTGCCGCCTGCTTCTACCTCATCATTACCTTGCCTTTAGCTAAGGTAGTAGGGCACTTGGAGAACTACTTGGCAGGAAATGACAGTGGAACTCATGTCAAGAAGTCCAAGCGCAAAAAAGATAAGCGTAGTAAAGAGACAGCAGATCAGCTGCAAGAAAACAGCATTTTAAACAACGATTCCTTATCAGCCGGTGTTGCTGAACAAGCCTCATTTGAACGATCGTGATTTGGTTGCACGGTGAGGGAATAAATCGAGAAATCTCGTAGTATTTTTCCCGAAGTGCATTAGCGAGGATAGCGTTTTACTATAAGGATTGGTACGCATGAGCGATACAACATCAACAGAATCTCAAACAACTGAAGTTGTTGAAGATATGGTATTTGATAAGCGAGAAGATGGGCATGTTGCTGTAATTGACAAGCTTGAGCCTGTTGTTCGCATTCAAAATCTTCATAAAAGCTATGGTGATTTACAAGTCATCAAAGGAGTGGATCTGGAAGTAGATCGTGGTGAGGTTGTAGTAATCTTGGGTCCTTCGGGCTCAGGTAAATCTACTATGCTTCGCTGTATTAATAGGCTTGAAGAACCAACGAGTGGCAAAATCTTTTTTGAAGACATCGAAATTACCGACAAGAAGACCGACATTAACAAGGTTCGCGCCAAGGTAGGTATGGTATTTCAGAACTTCAATCTCTTTCCGCATCTTTCTGCCAAAGGGAATGTCATGCTTGCGCAGCAGCAAGTTTTAAAGCGTTCGAAAGAAGAAGCGGAGCGTGTTGCTGTCGAGCAGTTAGCGCGCGTAGGGTTAGCTGAACGCGTGGATTACAAACCCTCGCAGCTCTCTGGTGGTCAACAACAGCGTGTTGCTATCGCGCGTGCGCTTGCGATGGATCCGCATGTAATGCTTTTCGATGAGGCGACAAGTGCTCTTGATCCTGAGCTCGTACGTGACGTTTTAGGTGTTATGAAAGAACTTGCTCGCGGCGGTATGACCATGATTGTGGTTACCCATGAGATGGGTTTTGCGCGCGATGTGGCTGATCGCGTTATCTTTATGGATGGTGGAGTGATTGTCGAACAAGGCTCTCCTGCAGATGTTTTTGATCATCCGCAACACAACCGCACCAAAAATTTCTTGGGCCATTTGGTCTAATTGATATAGGTTTTTCGCGAACTCGCTTACCTAATACAAGCGCAAGAGATTTTTGCGCTACTATAGATAAGATAAAAATCAAAGAGCTTCAATGTTTGGCAGTCTCATCGCCAAAATTTTAGAGAAGCCATGTGAAAGGATACGTCCATGACTCAAGGTTACAAGTATAAGCGCGTACTTTTAAAGCTCTCCGGTGAAGCTCTTCAGGGTGATACGGGCTACGGCATTGATCCTAAAGTTGTAGAAGAGCTTGCTTGTCAAATTAAAGATATTGTTGACGATGGGATTGAGCTTGCTATTACTGTTGGTGGCGGTAATATCTTCCGCGGACTTGCGGGATCAGCTGAAGGCATGGATCGCGCACAGGCAGACTACATTGGTATGCTTGCAACGTGCATGAATGCGCTTGCTTTGCAAGATGCGTTTGAGCGTCACGGTATTCCAACACGTGTGATGAGTGCTATTGAGATGCGTCAAGTATCGGAACCTTACATTCGTCGTCGCGCTATTCATCATCTTGAAAAAGGTTTTGTTGTTATTTTTGCTGCAGGTACGGGTAATCCTTACTTTACTACTGATACCACGGCTGCATTGCGTGCTTGTGAAATTAATGCTGAGTGCGTCATTAAGGCAACCAAGGTTGATGGTATCTATGATTCTGATCCTATGAAGAATCCAGATGCAAAGCGCTATGACACCATTACTTATATGGAAGTACTCAACCAAGGTTTGAACGTTATGGATTCAACTGCCACTTCGTTATGTATGGATAACAATCTTCCTATTTTAGTATTTGACCTCATGGTTCCTGGTAACATTGAGCGTATCTTAAAAGGCGAAAACATCGGCACTACTGTTGTTGCTGATGATTAAAGAAAGGAAAGCAATGCTGAACGAAATTATGGACAAGGCAAAAAGCCGTATGGAGGCAGCTCAAGAGCAGTTGATCTCTAACTTTGCAACCGTTCGTACGGGTCGCGCAAACGCGATGATTCTTGATCGCGTTAAGGCTGAGTACTATGGCACGCTTACTCCTATTAATCAAATGGCAGCTATTAAGACTCCTGATGCTCATACGCTTGTAATCGAGCCATGGGACAAGAGTGCACTTGGTGCAATTGATCAGGCAATCCAAAAGTCTGATTTGGGAATTTCGCCAAACAATGATGGATCAGTCATTCGCCTTTCCTTCCCACCGTTAACTGAAGAACGTCGTAAAGAGTTTGTAAAACAGTGCCGCAGCTATGCAGAAGAAGCGCGTGTCGCTATCCGCAACGCTCGTCGTGATGCTAACGCTGCTGCTGAAAAAATGGTCAAAAGTGACAATCTTCCTGAAGATGATTTGCGTCATGCTGAGGCTGAAATCCAAAAACTTACTGATTCTTTCATTGGTATGATTGATGATCAGCTCAACACCAAAGAAAAGGAACTTATGTCTATCTAGCGGGGCTTAAAGATGCGCAAGACCCTTGACTATATCTTTCCGGATCCACCCGCGGGGCTCAATCCAAAAGATCTTGACCAATCAAATATTCCCACCCACATTGCCGTCATTATGGACGGCAATGGTCGTTGGGCACAGCAACGTTTCAAAACACGTCTTTCAGGTCACAAGGCAGGCATTGAAGCAGTGCGTGAGACAATTCGTTGTGCTAACGATATGGGTGTTGACTACCTCACTATCTACGCGTTTTCTTCTGAGAATTGGAAGCGTCCTCAAGATGAAGTAACAGGGCTCATGGATCTGTTTGCTAAAACCATGCTTGCAGAAGTTGATGAGCTCGACAAAGAAGGTGTGCGTGTTAAAGCCATCGGTGGTCTTGCGGCGCTACCTCCTAAGACGCGTGCTGCGTTTGAAACGGCATGGGAACAAACCAAAGACAATAATGGTATGACCTTGCTTGTTTGCGTTAACTATGGCGGGCGTCAAGAAATCTTGTCAGCGGTGCAATCGTATCTTGACTCTGCACCGGAAGGGGAACGAGCGGTGCTTGATGAAGAGGAGTTTTCTCGCCACCTCTATACCGCCCACATTCCTGACCCCGATCTTTTGATTCGCACATCAGGCGAGATGCGTATTTCAAATTTTCTTCTTTGGCAAATAGCCTATGCTGAGTTTTATTGCACACCGGTACTTTGGCCTGATTTTGATAGGTATGAGCTTTTACGAGCAGTGCTTGATTATCAAAAACGTGCGAGAAGATTCGGGGCGGTCTAAGCGTTATGGCTGATCCTCAAGTTCGCAGATCGTTTGATTCTTCTATTCCTAAGTATGCGCCTGGTTCAGTAGAGGTTAAAGCGCGTATTGTCCAAGGGGAACAAGGCGCATTTTTTGAATCAGTTGATGTATTTGAACCGTGCGAAGAGGGTGCGCAAGCCATTGATGACGCTGATGGCAAGCGTGCCAAAAAGCGTTCTGAACGCATCCGCCAAAAGGCACTTGATAAGATGCCTCAAAAACTTCGCAATCCGTCTAATCTTCAGGTGCGCGTACGTACGGGTGTGATTTATATTACGGTTACCGTCATCTGTATGCTTATTTCAGATGCAACTGCGGCTTGTTATCTTGCATTGCTCTCTGCAATTTGTGCGGGTGAGTTTTATTACATGTTGCGCTCAGATGCAAAGCTTCCTAATGAAGTGATTGGCATTACGGCAGCTGCTCTTTTTCCCTTTGCGATGTGGCTCTTTGGCCCTGTAGGGGTAGGTCTTGTTTTTGCTGGTCTTTGTCTAGTGCTCTTGGTGTGGTATGTATTTTGGTTGCGTGCTCGTATTGCTGATGTTGCAGTAAGTTTATTTGGTGCGCTTTATACAGGTATGGCAATGTCTCTTGCCATGCTTATTAAGATGGCTATTCCTGGTCTTTGGGGTGGCGTTTTGGTGTTGGGGATTTTCCTTTCTATTTGGGGAAATGATGCCTTTGCGTATTTAATTGGTTCAGCGATAGGTAAACACAAACTTGCTCCTGCGGTCTCTCCTAAGAAAAGTTGGGAAGGTTTTATCGCGGGTCTTATCTTCTCGATGGGGCTTTGGTGCGCTTTAATGTTTATTCCTGGTGTTACGATGTCGCTCGTGCAAGCACTTATATTTGGTTTTATCTGCGGCGTTTTAGGTGTTTTGGGCGACTTGGTTGAATCACGTATTAAGCGCAATTCTGGTTTTAAAGATTCCGGAACTATTATGCCTGGTCATGGTGGTTTGCTTGACCGCTGTGATTCGCAGTTTCTTGTAACCGTTTCTGCTGCACTTTTATTGATATTTGGAGGATGCATACCCTATGTTTGGGCCTAGTTCATATGCGGTATCACGCGGAATTCCTTTTGATTCTGATGTTCAGCAAGGAGTCATTGTTGTTGGATCAACCGGCTCTATTGGTACTCAAACCTTAGATATTGTTCGTCAGCATCCTGACAAATTGTACGTTGTTGCTCTTGCGGCGCATTCACATACGGATGAACTATTTAGGCAAGCACAAGAGTTCTGTGTTCCGTATGTCGTTGTCGGAGATGAAGACAAGCAGGTATTAGGCGGAGAAGCGGCAGGTTCTGAATCCATAGTGACCTATGGCTATGATGCGTTACTTGACCTGTGTGATCTTGATGCTGATATCATTGTCAATTCACTGGTGGGAGCTGTGGGCCTGCGTGTTAGTTATGCAGCGCTTCAAAGCGGTAAGCGCCTTGCTCTTGCTAATAAGGAATCCCTTGTGGTTGGTGGAGATCTTTTGATGCCGCTTGCGCACAAGCGTGATGAGCTGCAAGGTTATCCCGGAACGCTTATGCCTATCGACTCAGAGCATGGCGCTATTTATCAATGTCTGCTTGGTGAAAACATTGATGAAGTGACGGCTCTGTGGGTTACTGCTTCAGGTGGTCCTTTTAGGGGTAAAAAACGTGCTGATCTTGAGCAGGTTACTCCTGTTCAAGCACTCGCTCATCCTACCTGGCATATGGGTCCAAAAATCACCATTGATTCATCAACTCTCATGAATAAGGGTCTTGAAGTGATTGAGGCACACCATCTTTTTGATATGCCCTACGACAAAATTCAAGTGGTTGTGCAGCCTCAGTCTGCTATTCATTCGATGGTAGAGTTTTCCGATGGGTCTGTTAAGGCACATTTAGGTACGACTGATATGCGTATTCCCATTCAGTTTGCCCTGTCATTTCCTGAGCGCTGGAGTGCGCCTGTCGCGCCGCTCGATTTTAGGACGCTTGGTTCATTGGAATTTGCAGCTCCCGATATGGAAACCTTTCGTTGTCTTGCGCTTGCTTATAAAGCGGGCGCGATAGGTGGCACGCTTCCGTGTGCTATGAATGCTGCTAACGAGATTGCTGTGGCTGCTTTTTTGGCTGAAGAATTACCTTTCTTAGGTATTGCTGAGGTTATTGAGATGGTAATGGATTTGACGGTAGCTGAGCCAGTGCATAGTATTGAGCAGCTTATGGATGTCGATGCGGTTGCTCGTGCAGAAGCTAAACGTCTCATCGCCATGCGCTCGTAATCTACATAATCAACCTTTATAATGCAGCCCATGGATATTCTTATTATGATATTTGCGGCTACGCTCATCTTAGGCTTTCTTGTCTTTATTCATGAGGGTGGTCACTTTTTAGTAGCACGTGCTTTTGGGGTGCGCGTGACTGAATTTATGCTTGGGCTTCCCGGTCCCAATATAGGTGTGACATGGAAAGGAACCAAGTTTGGTATTACGGCACTTCCATTAGGTGGTTATGCTAATGTATGCGGAATGACTGCACCCACCCAATCGTCTGAGATCACTAAAAAGGTTCTTGCGTATGTTTATGCGCAAGGGACGGTTTTGTTGGAAGATGTGCAAGATGCGTTTGGTTTATCTGAAGAAGATGCCTATAACGTGCTTGAGGATTTGGCGGAGTGGGGGAGCATCAAACGCCCCTTGAAACGTGATGAGTATAACGTGTATCGCACTCCTGCTATGGAAGGGTTTGAGCAAGGTCAGGCGCATGTCAATTTTGACCTCGATGCGCTTTATGAGACCGAAGAACGCAAACAGTATTTTTCCCTCCCTTTTTGGAAGCGCTCTCTTATCTTGCTTGCGGGACCGGTAATGAATTTGCTCTTTGCCCTGGTGGTTTTCTTGTTGATTTATTCGGTGCTTGGAGTTGATGTTACTAATACTGTAACGGGCGAAGTGAAGCATATGACGCTCGGTCCACTTGAAGCAATTCAAGCCGGTCTTAATCTCATTGGGATGACGGCAGTAGCAATTGTAGGGCTCTTTAATCCAGCTACGGCAGCAGAAACGGTATCGCAATCGAGCTCCATTATTGGCATTGCGGTTATGTCAAAAACGGCGGTAGAAGCAGGTTTCATGACGACGCTTATGTTTTCTGCAATTATCTCGATATCGCTAGGACTTATGAATCTTTTGCCTATTCCACCTCTTGATGGCGGGCGTTTTGTGGTTGAAATTTTCCAAAAGATTAGCAAAAAGGCGGTCTCAGTGCGTGTGCTTAACTACTTATCGTTTGCAGGCATGGCGCTTTTTATAGGTCTCTTTATCATTATGGCTAATCAAGACATTCAGCGATTTATTTTTGGAAACTGGAGTTAATTTGCGAGGCAAAATATGCTTCACAACACGCTTTATAGCATCTTTATAGCATGTTTTGTAATAGGGAGGTAGCAAATGAGTCATAGTACAACTCGCCGTGTAATGGTGGGGAATGTTCCTCTTGGTGGAGATGCACCCGTAGCGGTGCAGTCGATGCTTAATTTGCCGCTCAAAGATGTTGAATCAAATGTTACAGAAATTAATCGATTGGCTGATGCGGGCTGCGAGATTATCCGTATTGCCATACCGGACAAGGCTGCGCTGGATCCCTTTGAACAGATTTGCGCACGCTCGCTGCTTCCTGTGGTAGCTGATATCCACTTCAGCGCTGAACTTGCCATTGAGGCAGCTCGGCGTGGTGCAGCAAAGTTGCGTATTAATCCTGGCAATATTGGCGGACTAGAAAAAACAGCACAGGTGCTTGAGGTTGCGCGTGCGTGTGGTATTCCCGTGCGTATTGGCGTGAATGCAGGATCACTTGATGACGTCATTGCTGCGCGCACGGATCTCACCTTGCCTGAAAAGCTCGTGCAGTCGGCAAGTGATTATGTTGCATTTTGCGAATCCGTAGGCTTTTATGATGTCGTAGTATCTGCGAAAGCCCATGATGTTAACACGACGGTTGCGACCTATCGCCTCCTTAATGAGCGTATGCCAACGGTGCCGCTGCACATTGGGGTAACGGAAGCAGGAACGCTTTTCCAAGGGCTTATTAAATCAAGTGCCGGACTGGGTATTTTGCTCTCGGAAAATATTGGGGATACGCTCCGCATTTCGTTAACCGATGACCCAATCGAGGAAGTTCGCGCCTGTTGGGGATTGCTCGGTGCACTCAATATTCGTAAGCGCTATCCTGAATTAGTAAGCTGTCCTACGTGTGGTCGTTGTAAGGTTGATTTGATTGGACTTGCAAGTCAAGTAGAACAGCGTTTGAAAGATGTTGCGCGGCCGGTAAGCGTTGCGGTTATGGGTTGCGTTGTAAATGGGCCGGGTGAGGCAAGTGATGCTGATATTGGTGTTGCTTGTGGCGATGGGTCCGGGGTTATCTTTGCACAGGGTGTCACTTTGCGCAAAGTGCCTGAAGATGAAATAGTTGATGCCTTAATGGAAGAGATTGGACGGTTATGACAGAAATCACGCGCATGTCAAAGCTCTACGCGCCCACTTTAAAAGAAGATCCAGCGGATGCTGAAATCGCTTCTCATAAGTTATTAGTGCGCGCAGGGATGATTAGAAAAGTTGCTTCTGGAATTTATGCCTATCTTCCTTTGGGTAAACGCGTATTAGCAAAAATCGAAAACATTGTTCGCGAAGAGATGGATGCAACGGGTGCGCAAGAGATGTTGATGCCGGCTTTGCAACCAGCAGAATTGTGGCATGAATCAGGGCGTTGGGATGACTATGGTCCAGAGCTCATGCGCTTGAATGATCGCCATGATCACGGTTTTGCACTTGGTCCTACGCATGAAGAACTGATTACAGCAATCGTGCGTAATGAGTTGCGCTCGTATCGTCAACTTCCCACGACGCTCTATCAAATTCAATCAAAGTTTCGTGATGAAATCAGACCACGTTTTGGCTTGTTGCGCTCACGTGAGTTCATTATGAAAGATGCCTACTCCTTTCACACTTCGCAAGAATCTCTTCAAGAAACCTATGATCGTATGAGTGAAGCATATGGTTCTATTTGCGAGCGTTGTGGATTAGAGTATCGTCCTGTTGTTGCTGACGGTGGCCAGATTGGTGGCAGTGTCACGACTGAATTTATGGCATTGGCTGATGCAGGTGAAGCAGAGCTTGTATATTGTCCTTCGTGCGATTGGGCAGCCAATACAGAGGCGGGGGAGTGCATTCCGCATCCTGTCTCATTTGGCAAAACTGAACTTGAAAAGATTTCAACGCCGGGCGTTAATACCATTGATTCTTTGGCGGCATTCTTGGGCTGCTCTGAAGCTGCTACCGTTAAAGCTATGGTGGGTAAAAAGGCTGATGGCACGGTAGTCGCTCTCTTTATCCCAGGTGATCACGAACTCAATGAGCTTAAAGCAGAGCGCGTATTTCCTGGTTTTGAGCTTTTAACTGATGAAGAGCTTGAGGCGGTTGGCCTTCCTAAGGGTTCTATCGGTCCAGTTAATTTACCTGTTGGTGTTATATGTGCGGCAGATCGCTCGCTCGAAGCTATTCCTGATTGGGTAGTGGGCGCTAATGAGGCAGGCTTCCATTATGTCGGTGCTTGCCATGGACGTGATTTTACGGTTGATGCGTGGGCAGATTTCTGTATGGTTGCTCCTGGAGATACGTGCCCTGTTTGTGGTGCAACTTTAGAGGGGGCGCGGGGAATTGAGGTTTCTCAAGTCTTCCAGCTAGGAGACAAGTATTCCAAGAACATGGGTGCAGTATACTCAGCTGAGGACGGATCGGACCAGCCCTTCATCATGGGTTGTTATGGTGTTGGGGTATCGCGCACGCTTGCGGCAGTTGTTGAGCAGCATAATGATGAATACGGCATCATCTGGCCAAGTTCTATTGCTCCTGCACATGTTATTGTGATTCCGCTGACGGTAAATGATGATGTTGTTTATCCGGTTGCAGAAGAGATTGCACAAAAACTTGCTGCAGATGGACTCGAAGTGGTTATTGATGATCGTGATGAGCGCCCTGGTTCAAAATTTGCGGATGCTGATCTGATTGGCTGGCCCGTACAGATTGTGGTTGGTAAGCGTGGTATCAAAGAAGGCACCGTTGAGATTAAGCAGCGTAGCGTAGGGGAAAAAGTTTCTGTTCCCCTTGACGCTCTTGATGAAGGGCTTGCTTGGCTTCACGAGGAACTTGATGCTGCTGTTTGCAGTGCTTGCAATGCGTGATAAATCTGCCATAAATTCTCATGACTCATCAAATATTATCGCAACAAAGAAAACAAAAAGGCATACCAGAGCTGCTTGCCCCCGCAGGAGGGATGGAGCAGCTCTTTTATGCGCTTCATTTTGGTGCCGATGCTGTTTATCTTGCCTGTGACAAGTTTGGTTTACGCCAGCGTGCATCTAATTTCTCACTTGAAGAGTTGCCAAAAGCTGTTGCACTTGCGCATTCTTATGATGCACGAGTGCATGTAACGCTTAATGCCTATGCTCATGACGAAGATCTTGAAGCACTGCCCGCTTATGTGTCTGCTATTGCGGATGCGGGTGTGGATGCGGTAATCGTTAGTGATTTAGGCGTATTCTCTGTGGTGCGCAGTGTTGCTCCTGATCTTGAGATTCACGTTTCTACGCAGGCGTCGGTATCCAATAGTGCTGCTGCACGTATGTGGTATGAGCTGGGTGCGCGTCGTGTTGTGTGCGCGCGTGAAATGTCACTTGAAGAAATTGCCCAGCTCAAACGTGAGATCCCTCACGATATGGAAGTGGAAGTTTTTGTGCATGGTGCCATGTGCATGGCAATTTCTGGCCGTTGTCTCATTTCGGATTTTATGGCCGATCGTCATGCGAATCAGGGTCATTGTGTGCAACCGTGTCGTTGGGAATATCATTTAACTGAACCAAGTCGGCCAGGAGAATTATTCCCCATCGAAGAGGATACACACGGCACTCATATCATGAATTCAAAAGATCTCAATATGCTTGATCATATTGATGATCTTGTGGCGGCTGGTGTGGATTCTATCAAAATTGAAGGGCGTGTTAAGAAAGCCTTCTATGTTGCAACAGTGGTCAATGCCTATAGACAAGTGCTTGATGGGGCTGATCCGCATCAATGGCAACCTGAGCTTGACACTATCTCACATCGACCATATCACACCGGTTTTTTCTATGGACCGGCATCGCAATCATTTGAAGAAGACGTTTATGTTCAGCGCTGCGATTGGGTAGCTGAGGTTCGCGAGGATGCGTGCTCTGATACGGACGTATCGGATGCGGGGCAGACAAGTGTGCTTGTTCGATGTCGTAACCGTTTTTACGAAGGAGACACACTCGAAGTTCTCTCTCCGCACGTGCCCGTAAAAAGCGTTATTGTAACTAATCTTGCTGAAGTGTTTGAAGGTTTTGATGATGCAGGTAACCCCATCGTCACCAAAATTCCTTGTAATACTGCTTCAAAGGCGATGGGGCTTTATAGTTTTGACGTTCCCTTTGACCTGCATGAACATGATATGCTGCGTGTTCGTCGCAAGGATATTTCCAAGAAGAATTAATTCTCAAGCTAAATCGTTTCAATCGTTGTTATTATCATGACAAGGAGTTTGGAAGGAGTTTTTATGGGACGTATGTCTACCGAACCTTTGCAACTTGCATCGGTTGATGATCTGATTAATTATTTGCGCACTTCGCACGCTGCTTATATGCAGTATGGTGAGCAGACCTATTATCTTACGGATGCTAATGATATTTATTGGCGCGCACAAGACACCAATGTATTGAATGAGAAAGATCACTTTATTGATTGTTCTGATCCTGTCTCTTATACACATCTCCGAGCCCACGAGACAAGAGGCAAT
>UQML01000025.1 GCA_900542265.1 uncultured Eggerthella sp. | reverse complement strand
AAGAGCAGGCTGAAGCTGCTAAACTTGCAAAGACAGGAGATACCACTGCACTAGTTGCTCTTGGTGTTGGTGCACTAGCTGTAGCAGCAGGTGTAGCATTGGTAGTTGCGCGCCGCCGTATGAAGAAGAGTTAAAGAATATCGTAGGCGGATTAAACGCACATTGTGCTTGCGCAAAGGAGATGCTTTAGGTAAGGTTTATTGCAACAAATGAATACAGTCTTCAGGGCGAGGTGAAATTCCTCACTGGCGGTAATAGGGCAAAATGACGCGCAAGTGTTTATAGTGTTACTAGAGTCCGCGACCCAATCGGCATAATTAAGAAACTGAAAAAGCAGGTATATTAGAAATGCTGATTGGCTGATCTGGTGTGAATCCAGAACCAACGGTTACAGTCCGGATGGAAGAAGATGGATGTTAGTCTCATATCTGTCGAGATAATGAGTTGCATTTTTTGATGATATGCCCTGGAGTGCTTGTGCAGCGCTTCAGGGTTTTTTTGTGGCTCCAACATCTCTGGTAAGGGAAATATTCAAACCCAAGATTGCATTTATTTGAAGTCGGTTTGGAATATTTTTCATGAAAGGAGGTGTTGTTGGATGAATGATCAGTTACAAGATAGGTACTTTATGAAGCGCGCTCTTGCGCTTGCTGAGCGTGGAGTTGGACTTGTTAATCCTAATCCTTTGGTGGGGGCTGTTCTTGTTAAAGACGGTCAGATATTAGGTGAGGGCTGGCATCGTGCTTTTGGTTTGCCTCATGCAGAGCGAGAAGCATTGGCTGATTGCGTTCGACGTGGTGTAGATCCTCAAGGGTCAACGCTCTATGTGACTTTGGAACCTTGTTGTCATACGGGAAAGCAGCCACCCTGTACCGATGCGATCATCGATTCAGGTATTGTTCGCGTTGTTGTGGGTGCTCTTGATCCTAATCCTTGTGTTGCGGGAAAGGGAATTGCCCTCTTGCGAGAAGCTGGTATTGATGTAGAAGAAAGTGTTTGTCTTGATGAGTGCATGAAGATCAATGCTGCTTTCTTCCACTATATAACGACAAAAATGCCTTATGTCACCGTGAAATACGCCATGACGCTTGATGGCAAGATTGCAACCCGTACGGGGAAATCACGCTGGATTACTTCTGAGGCAGCACGGAGGCGTGTGCATGTTGATCGTCAGAAAAACATGGGCATCATGGTAGGAGTTAATACCATTATTCAAGACGACCCAGTATTAACCTGTCGAATGGAAGAATTTCTTGAAGAAGGCGCGTGCAATACCTGTGATGCGACAACTGAATTTATCCCACAACCAAAGAATCCAATTCGTATCATTTGTGATACGAATTTAAGAACGCCCCTCACGTCGAAGGTTGTTAAAACAGCGAGCGAGGTTCCTACGGTTATTGTCACAAGCGTAAGTGACATTGCGCGCCAGATGCCTTATCGTGAAGCGGATTGTGATCTTGTAGTTGTGCAAAAAGCGGGCGAGTCGCTCGATCTGTATGACGCAATGGAGAAGCTTGGCGCACAAGGTATCGACTCCATCTTGCTTGAAGGAGGAGCAACTCTTGCGTGGTCAGCGTTTTCCTTTGAGGTAGTGCAAGCTCTTCAAGTTTATCTTGCTCCTAAGGTGTTCGGCGGTGCGCAAGCCACTTCGCCTGTTGGGGGATATGGAGTTGATGTGCCCAAGCACGCTTTTGTTACAACAATACCGCGCGTTACATATTTTGGATGCGATCTCTTGTTGGAATGTGAGGTGCAGTAGATGTTTACCGGTATTGTTGAAGAAGTTGGCAACCTCATCGCTAAGAAGTCAGGTACTGCTTCAGCAACACTTGTGATTCGTGCGCCTCATGTTGTGAGTGATGTGTCACTTGGTGATTCGATTGCGACAAATGGTGTATGTCTTACGGTGACTGCGTTTGATACAACTTCGTTTAGTGCAGACGTGATGCATGAGACGCTTGTTCGATCAACGTTGGGTGCGCTCAATCCCGGTGATTCGGTTAATCTTGAACGCGCAATGTCTGCACAAGGACGGTTTGGTGGTCACCTTGTGTCGGGTCATATTGATGGGGTAGGACGCATTACGGCAATTAAGCGTGATGATACAGCGATTTGGTACACCATTGACGCTTCACCCGACATCTTGCACTACGTTGTTGAGAAAGGCTCAATTACCCTTGACGGCATTAGTTTGACCGTAGCACGTGTATCTACGCATGATCTGAGCGTCTCGGTTATTCCTCATACGCAAGCTCATACCAATCTTGTGAGTAAGCGGGTGGGAGATAGCATTAATATCGAGTGTGATGTGATTGGGAAGTATGTTGAAAAGTTCCTTGGTGTCCGTGCGCCGTCATCTGGTTTAACAAAAACATTTTTGGAATCTTGCGGGTTTTAAAACGAGCTTGCAAGATGTATTACTCATAGAGGAGAACATGCATGTTTGAATTTAATACGATTGAAGAAGCGCTGGAGGATTTGCGTAGAGGCAAAATTATTCTCTGCACCGATGACCCTGATCGCGAAAATGAGGGAGATTTCATCTGTGCGGCGCAATTTGCTACTACAGAAAACGTTAACTTTATGGCCAAATATGGCAAAGGACTTATCTGCATGCCTATGGACCAGTCGTACTGTGCGCGCCTGCAATTTCCGCAGATGGTGACTCAAAATACTGACAATCATGAGACGGCATTTACGGTGTCAATTGATCATATTGACACAACTACTGGTATATCAGCCAAGGAGCGTTCTCTTACCGCACTAAAATGCGTTGATCCCGCTGCGCGTCCAGAGGATTTTCGCAGGCCCGGTCATATGTTTCCGCTTATGGCAAAACCTCATGGGGTACTTGAGCGCAATGGGCACACAGAGGCCACGGTTGATTTATGTCGTTTAGCTGGTTTGGAACCATGTGGATTATGCTGTGAGATTATGCGTGATGATGGCACCATGATGCGTACACCTGAATTGATTGAACTTGCGCAAGAATTTGATTTGACCTTTATTTCTATTAAAGCGTTGCAGGAGTATCGCAAGCAGCATGATCAGCTTGTCGAGCGTGTTGCTGTGACTAATATGCCTACCAAATATGGCAATTTTAAGGCCTATGCATATGTCAATAAGCTTAACGGAGAGCATCATGTGGCACTTGTTAAGGGTGATTTAGGCGATGGGGAGAATGTGCTTTGTCGCGTTCATTCTGAATGTTTAACGGGAGATGCTTTTGGGTCTTTGCGTTGTGATTGTGGTGATCAGTTTGCCGCCGCCATGCGCGCTGTTGAGCAAGAGGGACGAGGCGTTGTGCTCTACATGCGTCAAGAAGGACGCGGAATTGGGTTGGTTAATAAGCTGCGTGCCTATGAATTACAAGATTGCGGGATGGATACGCTAGAAGCTAATATTGCGCTTGGTTTTGCAGGAGATTTGCGCGAGTACTATATTGGCGCTCAGATTTTACGCGATTTAGGCATTTCAACTATGCGTTTGCTTACCAACAATCCTGATAAAGTGTATCAACTTTCAGGATTTGGCCTAGAAATTGTCGAGCGAGTTCCTATTCAGATCCCTGCTACTGAACACGATCTGTTTTATCTCAAGACAAAGCAAGAAAAAATGGGCCATCTTCTTGCTTTTAATTAATGCGCAAGAGGTTAATGCGGAGCTTAACGCATAAAAGCTCGAAGTAGGTAAAGCGGGTCATCCTAGCGTGTATTCGTATGGGTGTTAAAACATATAAATCGCTTATTTGGATTAATGGAAAGGACTTTATTATATGAATACGTTTGAAGGAAAACTTGTTTCTTCCGATATAAAGATTGGTATTGTCGCATCTCGTTTTAATGAATTCATTACCTCAAAATTGATTGGTGGGGCGATGGATGGGCTGTTGCGCCATGATGTTGCAGAGGAGAATATTGATTTAGCTTGGGTGCCAGGTGCATTTGAAACACCCCTTATCGCTCAAAAGATGGCTGAAACAGGCAAATATGATGCAGTGATTTGTCTTGGCGCGGTTATCCGTGGTGCAACATCTCATTATGATCTTGTTTGCAATGAAGCAGCTAAGGGTATTGCGCATGTATCGCTCGAATCAGGTATTCCTGTGATGTTTGGTATTGTCACAACTGATACCATCGAGCAAGCAATTGAGCGCGCTGGCACAAAGGCGGGCAATAAGGGCTTTGATTGCGCGGTTTCTGCGATAGAAATGGTTAATGTCATCAAGCAAATTGAGGCATAACCACGTAGGTTGCTTATCTGAAGGGAAACTATGAAGGCTGGATCGGGCAGAATAAATGAACGCGAGGACCTGTCTGCGTTTGTAACAGAGGCATCATACGGTACGATCTTTTTTGATTACGATGGGACGCTGCATGACTCCATGGCAATCTACGGTCCAGCTTTTCGTAGTGCCTATGCTTGGCTTGTCGAATCGGGATATATGCCAAAGCAATCTTTCAGCGATGAGTGGATTAGTCACTGGCTTGGCTATACCACCGAAGCTATGTGGACAACGTTTGCGCCCGACTTGCCAGAATCGGTTTGGCGTCAGGCAGCAGCAATCGTGGGAAAAGAGATGGATGCGCGCACACTCGCAGGCAATGCTCGTTTGTTTGAAGGTGTACCGAGCATGCTTACTGAACTTAAAGCGCACGGTTTTCAGATAGCACTGCTTAGTAACTGTCGAAATACCTATTGTCAGGTACATCGAGATATATTTCATCTTGACCAATGGTTTGATTTTTACTGTGCTGCTGAAGATTATGGTGAGATCCCCAAAAATGAGATGTTTGTGCGTGCTATCAATCCCGATTTAACGCACCTATCACCAGAGTTTGCTGACCATCCTTTGCGTATTCACGCTTCATCCCAGCTTCCTCTTTATGGCCCTTATCTTATTGTGGGCGATCGATTTCATGATATTGAGGCAGCTGTTTCGCAAGGCGTGCCATCGATTGGCTGCTCATACGGATTTGGAGAAACTCATGAACTTGATGCAGCGACCTATCGTGTGAATAGCCCTGCTGAAATTGTCGCCTGTATTGCAGAGACATTTGCTATCTGAGCGTCTCTTTACACGTTTTGAGTTCTTTAAAAAACGCGTAGTATTCATGCTCAAAGGCGCTGTGCTTTAATCGAACAAATGATATGTCGTGGGTGATTGTTTGTGAATCGAGGGTGATAATTCCCAGTTGACCGCGATCAAGCTCTTCTTCAAGGGCAGCTTCGTATAAAAACGAAATACCGAGCCCCTCTGAGAGCATCACCTTAATAATACCCAAACTTCCTATTTCGTTTACGTCAACAAAAGCGTTAAGTGAGAGTTTCTGTTCAGTAAGCGCATGTTCGAGAATGGCGCGGGTACCTGATCCTTTTTCTCGTACTAAAAGAGGAAGACCAAATAGATCCTCAAATCTAACACGTTGCCCATTAAGTTCATGACTACTTGCGCAAGCGCAAACAAAGCATTCTTTGCTGAATGTGTCGGTTTTGTAGAGCGATTGGTCAAAAAGGCCCTCAACAAACGCGCAATCAATAGCTCCTTTATCAAGAAGATGAAGGAGCTCTTCGGTGTCAGCCGAGACAACGGAAACTTTGAGTTCGGGGTGATTCAGTAATAGACGCGAGAGGGGTTTTGCCACAATATATTCGCCCGCGGTAAGTGTCATGCCTAAGGTAATTTGGCGATATGCGTTTGTGCTGAGTGCGTGGATCCGCTCGTGCAATATAGCATCGTCATGCATACGCGTAGATAAAACTTGTTGCAATATTGTTCCGGCTTTGGTTAATGAAAGTTTGTGATGCTCATATTCAAAGAGGGGGGTACCATATTCTTTTTCCAAGAAGGCAATATGCTGTGATACGGTAGGTTGTGTGATGTGAAGAAGTTTGGCTGCTTGAGTGTAATTGCGTGTTTGACAGACCGTAAGGAATGTTTTGACTCTGAAATCAAGCATACGTCAACTCCTGGTTGCGTTTTGATGTTCACAAAGAGCGACGATGGAATTGCGTAAGTTTATCCATCATCTCTCTATGACTATAAGAATTAATTATAGTCATATAAGGGATTATAAGGAATAATTTTCGCCAAAATCGGGAATACTAGTAACCGTTCGTTACAAGAGCTCAAGAAGCATACGGTACGCAGAGCTCATGAAAGGTTGGCTATGAAAGAATTTATTAAGCGTGTTCCTATTCCTACTGCTGGCGTTGCACTTGGTTTAGCTGCATTGGGCAACTTGCTCGATCCGTATGTAGGAGCAGTGCGCTTGCTCTGCGGAGTGCTTTCTTCAGTATTAGTTGTTTTGGTGCTCAGTAAGGCATGCATGTTTCCTGCCATGATTAAAGAAGATTTTAGAAATCCTATTCTGGCAAGCGTTTCAGCTACCTTGTTTATGGCGATCATGCAATTATCGGGCTATCTTGCACCATTTGCGTATCTCCCTGCTTTCATTGTATGGATGGCGGCGATAGTTGCTCATCTGTGTTTGATGATCTGGTTTGTATTCCGCTTCTTTAGATCTTTTAAACTTGCAAGCGTGTTTCCTACCTACTTTATTTGTTATGTGGGAATTATTGTCGCAGCGCTGACTTCACCTATCTATGGTATGGAGACACTTGGTACGGTGTTGTTCTGGGTAGGTTTTGCTTGCTATCCGATTCTGCTCGTGCTGATTTCAGTTCGTTATATCAAGTATCCTGTCCCTGATGCTGCACGCCCCTTGTTCTGCATTTATTCAGCTCCTGCAAGCCTCTCAATTGCTGGATACCTTGCTATTACTGAAACACCTAATCTGATCTTTGTTGCTGTGCTTCTTGCATTCGCTCAGTTCTGTTTTATTTCAGTTTTGGTAAAAGTCCCTTCCTTTGTAAAAGGTGGCTTTTTCCCAAGCTACGCTGCTATGACCTTCCCCTTTGTCATTACTGCAACTGCTTTAACGCTCTGTATTGATTTGTTTGCCTTCGAAGGGTTTACCTTGATGTGCTTCGAGATTCTTTGTGCTATCGAAACAGTTTTTGCTGCTGTAATGGTAGTCTTTGTTCTTGCTCATTACCTAGTTTTTCTGAGCGAGCCCGTGCGTGTTGCTATTAAGGAATACCGTACCAATGCTGCAAACATGTCTGAAATTTAAGCATAGGAGTTCTGCAGCACCACTGATTTCACCAAAGCCTCTCATTAAGAAACCCCTTGGCGGATCTGTCCAAAGATGAACGCGCCAAGGGGTTTTATTTTTCTTTAGCTACGTGATGTAGTTAAAGATATGTCTCTAACGTGTTATGCAAGCAATTTTTCTACTGAAGCAAGACGTACGCAGCATACAAAAACTTCCATTGCCTCTTTGAGCTCCTCAAGAGGGGGAAGGGTGGGAGCGATGCGGATATTGGAGTCGCGAGGATCATCCTTGTAAGGGTAGGTTGCGCCAGCACCGGTCATAGTCACGCCTGCTTCTTTAGCGAGAGAAACAATACGTTTAGCTGTTCCTTCGGGTGCATCAAATGATACAAAGTACCCGCCACGAGGATTTGACCATGAGCCACAACCAGTGGGGGCAAGATTCTCCTCAAGTACAGAGAGTACCAATTCAAATTTAGGACGCAAAATGGCTGCATGTTTTGCCATGTGCGCAGCAACCCCATCGCCATCTTTTAAGAATAGAGCATGACGAAGCTCGTTGATCTTGTCATGTCCGATAGTTTGAACACCCATACGTTTTTTGATTTCAGCTACATTGTCAGATGAGGCAGCAAGAGCAGAAATACCTGCACCAGGGAAAGTGATTTTTGAGGTTGATGCAAACTTAAAGTAACGATTCTGATTGCCTGCTGCCTGGCATGCTTTTGCAATGTCTTTGAGCTGGTCTTGTTCTGCAGGATTATCAAAGAGATGATGTACGGCGTATGCGTTATCCCAAAAGATTCGGAAATCAGGGGCAGCACACTTCATGGAAGCGAGACGATCAACTACCTCATCAGAATAGGTAACGCCACCAGGATTTGAATACTTAGGCACGCACCATATACCTTTAATAGCCGCATCATCTGCTACCAGTGCTTCAACAATATCCATGTCTGGACCATTTTCGGTCATCGGAACAGGAAGCATTTTGATGCCGAAAGCCTCTGTGACTCCAAAGTGACGATCGTAACCAGGGACAGGGCAAAGGAACTTAACTTCGTCAAGCTGACACCAAGGAGTAGAACCAAGAGTGCCAAACATCCAGCAACGAGCAACAGTGTCATACATAATGTTTAAGCTTGAGTTGCCAAAGACAATGGTGGTGTCAGCGTTGTCATCTAGAATTGAAGCCATCAACTCGCGTGCTTCGGCTATACCGTCAACAATGCCGTAGTTGCGAACATCATTTCCAGCTGCATCTTTGATCGGACCGTTTGAATTCACTATGTCAAGCATAGGCATGCTGAGGTCGAGTTGATTTGCAGCAGGCTTTCCGCGAGCCATGTTGAGAGATAAGCCGCGCTGTTTAAATGTTTCATATTCCTCTTCAAGGGCAGCCTTGAGAGACATGAGTTCTTCTTTGGTCATGTCAGCATAGAATGCCATGCCAGTTTTCCTTTCGTTATCCAAATGATTGGTGGCTCTCACGGGAATGTGAAGGAGCACTTTAGTTAAGAACAGTATAATCCTGCACGTTCATGCAATACTGCTTGAATCCCCCGAGTAAAAAAGAAAGGCACTTATATGGTATCTAATGACTTCTGGGTACTATTGGCGATGCTGATCTACTTTGTAGTCGTTGTCGTCATTGGCTTTTTGTATGCCAAAAAGTCTAACCAGTCTGCGGAAAACTACTTCTTAGGTGGTCGTGGATTAGGTCCTTGGTTGACCGCTTTGTCGGCTGAAGCATCAGACATGTCTGGCTGGCTTTTGATGGGTCTTCCTGGTCTTGCGTATTTTTGTGGCGCATCTGATGCAATGTGGACAGCAATTGGTTTGGCGATTGGTACCTATCTCAACTGGAAGTTTGTTGCAAAGCGTTTACGTAAATATTCCGAGGTTGCGGGTAACGCTATTACGCTTCCTAATTATTTTTCAAATCGTTTTCACGATAAGAAAAACATTTTGATGACCATTGCAGCATTGATTATTTTGCTGTTCTTTAGTATTTATGTTGGTTCTTGCTTTGTTACCTGCGGTAAGCTCTTCTCAACTTTGTTTGGACTTGATTATGCAACCATGATGGTTCTGGGTGCCCTAATCGTATTTCTCTATACTTTTGTTGGTGGTTATCTTTCCGTTTGCACAACCGACTTAATCCAAGGCTCCATTATGATTTGCGCACTTGTTGTGGTTTTTTGTGGCTCTGTTGCGCAAGCAGGTGGTATTGAAAACACAGTTGCATATCTGCAATCAATCCCTGGCTTTTTGTCGGGAACACAGATGGCAGTTCCGGTGGTCGGGACGGATGGCACGCAGCTTGTGACTGATGGTCTTCCTGAATTTGGTGAGCCAACTGAGTATGGCATTATTGCCATTGTTTCTTGCCTTGCCTGGGGCCTAGGCTATTTTGGCATGCCACAAGTCTTAGTGCGCTTTATGTCAATTGAAAATTCCAATCAGATCAAAAAGAGCCGTATCATTGGCGTAACTTGGGTTGTTATCTCACTTGCTTGTGCAGTGTCGATTGGACTTATCGGTCGTGCGGTAATGCCAACGGAATTCTTGACGCAATCCGCTGCCGAAAATGTTTTTATTGTGCTCTCGCAGATGCTCCTGCCTTCATTTTTCTGTGGTTTGGTTGTATCAGGTATCTTTGCTGCAGCGATGTCATCCTCATCGTCATATCTTTTGATTTCTGGTTCTGCTGTTGCGGAAAACATTTTCCGTGGTCTTATCAAACGTGATGCTACTGACAACCAGGTATTGATTGTTGCTCGTTTGACTCTTGTCGCAATTTTGCTTTTTGGTATTGTAATTGCGCTTGATGAAAACTCGACAATTTTCAATATTGTTTCTTATGCATGGGCGGGCTTTGGTGCGTCATTTGGTCCACTTATGTTGTTCTCGCTCTATTGGCGCAGGACCAACATGCCTGGTGCTCTTGCTGGCATGGCTACCGGTGCGATTGTCGTTGTTGTGTGGCATGAATTCTTAAAGCCGCTCGGTGGCTTTTTCGGACTCTATGAGCTTCTTCCAGCATTTATTTTGGGATCTCTTGCCATTGTGATTGTTTCTCTTCTTACCAAGGCTCCTTCTGAAGAGATAACCAATGAATTTGATCATTACATGGAGGCAGATTGCTAAAAAGAACCGCACACGTGCTGATTAGTGCATATTTGAAGAAAACTTTTTAGATAAGTTAAAAATCTTTTTGGCGATTAGACGGCCTGGGCAGACGCTCAGGCCGTCCGTCATCGGTAAGCGGTTTTGCATAAAAATTGCTTCTGATCGGGTAAAATATCAAAACGAAGGAAGTAATTGTGCCCAAGAAATGGATAGATACACGCGGGGGCGTGTAAGCCGTTGACATTAAAAGGTGGGTAGCGTATTATTCCTTTGCCCGCTTGAACTAAGCATTATGCATTCAAGCAGGCAGGCAGCTTGAAAATTGCACATGACAAAACATGGAAGCGTACCAAAGCGGTCAAATGGGACGGGCTGTAAACCCGTTGGCTCAGCCTTCCAAGGTTCGAATCCTTGCGCTTCCACCATTTGCCCACATAGCTCAGCCGGTAGAGCACTTCGTTGGTAACGAAGAGGTCAGCAGTTCGAGTCTGCTTGTGGGCACCAGCTTTATGGCGGTGTAGCTCAGTTGGTTAGAGCACACGGTTCATACCCGTGGCGTCACTGGTTCGAATCCAGTCACCGCTACCATTTAATTTTATCGCTTACGTTTGTAAGCTTTTCTTTACAGTAAATTGCCCTCAAAAAAGGGCATTTCCATTAGGAGGACTAAATGGCAAAGGAAAAGTTTGAGCGTACTAAGCCACATGTAAACATTGGCACCATTGGTCACGTTGACCATGGCAAAACTACGCTTACCGCTGCAATCTCCAAGACCCTTTCTTCTAATGACGGTTCTCATGGTTCTGCTAATGCAGACTTCACCGCATTTGAAGACATCGATAAGGCTCCTGAAGAGCGCGAGCGCGGTATTACCATCTCTATTGCTCACATTGAGTATGAGACAGACACTCGTCACTATGCACACGTTGACTGCCCAGGCCATGCTGACTACGTCAAGAACATGATTACTGGTGCTGCTCAGATGGACGGTGCTATTCTTGTTATCGCTGCAACTGATGGCCCTATGGCTCAGACTCGTGAGCACATCTTGCTCGCTCGTCAGGTTGGCGTTCCTTACATCGTTGTATTTTTGAATAAATGCGACATGGTTGATGATGAAGAGCTCCTCGAGCTCGTTGAGATGGAAGTTCGTGAACTTCTTGACTCTTACGAGTTCCCTGGAGATGACACTCCAATCATTCGCGGTTCTGCTTTGAAGGCACTCGAGGGTGACGCTGCATATCAGGACAAGATCTGGGAGCTCATGGAGGCTGTTGACTCTTACATCCCAACCCCAGAGCGTGACGTTGATAAGCCATTCTTGATGGCTATCGAAGACACCATGACCATTACTGGTCGCGGTACTGTTGCAACTGGTCGTGTTGAGCGCGGTGTTCTTCATGTTAACGACGAACTTGAAATCGTTGGCATCAAGGAAACTGAGAAGACTGTTTGCACTGGTATCGAAATGTTCCGCAAGCTTTTGGACGAAGCTCAGGCTGGCGACAACATCGGCTGCTTGCTCCGTGGCATCAAGCGTGAGGACATCGTTCGTGGTCAGGTTCTCTGCAAGCCAGGCTCTGTAACTCCTCACACTGAGTTTGAGGGTCAGGTTTACATCCTTACCAAGGAAGAAGGCGGACGTCATACTCCATTCTTTGATGGCTATCGTCCTCAGTTCTACTTCCGTACCACTGACGTTACTGGTGTTGCACATCTTCCTGAGGGTGTTGAAATGGTTATGCCTGGTGATAATGTTGAGCTCCGTGGTGAACTCATTCATCCTATCGCTATGGAAGAAGGCCTCCGCTTCGCTATCCGCGAGGGTGGACGCACTGTTGGATCTGGTCGTATCACTAAGATCATCAAATAACAACAGATTACTTAAGCTTATGGCAGAACCCGCTTCGGCGGGTTCTGCTTACGCAAGAGGTCATGCGCAAACAAGCTCACGATTTATATTTAAAGGAGAATTCATGCGTACTTTGGTCACTTTGGCATGCACTGAGTGCAAGCGCCGCAACTATACGACCAAGAAGAACAAGCAGAATAATCCTGATCGTATTGAGTTTAAGAAATATTGCAAATGGTGCGGTCATCACACCATGCATAAGGAAACTCGTTAAGATTAGGCAATAGATACGCCAGTAGTTCAATTGGTAGAGCGTCGGTCTCCAAAACCGAAAGTTGAGGGTTCGAGTCCTTCCTGGCGTGCCAGCTTGTTATTAGAGCAGCTATATAGCTGCTTCTTTGGCGTTATAGGAATGTTTGATTTCCAGAGCAGGAAGTTATATGGCAAAGAAGTCAAAAACACAGAGAGCAAAAGCGTCTGCTAATCGTCAGGCAAAAAAAGCTGCTGCTGAATTAGCCGATCAGGCTCCCGTCGTTGAAGAAGAAGCGCCTAAAGCAAAACGTTTTGGTAAGGCTTCCGAGTCTTCGGAAAAGAAGCAAGCACCTAAACAACCTGCTAAATCGCAAAGCACGCAGGCAGCAAAGAAGAAGCCTAAGAAAAAGCGTTTCCAGTTCTTACGTGATGTAAAAGCTGAAATGAAACGCGTGACGTGGCCAACCAAGCAAGATGTTTGGCAATGGACCGGCGTCGTCTTAGTTGCATTAATCTTCTTTAGTTTGTTCTGCATCGTCTTAGACGACTGGATTGTTACCCCAATCCTGTTTGGCCTTTCTAGTTTGGGAGGCTTAATCAATGGCTAAAAAATGGTATGTATTACACACCTATTCTGGATATGAGAATAAGGTTAAGAAAAACCTCGAAATTCGTATTGAGACACTCGGGTTAGAAAACAACGTTTTTGCTATTGAGATTCCAACAGAAAACGTGACTGAAATCAAAGAGGGTGGACGTCGCGTTGAATCTGAAAAGAAGGTTTTCCCTGGGTATGTTTTAGTTCGTATGGACTTAGACGATCGCAGTTGGGCTGCGGTACGAAATACTCCTGGTGTTACCGGTTTTGTTGGTAGCGAAGGAAAACCATCTCCGCTCACACGCGAAGAGTACAACAAGATCATGAAGCGTACCACTCATGAAGCACCTAAGAAGACAGCATCCTCTCTTGAGGTTGGGCAGGCTGTAAAAGTCATTTCTGGTCCACTTGCTGAATTTGATGGTGTTGTTTCTGAAGTAAACCCTGAAGCAGGCAAGCTTAAAGTCCTCGTTTCAATTTTTGGTCGCGAGACAAGCGTTGAGCTTTCTTACGATCAGGTCGCAAAGATCTCGTAGTAAATTGCCTACAATGTGTATTCGTGCCTGTGTGTGGACAGGGCTTCTCTCGGATATGCTTGTAATAAAAAAGTAGTAGAAACACACGTCAGCTGAAAGGAACACTGATAATGGCTGATAAGAAAGCAACGGGATTTGTTAAATTGCAAATTCCTGCAGGTGCTGCAAATCCAGCTCCTCCTGTAGGTCCTGCATTGGGCGCTCAAGGCGTCAACATTATGCAGTTCTGCCAGGCTTTTAATGCTGCAACCCAGGATAAAGCCGGCACCATCATCCCAGTTGAAATTACCATCTATGAAGATAAAACATTTGATTTTGTCTGCAAAACCCCTCCAGCTGCTTTCTTGATTAAAGAAAAGCTTGGCATTAAGAGTGGTTCAGGCATTCCTCAGATTCGTAAGGTTGGTACCTTGTCTCTTGATCAACTTCGCGAGATTGCTGAGATCAAGATGCCAGATCTTAATGCTAATGATATTGAGGCAGCTATGGAAATTGTTGCAGGTACTGCACGTTCTATGGGTGTTGAAATTGAGGGTCGTGCACCTAAGACTGAGTACAAAATTACTCGTCGCTTGCAGGCAATTTTGAATGGCGAGAATGCGGGAGAGTAACGCTACTCTTTTAACCCCATCGCCTTGTATTACGTAATAAGTGGAAGAACACAAGGGTGTTCGTTTGACCACGAAAGGATTTAGATATGTCAAAAAAATATGATGCTGCAGCAGCTCAGGTTGATAAAGATAAGCTCTATGCTCCTATTGACGCTTTGACGTTGGTTAAGGATATCCATCCTGCCAACTTTGATGAGACTGTTGAGGCTCACTTCCGTCTGGGTATTGATACCCGTCAAGCAGATCAGCAACTTCGTGGCACCGTAAGCCTTCCTAATGGTTCTGGTAAGACGGTTCGTGTTGCTGTGTTTGCTGAAGGCGAAGCAGCTCGTGCAGCAGAAGAAGCTGGCGCTGATATCGTTGGTTCAGATGATTTGATTGCTGACATTCAGGCTGGCAATATCAACTTTGATGCCACGGTAGCAACTCCTGACCAAATGGCTAAAGTTGGTCGTCTTGGTCGTATTCTTGGTACGCGCGGTTTGATGCCTAACCCAAAGCTTGGTACTGTTACCAATGATGTTGCTAAAGCTATTAAAGAGCTTAAGGGCGGCCGTGTAGAGTATCGCGCAGATCGTTATGGTATTGCTCATGTTGTTATTGGTAAAGTAAGCTTCACTCCTGAGGCGCTTGCTGAGAACTATGGTGCTGTATACGATGAGATCATTCGTATGAAGCCAGCTGCTGCTAAGGGTAAGTATGTAAAATCTATTACCGTTACTTCTTCTATGGGCCCTGGTGTTCCGGTCGATAGTTCAGTAACGCGTGAGTACACTGTTTCTGCAGCTGAGTAAGAAGCCTCAGTTTAAGAAATAGGTAGAACTTACGATACGCTTTACCTAAACATATGCTTTACGCTTATGAACGCTCCGCTTTGCGCGGGGCGTTTTTTTATTGGGACTTTTTGGGTATCCTCTTTTCCACTGCTCTAAAGCACATCGGTCGATGTGGCGTTATCTCGTATAATTGAAGTGGAAAAATAGATTATTTCATCTAGTCGCATCTGTTTTGGAAAGGATGGACGTACGTAGTGGTTAGTGAAAAAGCTCAAGCCATTAAGGATGTTGCTGAAAAGGCATTATCTGATCAAACGTTGCGTGATAGATTGGGCCAAAATTTATCGGGCTCATCACGTCGTGATCGTCAACAGGCAGCAGCAGTTTTAGCTCAAGTGGCTAAGACGAATCCCGAATTAGTAGTTCCTTATTTAGATGAATTTGTTGATGCGCTCAATCGTCCTGAAGCTCAAACGCGTTGGGAGTCTTTAGATGTGCTTACCTCATTAGTTCCTCTTGAGTCACGTAGCTGTGACAAGGCATTAGCGGGAGCCGAGACAGCACTTTTTGATGAAGATAATGGCATGGTGCGTTTAGCGGCTTTGCGGTTTTTGTGCAAACTTGGTTCAACGACCGAAAATCGTTCATTAAAAACTTGGCCGTTATTGGATGAGGCTATTCAGTGTTATCACGGTGACTTCGAGTATCAGGATATGCTCATCGCCTTAATTGGATATTCCGAAGGTAAGCTAGCGCCAGAAGTCAAACAAGGCTTACATGATCGCGTGTTGTTTGATGCAGAAAATTCGCGCGGATCATTGCAGCGTCGTAGTGCGCAAATTATTGAGAATTTGAAATAGGGAGCGAATACATTTATGGCAAAACATACCGTAACTCTTATTCCTGGTGATGGTATTGGTTTGGAGACAACAGCTGCTATGCAGCGTGTTGTTAAAGCGGCGGGTGCTGATATCGAATGGGAAATTGCGAACGCTGGAATTACTACTATGGAAACAGAGGGAACTCCTCTTCCTCAGGCAACGCTTGATTCGGTTAAAAAAAACAAGGTAGCCATTAAAGGACCAGTAACAACGCCTGTCGGTACAGGTTTTAGGTCTATTAATGTTGCTTTGCGCAAAGAATTAGATTTATATGTATGCTTGCGCCCCGTTCTTTCAATTCCTGGTGCCGGCGGGCGTTATACGGATGTTGACTTGGTTATTGTTCGTGAGAATACCGAAGATCTTTATGCTGGTGTTGAGTTTGAAGAAGGTTCTCCTGAAGCTAAAGAGCTTATCGCTTTTTGCGAGGAAAAAGGCGCAGGAACCATTCGTCCTGATTCTGGTATCTCAGTAAAGCCAATCTCAATTACTGCAACACAAAATATTGTTCGTTATGCCTTTGATTATGCTAAAACGCAAGGTCGCAAAAAAGTAACAGCTGTGCATAAGGCAAATATCATGAAGCTCTCTGACGGCTTATTCTTAAAGACTGCACGTGACGTTGCGCAAGAGTATGCTCAAGATCAGATTGCGTTTAACGACAATATTGTTGATGCGTTTTGTATGAATATGGTCATTGACCCTGCGCAGTTTGACGTAATTGTTCTTCCTAATCTCTACGGTGATATTGCCTCAGACCTTTGTGCCGGTCTTGTGGGCGGTTTAGGTATTGCGCCAGGCGCAAATATTGGTCATGAGTATGCAGTGTTTGAAGCGGTTCACGGTTCAGCTCCTGATATTGCAGGAAAAGATATTTGCAATCCTACTGCTGAGGTTTTGTCAGCTGCTATGATGCTTGATCATTTGGGGGAGCAGGTAATTGCTGAGCGGATTCGTGAAGCGGTACGCTTGGTCTATTCTGAAGGCAAAGTTATTACAGCGGATATTCGCAAAGCAACTGGTTCAGATGCACCTGCTGCATCATGTTCTGCCTTTACCGATGAGCTTATACGTGTTGTGTCTACCCTCGCCTAAGACAAACGGATTTCTGTGATTGTTCACATAAGAGTAAAAGAAATGAGTAATTCATGAGTCGTGCTTCTCAATTGGTTGTAGGAGAGAAATCCTATACCTATTATCCCATCGCTTCTATTGCTGGTTCCGATCGGTTGCCTTATTCACTTAAGGTGCTGCTTGAAAATGTCTTGCGTAACGTCTCTGATGAGAAACAGGCTGCAGTGCTTGCTAAACGCATTGTGGATGCAGGGTGTCAAGGTAAAACGGGCGATGAGGTTGAATTTATGCCTGCGCGCGTATTGTTCCAGGACTTTACCGGCGTTCCTGTCTTTGTTGATTTTGCTGTTATGCGTGAGGCATGCGAAGAATTAGGGGGAGACCCTAAAAATATCAACCCGCAAATTCCGTGTGATTTGGTTATCGATCATAGTGTTATTGCTGATTGCTATGGTTGCGCTGAGGCGCTTGATGAAAACATGAAGCTCGAATTCTCTCGTAATAAAGAGCGCTACGACTTCTTGAAGTGGTCGCAAGAGTCTTTCCAAAATGTTCGTATTGTGCCACCGGGATCAGGTATATGCCATCAGCTCAATATCGAGCGTTTTGCTTCTGTGGTGATGACTAAAGAACAAGCCGATGGGACGGTTGCGTACTTTGATACTCTGGTAGGCACAGACTCTCATACACCTACTGCAAACGGTATTGGTGTGCTTGGTTGGGGTGTTGGTGGTATTGAAGCAGAGGCTGCTGCCTTGGGTCAGCCTATTACCACCCTTGTTCCTCGTGTTATTGGCGTTGAATTAACCGGTGAGCTTCCTAAAGAAACCTCTGCTATGGATCTATCACTCACGTTTGCTCATATGCTTCGCCAAGAAGGTGTCGTTGGATGCTTTGTTGAAGTTTTTGGTGAAGGTGTCCAAAGTTTATCTGCAACTCAGCGTGCTTGTGTATCAAATATGACACCCGAGTATGGTTCAACCTGTACATTATTCCCGGTAGATCAAAAGACCCTTGATTATCTTGCTCTAACGGGAAGAAGCGATGAGCAGATTGCCCTTGTAGAAGCTTACGCCAAAGCGCAAGGGTTTTGGAACGAGCCTGGCGCTGATCGTGCTTATGCAAAGGTTCTTCATCTTGATTTGAGCACGGTGGGACGCAGTCTTGCTGGTCCATCACGCCCTCATGACAAGATTGTCTTTGAGCAGGCTAAAGAAACATTTGAACACATTTGCGCTGATCGCAATCTTGATTTAAATACAACAGTTCCTGTTGATATTAATGGCGTTACCTATGATCTCACACACGGTGCTCTTGCTATTGCTGCGGTTACCAGTTGCACTACTGCAACGGATGCTTCGATGATGCTTTCCGCTGGTGTTCTTGCTCGTAACGCTGCCGCTAAAGGCTTAATGCCCAAACCTTGGGTAAAAACTATTTTGGCTCCTGGGTCGCGTGCCACCGAGAAGATTTTGGATGAGGCAGGTTTAATGCCAGCTCTTCGTGATCTTGGTTTTTATACTTGTGGCTTTGGATGCATGAGCTGCATTGGTAATTCTGGTCCAATTTTGCCGGGAATGCATGACGTAGCTGATACCCTAGAGTTGGCTTCAATCCTTTCTGGTAATCGCAATTTTGATGGTCGTATTTCTCCGGATGTTTCGCAAAATTATCTCTGTGCTCCTGCTCTTGTCATTGCGTATTCCTTAGTAGGTACAATGGACTTTGATTTTGCAACTCAGCCCATTGGTGCTGATCAGGCAGGCAATGAGGTGTATCTAGCTGATATTTGGCCTGATGGCGATGAGATTGCTGCTCTTCTTGCTTCTTCATGTACCAAAGAGACATTTGAGGAATCAGGTAAAGACCTCTATCAAGGTGATACCGAATGGCAAGCGCTCTCTAAAGAGCCATCTGACACCTTTGCATGGGATCCGCATTCAACGTATGTGCGTCGCGCTCCCTACTTTAACGGTATGCCTGCTGTAGCTGAGGATCCTGAGCAGATTAAAGACGCACGCGCTTTATTGAAGCTCGGTGACTTTATTACGACTGACCACATTTCTCCGGCTGGTTCTATTGCCGATGGGTCGCCCGCTGCTCAATATCTTGAAGAGCATGGCGTTGCTCCTGCTGACTTCAATACCTATGGCGCTCGTCGTGGTAATCATGAGGTTATGATGCGGGGTACTTTCTCTAACGTCAAGTTGATTAACCAACTTGCTGATGGCAAAAAGGGCGGTTGGACGCGTGATTTGCTTGATGATACCGTCAAGTATGTTTGGGATGCTGCGGAAAACTATATGAACAATGACACTGACTTAATTGTTCTCGCTGGTAAGATGTATGGTTCTGGTTCATCGCGCGACTGGGCAGCAAAAGGGCCAATGTTGCAAGGCGTGAAGGCAGCCTTTGCTGAGAGTTTTGAGCGTATTCATCGTTCAAACTTGATTGGTATGGGTATTTTACCTCTGCAATTTGAAGAAGGGGAGAGCGTAGAGACGCTTGGCCTTGATGGAACTGAGACCTTTACCGTAGCCTGCATTGACTTTTCGAAAGGCCTTCCTCGTCCTGCTCATGTGCCAGTTGTTGCAACAAAATCTTCTGGTGATGAAGTAAGTTTTACGATGGTTGTTCGTATTGATACGCCAACTGAAGGCATGTATTATCAAAATGGTGGTATTTTGCAATACGTTTTACGTTCTCTTGCTCAGGCGTAAGTAGATACACGGATAAACTCATCGCTATTATTCCGTTTCCTCATTGCTTCTGTCGCCATAAAATAATAAAAAGGTGCCGTTTCTGTATTCGTACTTGACAGGATCGGTGCCTTGTTTGATTATAGATAAGCTGCATTTTTGTAGCATGAACTGTTACCAGTTCCGCTGCCCTAGACAGCCGGTGTTCAGAACGGAGAATTTGCTCCGGTTTGAACTTAAATGAGATGTTTGTTTGTAAATAGACACTCAGCCCGCCGAGGTGGTTTTGATCAAACGTGTTTGTATCGACCCCTGCTGTCTTGCGCACAGGGGTCGTTTCTTTTCATGGACACGATCCTCTCCAGGTGGGAGCGGAACGCAAGAGTGGACATGAAAAGGAGGTGTAAGAATGCCAAGCACAAAGAATCAAGAAAAATATGCTGCTATCAAAGAAGATCTTTCTAAAATCCAAGCTATGTGGGTTGTTGACTATCGTGGTCTTACGGTAAAGGAATCTGAAGCATTGCGTCGTTCTATTCGTGAAGCAGACGCAGTGATGAAGGTTTACAAGAACTCTTTGGTAGAATTAGCGCTCAAAGAGCTCGATATGCCCTCTATGGGTGATGTTTTAGCTGGTCCTTCTGCTTTTGTATTTGCTGACGGTGATCCGGTAGCAAGCGCTAAAGCATTGAAAGACTTTGCAAAAGCAAACGAGAATCTGGTAATCAAGGGCGGCATCATGGATGGTGCGTTTGTTGATGCTGAAGCTGTTGAGAAGATCGCAGCTCTTCCTTCTCGCGAGGAACTCATCGCCAAGCTCCTTGGTACGATTCAAAATCCTCTTCAGCAGATCGTTCGCGTTCTCAATGGCCCAATGGAGTCCTTTGCACGCGTTGTCAGTGCTATCGAGGATCAAAAGAATGCCGCTTAGCAGTGGCATAACACTTGAGCAATCAAGTTACTGCGCAGATATTGCTGCGTAACTAAAGCAAAGAAATGAAATTGAGGTAGGATGAAAAAGGTCTTGCCCCTAATAAAAAAGGAGTCATACCATGGCTGTAACTCGTGAAGAAATTGTTGAAGCATTAAAGGAAATGCCTGCACTCGAGCTTTCTGAGCTCGTAAAGGAACTTGAGGAAGTATTCGGCGTATCTGCTGCTGCTCCTGTTATGGTTGCTGGTGGCGCTGCAGCTGGTGCTGGCGACGCTGGTGCTGCTGACGAGAAGACCGACTTTGACGTTGTTCTCGAAGGCTTTGGCGACAATAAGATCGCTGTAATTAAGGCTGTTCGTGAGATCACTGGTCTTGGTCTTAAAGAGGCTAAGGAGCTCGTAGAAGGCGCTCCATGCCCTGTACAGGAAGGCGTTGCTAAGGACAAGGCTGAGGAAATCAAGACTACCCTCGAAGAGGCTGGTGCTGCTGTAACCTTGAAGTAGTTTTACTGCTGAAAGCTTACCCTTACGCTAAACTTACATAGTTATAGAGTATTCCAAAGAGGAGAGGACAAGACGTTCTCTCCTCTTTTATTATTAAACAGGTGTAAATATAGCTTGATATAAGAGGGAACATAAGATTATGGATACAAAGCGAAAAGGATACTTTTCTCTTGCGTTTTACGATGTTATAGAATCCCCGGGATGGGTAGGAAAGTGCGCACTTTTAGCGCTCATTTTAATGATTCCTGTTTTTGGTATTATAGTGGTATTGGGTTATCTTTTTGGTTGGGCACGAGACATTGCTTGGCATGTACACAGACCGCTTCCTTCTCGTATTTTTGGTAATGAAGATGGATCCTTGTATAAACGCGGTGCTCAGCTGCTTGCCATTATGGTTATTTATGTTGTTGTAGCCTATATTGTCCAAGAAATATTGTCGCTTCTCATTCTAGGGAACGTGGCCGTTCTGCCCTTTACTTTTGCACTCAATAATGGTCTTGTTACCCTGTCCTTTTTATCCGCAATAAGCAAATGGGGTCTTTATTCGCTCGGTTCTTTTGTTATTGCTTGTGCCTTTGCGGTTGTCAGCTGGATTGCAATGATGCGATCCAGCTTGTATGGAACTTTTACTTCTGCGTTTCAACCGGCTCGTCTGACTGAACTTATCAAGCAAGATTTCCCTGGGTTGCTCAAAATTCTTGGTATGGCGATTATCGTAAGTCTTATGACGGGCTTGATCGCAGTAGTAATATCGTTTGCTATCGTGATGTTATGCGGCATCATTACGGCAGTTACCTCAGTGACACCACTTGTGGTATTTGCGATTTTTTTTGTTGTTGCGGTAATTATTGCCATTGTCGTAGTTGCTTTTATGACGCAAGTGTTTACGCTTGCAATGGTAATTAGGGCGATGGGGTATTGGTTTGGTCAGTTTAACGTTGCTGCGTGGGGAAGCCAAGATAGTCCGCTTCCTGCGCATAGTGTTTATGCTTCTCATGGGTAGTTGATGCGCGCTTGTATAGCAAGGTACATCAACGAGAAGGTTTCTAATTCCTATTTACGGTTTTGTTTACGTTTCTCGTCTGCCAATTCTAAAAGGGTGTCATTTAAGATCTTGTAGACTTCTCTCGTTGAACCATCGAGGATGCTAAGGTGTTTGTCTATGGTTACCGTATCACCGCGCTCAGCAGGACCCGTGAGAGAAGCGACAGTACCATCTGCGGCTACATGTTGGGCGTTACCTAAAAAGAGGGGCGCAAGCGCAGCCTCAGCGCCTTCTAGTGTGAACCCACAGCGCATAAGCTCTTCACACGAACGCCGATAAAGTGCCACGACATGATTTGAGGCAAGTGCCGCAGCGGCATGATAACGCGTTTTATCTGAAGCTGAGATGATTTGCGTAGGATTGCCTAATCGCTTAAAAAGTTCTACCATCTCGTCAATTCTACGGGGATCTCCTTCAAGAGTAAAAAACGCATGTTTGAGTTCTTTATAGCTATCTTTTTTGCTTGAAATGGCAAAGAGGGGATGGATCGAGTAGGGGTAGACATGGAATTCGGCTGCGCGATCAAACACATCGCTTGCAAGGGCACCTGAGCAGTGTGCGACACAGGTATTAACAAGTGCATTGCGAGATCCTGGCTGTGTGAGTAACTCATCCCAGGTTGATCTGATAGCCCCATCGGGGACAGTAAAGAAAACGAGATCACATGCATTGCAAAGATCAACCATCGAACCAAAAGCTTGCGAGTTTGTAAAACAAGCAGCCTCCCGAGCTGAACTAAAGCTGCGGGAGGCATAACCGATAATAGTATTGTCTTGTGCGAGATATTTACCGAGGCTGAATCCTACTTTTCCTGCACCAATAAATCCAATGTTCATGATGATGTAATCCTTTCGGCTTTGCGCGAAAGAGTTTACTCATCAAACTCTTAGAACACGCAGAATCTTACGACGCAGTATACACAAGCGATTGCGGTACATACAATCATTACAGGGAAACCAACCTTCAAGTACTCGATAAACGTAATTGGATAACCGTTACGTGCCGAGATTGAGGCCATAACAACGTTTGCAGATGCGCCGATAAGAGTGCCGACTCCACCAAGGCAAGCACCAAGCGAAACAGCCCACCAGAGCGGCATAACATCCATACCCGTGCTCTCCATTGTGATGATAATCGGAATCAAAGTTGCAACGAGTGGAATATTATCCAAGAAGGAGGAGATGATTGCACTTGCCCAAACCAGAACGATAATAGTAATCATCATATCGCCACCAGTTAAATCAATCAGGGCATATGCCATCATATTGATAACGCCAGTTTCAGCTAAGCCGCCAACAACTACGAATAATCCTGCAAAGAATCCGATGGTTGACCATTCAACATCAACCATGATGGTTTCAATATCAGTTCCACTAATTAAGAGCATGACAGCTGCAGAAGTGAGTGCAATAACGCTTGGCTCAATATGGAATGCACCATGAGCAACAAAGGCAATTGCTACCAAGATGATCATAACAACACTTTTCTTAAAAAGCGTTGGGTTATGAATAGCGTCGTTTTCGTTGAGCGCCATAACAGCGTTTTTCTTATCTTCTTCTACGGTAAGCTTGCGACCATAGAGGAAATAGAACATTGCTATACAGGCAACTAAAATGATTAAAACCGCAGGTCCGTCGTAAATCAAGAAGTCAAAGAAGCTTAAATTAGCTGCTGAACCAATCATGATGTTAGGCGGATCACCAATGAGTGTTGCTGTACCGCCAACATTGGAAGCAATGATTTCGGTGATAAAGAAGGGTAGCGGGTTGATGTCGAGTAACACGCGACAAACTGTGTATGTTACTGGGCCGATCAACAGTACCGTGGTTACGTTATCCAAGAATGCCGACAGAATTGCCGTGATCAAGGAAAACAGGATCATGATGATCCACGGATTGCCTTTTGCTACCTTAGCTGCCTTGACGGCAAGGTATTCAAAAATACCCGAACCTTTAATGACAGCGACGAACATCATCATGCCTACTAATACGCCTAATGTGTTGAAATCGATGTGTTCGACGCCGGTATCAAAGGTGATAATTCCGGCTAAGATGAGCAGTACCGCACCAGACAGCGCTGCTGTCGTGCGATGGACCTTCTCCGAGACAATGAGAGCCATTACCGCGACGAAGATGATGATTGAGATAATTTGTGCTGTAGTAAACATAATGGTCAAGATTATATCTGAAGGATACTTTTTATTATTAAGAATTTGCTAAAAGGTTTTAAGTTTTTCTAAATACTGAAATAAGTATGAATAAGCTCAAACGAGTATGATCAATGGAAAGCAAGCGTTAAGACAAATCCTCCTCGTCTTCGACTGCCACCAACTTGCCTGTGGTTGAATCGATTAGGAAGCCGTATACCTCAACATACTCAGGAATAAGGGGATGATGCTTGATAAGATCGGTTGTTTTTCGCACCGATTCAACTCCATCGCCAAAACCTGCTAACCATGCTTCAAAGTCGATACCGCAATAATGTATCATTTCGAGGTGATCTTGTGAGATGCCCGCTTTGAGCATGTGGTCAATCATGTCGGAAGCATTCATGTGTTGCGCTCCACAATTAGTGTGACCGACTACCATAATGGTGTCGACGCCGAGTTCGAAGACGGCAACGAGTAGTGAGCGCATGACTGATCCAAAGGGGTGGGAGATAACGCCGCCCGCATTCTTGATGATTTTTGCATCTCCGTTTTTGAGCCCTAAGGCTGCAGGTAGCAATTCAGTCAAGCGTGTATCCATGCAGCTGACAAGAGCGAGCTTCTTGTCAGGATATTTATCGGTTTCGAACTGTTTGTATTGTTCGTTTTCAACAAAATTTTGGTTGAAAGCGCAAATCTCACGAATGGTATTGTTCATCGTTTATCCTTTACGTTGTTACATCATGCGTTCCTGTGCTTTTTGAGGATCATCTTATATATAAGTTATGGAAAGGTTATATATAAGGTTGGAAAACGTTTCCTTTCCTATTTCTTCTAGAAAAAGAAAGTGATCGTTCAAAAACGATCACTTTTCTCTGTTATCCGTTTGTGTAGGCTGAAGTCTTAACCGTAGATACGCTTAAGCTCTGCATATGCCTCATCGGCACCATTCATGACATCTTGAATGACTTGCGCTGCGGGCTTTGTTTCTTTGATTAAACCACAGATCATGCCTGCAGAGAAAGCACCGCCATCGATGTCGCCTCGTACGGCGCGTCCTACTGATCCCGTGCAATATTGGTCGAGTTCCTCACTTGAAGCACCGCCGTCATGGAGCTCCCAATACTTTTCTGTAAAAGCGTTTTTGATGCAACGAACCTGCTTTCCGCCATATTCGCCTGTCAAAACAGTCGATGAATCAGCAGCATCAATAACCATTTGCTTGTATTTGTCAGAAATAGGACACTCGTCAGCTACCAAGAATGCAGTACCCATTTGAACGCCAACAGCACCAAGAGCAAGAGCTGCCAAGAAACCATGACCATCAGCAATACCGCCTGCAGCAATAACAGGAATATCGACAGCTTCAGCGACCTGACGAACCATAGGGAAGGTGCACATACGACCGATGTGTCCACCACCCTCCATACCTTCTGCAACAACGGCAGTTGCGCCTAAGTCCTGCATCTTTTTTGCAGCACGTGCATGAGGAATGAGGCAAATTACTTTAACGCCCCCCTCTACTAAAATAGGGACAATTGTATCAGGTTTGCCCGCGCTAATAGTGCAAATGGGTACCTGAAGCTCAACACACTTGCGTGCGCACTCTTCAACAAGCTTGCTTTCCATAATTAAGTTAACTGCAAAAGGCTTATCAGTTAATTGACGACATAGGTTAACTTGCTCTTCAACCCAAGCAGCATCATGTAATGTTGAAGCAATAACACCTAAGCCGCCTGCATTAGAGACAGCAGCAGCCAAGTGCGCATCACTAATATGTGCCATAGCTCCTTGGATAATTGGATACTCAATGCCTAAAACATCACAAAGTTCAGTTTTCATGTACCCCTCCTCGATGGGTTCGTGAGTGTTTTTTGTTGGTTGTAATTCAGTAAAACGTATTGTACCTATTAAATAGGAGTGTTGGCGGCAAGGATTTAAATAATCTCCTTGTCCACGTATTTATCCTATGTATTACTAATGATTTCTTTCCTATATATATCCTACATATATAGTTCTATATAGCACTTATATAGCGCTTCTTGCTTCTAGAGAGATGAAGTGCATGAGTAAAGATTCCTCTTTAGATATTAAACAGCCCAGTATTAAAGAATGATTTGGCGATGGGGGTAACCTTTTCTTTCTTTTTTCATTCCTTTTTACCCCTCAAGTTTTGTCAAGACCACGACCCGGGCGTATCCTAAGACAG
>UQML01000024.1 GCA_900542265.1 uncultured Eggerthella sp. | reverse complement strand
GTTCAACCTAATCTTTAGAAGGGAGTTAACGTTTTTGTTGACTCCCTTCTTGTTTAACCAAAAGAGGAGGAAAAGAAAGAGGGTTGATGCCTTACTCATCAACCCTCTTATCTTGTCTCGGTTTACCGAATGTATCGCATTACGTTATTAAACCAGGAGGAATTTACCTACATTTTAGGAGCATATTTCTTTGCAAGCTGACGACCAGAGATGTAATCCATAATCTCGGTAGTGCCGCCGCCCATTTCATTGCCACGAAGGTCAGCCCAAATGCGACCAACACGAATTTCTTTGGTGTAGCCAATTGCAGCATAGATTGCCATTGCAAGATCAGCTACCTTGGTGAGTTCACGGCAAGCATAGCCTTTGAGGAGAGCAGACTCAAGACGAGTTGACTCACCGTTGTCAATCATTGAAGTTACGCGATAAAGACGCCAACGTACATTCTCGATGATGTTTTCCATCTCGCAGAGATGCATTTGGATTTGAGTTTGCTTAGCGATGGGCTTATTGAATGCAATGCGCTCGTTTGCGTAAGCACCAGCATCATTTAGGGCAGCCTGAGCAAGACCAAGAGAAGAAGCAACAACAAGCAAGCGTTCAAACTCGAGTTTCTTCATGAGGAGCTTCCACCCCATGCCTGGCTCACCAAGGCGCATATCTTCAGTAAGAACAACATTATCAAAGAACTGGTCTACAAAAGGAATGATTTGTTGGCCAACTTTGTCAAGTTTAGCGTAGGTGAAGCCTTCGGTTTCAGCAGGAACAAGCCATAAAGAATATTTGTCGTTGTCATAAGAAGGGTCCTCGTCCTTAGCAACAACCATAGTGTAAGGTGCAAGACCACCCAAAGTAACCCAAGTTTTCTGACCATTTAAAAGATAGGTGCCATCTGGTTGTTTGCGCGTTACGCAAGTCATAGCGTTATTGTCTGAACCAGCTGCAGGCTCAGAAATAGCAGAGCATGCAATACAGGTGCTTTCGACATTCTCGATAGCGTTCATGATCATCTCTTGCTGATCTTTGCTACCAAAATCAATAACATCAGTAATAGTATTAAAATCAGTTACGAAAGGAAGGATTGCGCCGGTAAATTCATGAAGCTTTTCAACTAATAGGATTTGAGTGAGCTTGTCAACAGGAACTCCACCAACCTCTTCGGGGAGGCCTAAATACATAAAGCCAGCTTCGCGATATGCCATAGCCGCTTCTACGCTAATGTGATGATCCTCTTCGTAAGCTTTGCGAACATCTTCTTCAGTGAAATAGCGAGTAGCATATTCACGAGCGCTCTCAATTAAAAGCTCCTGCTCATCAGTTAACTTAAAATCCATAGTCCTAAACCCTCTTTCCTCTTTAGTCGTGAACGATTTGGCTTACTATCAACCTTTATTTTTCCAAATCTGTGGCGTTCACATGATTTAAAACCTGATACTTATTCTACGGAGTTAAATGAGTATTTATTGATAGAATCCTTTGCTTCTTAATAAAATGTAAAAAATGCGTCACCTTCAATCAGCGCGAATAATGCAAACGAAATCAACATATAACCAAAATGAATAGAATAAAATAGTAATGAATATATAGAACTTTCATAATGATTTATTGAGTAGTTTTAATAAGTCCTCTATGATGAAACATATTATTAAGAGAGAGGGGATTGCTATGGCAAAACTGCCATTAAAAGTAGGGGATAATTGTTCTTATACACGCACTATTAGTGAATCAGATGTATATCTTTTTGGTGGCGTAACAGGAGATATGTCACCTATGCACTTTAATCAAACGTTTTGTGAGGAGAAAAGTGCCTATGGAACGCGCGTTGCGCATGGTCCACTGGTATTCTGTCTTGCATCAACGGCATCAACAAATATTCAGCAAAAATATGATTCACCTATAGCAGCTGCTTCGTATGGGTATGACCACGTGCGTTTTACTGCTCCTGTTTTTTTTGGAGATACAGTGACAGCATATTATGAAGTAGTTGAAGTTGATGAAGAAGCAAACAAAAGTTTTGCAGACATTACTATTACCAACCAAGATGGGAAAGTAGTTTGCGTTTGCAAGCATATTCTCAAGTATTTTCCACCTGAAGAATAAAGTCTCCAGGTGGAAAATGCATTTTTAACGACCCGTCCAATGCGGCTTGCGCTTTTCGGCAAAGGCAGTTGAACCTTCATGAGCATCTTCGCTGGTATAAGTGATTTGTTCATAACGCTCAAGAATATCCCAGCCTTTGCTTGGCCATACGGGAGTTTCTCCCATGGTTTCATAGACAGTGCGCTTGCTGTATTGGATGGCGAGTGGCGCTCCTAATGCAATTTTTTCTGCGAGTTCAATCGCCCGATCGACAACTTCTTCATTAGGAACAACGTCATTAATGATGCCCCATGATTGTGCTGTTTGAGCATCAATGGGCTCTGCTACTAATAAAAGTTGATTGGCAAATTTGGTTGGAATCATCTGCCCTGCACGTAAGAGTGAGCCACCCCCTGCAGCAGTTAAACCAACGCGCGGCTCTGGAAAACCAAAGATGGCATCAGTGCTTGCCACAGCAAGATCGCAAGCAAATACAATTTCTAGTCCACCACCGAGTGCTTTACCATTTACAGCGGCGATCAACGGCTTATTAATATAACGCTTGGTGATGCCCGCAAATCCTAGATCATTTCCTGCCTCATCAGTAGGACGTTTATGGGTACCAGCTGAAATCTCTTTAAGATCGCTTCCGGCACAAAAACAATTGCCTGTATTGGTAAGAACACAGGCGCGCAAGTTTGGATCTGCCTCAAACGAATTCATTGCATCAGTGATCTCTTGACCCATTACCGTTGAAATGGCATTACGGGCATCAGGTCTGTTAAAAGTAATAACAAGCGTCGATCCTCGTACTTCGGTCAAAATAGTTTCATACATAACTGAACCCCTCCTTGATATAGTCAGTTCTTGTGCTCAGTATAGTAGAAGCAATTTCGTATAATACATAAAAGTTGAATGAAGTTTGTGTAGTCCTTTGAAAGGAAATAAGCGCATATGGATGAGATTCTCCAATACCTTACCAATGTTCCTGCTTGGTATTTAGCAACTTGTGTTGATGATAAGCCGCATGTTAGGCCTTTTAGCTTTGCCACCATTGAAGATGAGAAAATTTGGTTTATTACTGCTCGTCATAAAGATGTTTGGGAAGAGCTTGTTGTCAATCCTGAGTTTGAAGCGTGTTCTTGGTGGCCAGGACATGGTTGGCTTATCTTAAACGGTCGCGCTCAAGAGGGGGATGTGAGCAATCAGGTCAGGCAAGAAGGGTATGATCATCTCACCTTGCTTGGAGAGGTCTATGATGGACCAGAAGATCCTGATCTTGTGTTTTTTTATGCCGATGAGCTAAAAGCGCGCATTGATAACCATGATGGAACGTCTAAGTTTTTTGAACTCTAAAATTGTAGCGTAATATGTATTGATTATCATTGATTGCCTAGTATTGACAAGGACAACCCCTTTATGAATTCCTCTTCTCAAGGCTCGTTAAAAGAAACTGATCCTAAAGCTTATCTGGAGCAGATCATACAAACGTTTTTTACTGACCCTTTGCCGGATGCCTGTGAGGCGCTTATGTATCGTCTTGATTTAGCGCTACAGAACAATTCTGAGCTTTCGGCATTTGAACGTTATGCAGCTCGTCTGCTTAAACAGGCTCATGCTGATAAATTGCGACCTATTGCTGCTCGACATCATATAGAGGTAGGACGATTGTCGGCAACTAATCTTGCTTGGTTTCGGTTTGATGAGTCTGAGTTAGAGCCACAAGAGGTTGAAATGCTTCTTGCGATTGAGTCAATTATCAATCGTTTGATTATGATGGTAATGAATGCCCCATCGCCTGAGATATATACTTATCTTGTTTCTAATACAGGCGAAGGTAGTGCTTTTGAACAGGACTGGGCATTGTTGCGCAATAGTGTCCTTGAAGCGCCTCGTCTCGTAAATGGTTTCGAGGAGAAAAACCCTTTGTTAACCATACGCGAAACAACTGCCTCAGTCGGTGGTGAATGGGATATGCGCACGCGTATTGCTTTTGCTATGGAAAACCTTGTTCTGCCATTTCGCTTATCGTATCGCTTTGACTGTGATAGCAACGCTGGAGCGGTGCTCATAGATTTTGTTGCGCCAACCTATGTGCTCTTTCCCGATCTAATTTGGAATACGACTATCAATAATTGGGATGACGTATCAGCGCTTCATGGGTTTGATCAAAGTGCTTTAACGGTGCGCACAATGGCTCTTTTAGCGGCTCTTGGATTTGGATCAAGCGTGGGTGTTACGAAAGTCATCGTAACTGCGCTGGCTGATAATGTGGAAGGTGCGGTATTATGCTCTGCTGAGTTCTCGCGCATGGCCTACCTCAATGGATTTTTGCCTTCACTTACGAGCGGAGCTTTTACTGCTGTGGAAAACACGGCAAAGCTTGATTTGTTAGAAAAAATGCTTTCAGCAACATATCTTTCAATTAAAGTGGGCCCTGATGGCGCACTAGAAGAAGTTGAGCGAATTGAGGCAGGTTTTCCTAATAGGGGAGGCGAGCTCTATAATGACACTCGTTCCTTACCTGCGAGTATTCAGTCATTTTTACACGCTCAAGTAGTCTCTGATCTCGATATTTATCATGTTGAAGATGAAAAGCTTGCAGAGGTGGTGCATCAAGCTTCAGAAGAGGCTAAAGAATACCCGATGGCTTCGCAACTTACCTTAGAACAAATAATTGCTGATTTCGACAAAGCTAAAGAATCTAGTCGTCGCTATTTGTATTGTTCAGATCCTATCAGCCGATCATTAATGGGTTTGATTGATCAAACTGACGAGCAGTATTTGAAGTACCCCGATGCGATTTTTGCAGCACACTCGAATCTGTCTGATATCTATCAGGAGCAAGGGCAAAGTGAATTGGCGCTCGCGCAATCTCAGTGTATGATCGCGGCAGCTCCTACCTCTTCAGTAGGGTATTTTGATGCCATTATTTCTGAGATGAAAGAAGACCAGTTCGATGCGGTTGTTGATCAGGTGAAAACATTTCTTAGTGTTGCGCATGAGCGTCGCGCAATTCATTATGCTTATTATCGCTTGGCATTTGCGTTGTTGCTAAAGCATGACTTTGAGACATCGGTAGCAGCGTATACCCTTGTTATTAATGATGGGGGAGATTTTGCTGATGCTGCTAAATCAGAAGTGGTAGAGCCACTTGAAGCTCTTCGAAAAACTGAGCTTCCTACTCCAGAGGAAGCAGCAGAGCGCCTGTATAATGCAGGAATTCCTCTCGCGCCAACCCAAGAAGTACGCAAAACGCTCGCTTGGCTTGCTATTATGCTCACTGATGCTAATTTGTTTAATGCAGCAGCTCCGCTTACGCTTGGTGTTGCAGCTAATACCTATCAAGATGTATTAATGAGCGTGGTTACTTCTCTTACGTATGGTGAAAAGCATGCCGCATAACACATTTACTTTGCATGTTCTTGCTTCGGGGTCAAAGGGAAATGCAAGTATTGTCGAGAGTACACAATCAGGGGTAGGTATCCTCATTGACTGTGGTATTACGCGTAAGCGTTTTTTAGAGGGTTGTGATGAGGTTGGTTTTGATCCGGCCAATCTGCAGGCAATACTTGTTACCCATGAACATTCTGATCATGTAAAAGGTTTTGGTGTTGTTTCTCGCGCGCTTGCAAAAAAAGGAATTTATCCAAAAATATATGTATCACCCGCTTCGCAGATGAAGGCACCTATTTTTAATGAACTTGCCGATGGGTTTACTTGCGTACCCTATGACGCCCAAGCCATCCTAACGTTTGACGATATAACCGTCTATCCATTAGCAACTTCACATGATGCTGCTGCTTCATTTGGATTCAGGTTTGAATCAGGCGGTGATTCACTTGGTTATGTGACCGATACGGGCTATCTTCCGCCAGCAACGCTTGCTGCATTAAAACAGGTGAGAGTATTGGCGCTTGAATCTAATCATGATAAACGCATGTTAGAAGAAGGTCCTTATCCGCGTTCAATTAAGGATCGTATTGCTTCTCAAAAAGGACATCTCTCTAATGATCAAGCAGCGCAAGCTCTCGAGATGCTGTTATCTGACACTCTCGAAGAAGTGATCGCTATGCATGTTTCGGAGATTAATAATACCTATCGTCATCCAAAGGAATCATTTCAAGCAGTTTTAGACGCTCATCAGCACAAAGCGCGCGTTTTGGTGGCGTATCAAAACCGAGCTCAAAGCCTATAGGACAAGTTTCGTGGTTTTTTCGAAAAGAGCTGTAAGAGGGCAAGACCCGTTCATCTTAGACATGGAGCCGTCCGCCTTGGACGAATTTCCAAAATTGTCCCGTTTACCGAACATATGTCGGTTTAATAGAACGCTCGTTTTTACGCTTGCGCCTAATCGGTAAGGTGGTTATGCGGCCGCGAAGCCGCATTTTTACTAGATGCTCGATTGGTAGCGAGGTATCACGTATGGAGATGATTGGATTTCTCATCCTCTTTCCGCTTGTGGTAGCAGGTTTGCTCATGGTGGTGCGCCAAAATAAAGCGCGCAATATCATCATTTGTGTTGGATCTGCTGTCATAGCTGCTGCTTCTATTGCGTTAGTTGCAGCAAACCTCGGAACGCCAGGATTGTTCTTCTATTTCGATTCTGACGCTGTTTCGTTGCTTTCATTTATTCTAGATTGCGTAATTGGTGTTGTTATTATTTGCTATGGCGTTAAGTATCGCAACTGGCTTTCAGTCGTTCTTGCGCTCGTGATGATCATTTCAAGTGTGGTTCTTGAAGTGGTCTTTTTGCATGATGCCGTCTGCACCCGCGGTCTCTATCTTGATTCCTTGTCACTGATTATGACCTTGATCATTGGTATTATCGGTACGGGCATTTGCGTATATGCAATTGGTTATATGGAAGATCATTATGATCACAATAAAGATCAGAAAGATCGCCGCCATACCTTCTTCGCACTTATGTTTGTGTTCCTTTCAGCAATGTATGGTGTCATTTTCTTCAATAACCTCACGTGGCTTTTGACTGCATGGGAAACAACGACGCTGTGCTCATTCTTGCTGATTGGTTTTACCAAGACAAAAGAATCCATCATCAACTCATTCCGCCAAATTGTTATGAACATGATTGGCGGCATTGGTTTTATTGCGGCACTGTATTATTTGGTAATTCAATTTAACTGCATCGATTTCATGGAGTTTATTGTTACCGGTACGCTTGCTCCTGGTCTTGTTGTCTTTCCGCTGGTATGTCTCTCACTTGCTGGTCTTACCAAAGCAGCTCAAATGCCTTTCCATACCTGGTTGCTTGGCGCTATGGTCGCTCCAACCCCAACGAGTGCGCTGCTTCACTCTTCAACCATGGTTAAAGCGGGCGTTTTCGTTTTGATTAAATGCGCACCTATTTATGCGGTGTCATTTATTCCTTCTATGATGATTATTCTTATTGGCGGTTTGACCTTCCTCTTTGCTTCATGCATTGCTATTTCTCAAACCAACGCAAAACGTGTTCTTGCTTATTCCACCATCGCAAATCTCGGTTTGATTACATGTTGTGCTGGTGTAGGAACACCTGAGGCGGTATGGGCAGCAATCTTTTTGGTTATCTTTCATGCGGTTGCAAAGTCTTTGCTTTTCTTGTGTGTTGGTACGGCAGAACATCATATCTCCTCCCGCGACATCGAGGATATGGACTCCTTGTTTGAGCGTATGCCTAAGCTTGCACGCTATATGATGCTTGGCATTATGATTATGTTTGTTGCACCGTTTGGTATGCTTATCGCAAAATGGGCAACGCTTGTATCCTTTGTTGATACTTCACAATTTGTCTTATTACTTATTCTTGCCTTTGGCTCAGCTGCAACCTTTATGTTCTGGGCAAAATGGCTTGGTAAACTTGCTGGTATCGCAGGAGAGCCAGAAAATGTTGAAAAGACTGTCTGGAATACGGAATGGTTTGCCATTGTATTAATGGCGGTACTTGCTGTTGCGTGTTGCGTTTTGATTCCTGTTATTTCTTACTTCATGGTTGAGCCTTATATTGCATCCGTTAATGGTATTTCAATTCAACCTATCTCTGATGACAATCTATGGATTGCTGCAATCATGGTTATTGCAATGGTTTTGATTCTCTTCACTGGCTTACATCAGTCAAAGAAATCCAAAAAAGTGGGCATTTACCTCTCTGGCGTATCAGTTGATAACGAAAACCGCATGTTCAAAAATTCACTTTCTGAGCCAATGGAGGCGACCGCGCGCAATTGGTATCTCGATAACTGGTTTGGTGAGCGGACGTTAGCTCCTATTGGAACCATCGCTTGTTACATCCTTTTAGGAATTGGATTCTTAGGAGCGATTGTATCTATCACCGGTTTTGGAATTCTTTTGTAAGGAAGGAGGCAGACGATGGAAACATTAATTAGTATTTTGATTGTATTACTCGCTTCTCTCGTGTTTGCAGTTGTAGGCACGGTATTAGGTTGCCTCCTTGCTGGTATTGACCGCAAGATTACCGCGCGCATGCAAGGTCGTGTAGGGCCTCCCATCTTGCAGCCTTATTATGATGTGCGCAAGCTTTTGGATAAGCAACGCGTCAGCGTTAATGATGTTATGGGTACCTATGTCTTTTGGGCGTTGATCTTTACCCTTGTAGCAGGTGGCATTTTCTTCAGCGGTGGCAATTTACTCCTTTGTATTTTCGTTATTACGCTGGCAGAACTACTTTTTATTATGGCTGCTTGGTCAGGTCGCTCTCCTTATTCTGATGTGGGTGCATCGCGTGAGACACTGCAGGTAATGGCTTATGAGCCTATGGTTTTACTGTTAGCTGTCGGCTTCTTCTTGGCAACAGGCACCTTTGATACAGCAACGGTACTCTTTGCTCCTTATCCTATTATCTGTTCTATCTGGGGTGTCTTTATTGGATTGCTCTTTATCTTGACCATTAAGTTGCGCAAATCTCCTTTTGATTTGTCATATTCACATCATGCACATCAAGATTTGGTAAAAGGAGTTACTACCGAAATGTCAGGTCCGATGCTTGCTCAGGTTGAGATTATGCATTGGTGTGAGAACATCCTGTTTTTGGGATGGGTTGGTATGTTTTTCGTATGGGGCAGCCCCATCGCCATTCCTGTTGTAATCATTGCGCTTGCTTTGATCTACTTCTTGGAAATTTGGATTGATAACAACTTCGCTCGTGTTAAATGGCAGTTGTTATTGAAATCTGCTTGGATTGTTACCTTGGTGGCAGCGGGTATCAACATTGCTGTTTTGATCTATCTCTAAGGAGGATCACAAAATGAGCTACATTTCTAAATCTCCCTGGGTAATCCATTACGATGGGTCAAGCTGCAATGGGTGCGATATCGAGGTTCTCGCAGCTCTAACACCTCTCTATGATGCTGAACGTTTTGGCGTGGTTAACACTGGCAACCCCAAACATGCTGATATCTTTTTGGTTACTGGTTCAGTCAATGAGCGCAATAAAGCTGTTGTTAAAGAAATTTATGAACAGATGGTTGAGCCAAAAGTTGTCGTAGCATGTGGAATATGTGCTTGTACCGCAGGTATTTTTAAAGACTGCTACAACGTGTTAGGCGGCGTTGATAGTGTAATTCCCGTTGATGTATACGCTCCTGGATGCGCTATTAGACCCGAAGCAATTATTGATGCAGTTGTTGAAGGTATTGGTATCTTAGAGCAGAAACGTGCTGCCCTTGAGTCAGGGAAGGAGCAATAAGCATGGAACAGCTTGAATATAAAGATTACTTCGTTCCGCTGGCGCTTGATGATTTGGTTACGGCTGCAAAAGATTATAAAGAGCGCGGTTATCGTCTTGCTCAAATGCATCCAGTATTGCGCGAGGATGATACGATTTCTCTGTATTACACCTTTGTAAAAGGCAATGAAGTTGTTAATCGCCGTGTTGATCGAATTATTAAGAATCGTACCGAGGTACCATCTTTAACTAATCTTTTTCTTGCAGTTTTTGTTTTTGAGAACGAAGCCCATGACTTGTTTGGTGTCAATATCGTGGGAAATCTGCTCGATTTCCATGGTAAGTTCTATCAATTTGCCGATGGGGTAGAAGCACCCATGACCATCATCAGCCCTGAACAGTTAGCTGCACGCGAAAAAGCTGCCAAGATTGAACGTGCTAAGGCTGCTAAAGCAGCAAAGGCAAAGCGTGAGGCAGAGGCAAAAGCCGCCCAAGATGCTGCTGCTGCTCAAGCTGCTGTCGAGGCTCTTGCAGAAGCCGAAGCGGCTGGTAAAGTTCAAGCGCCTAAGACGACAGCAGGCGCTTCGATTCCTGCACCGCAACCAGAGACTGATCCTCGTTATGCCGGTTTTGATCCTGAAACCCATAATGAGCGTTTGGAAACTATCGTAGCTGCTCAAGAGCGTCTTGCTCAGGAGCGAGCTGATAAGCAAACAGCAGAAATACCTGTTGTTGAAGAAATTGAAGTGGTAGAAATCGTTGAAGAAGTTGTATCAACGGATGATACACAAGAAAAGGAAGGGGAGTAATCCATGGGTCGCGCTACCGTAATTCCTTATGGTCCCCAACATCCTGTTTTGCCAGAGCCTCTTCATTTGGATTTGGTGGTTGAGGATGAAACCGTAATTGATGTTTTGCCTCAGATTGGCTTTATTCATCGTGGACTTGAAAAGCTTGTTGAGACCAAGGACATTCATCAATACATTTACGTTGCAGAACGCATCTGCGGCATTTGCGCATTTGGCCATTCTTATGGTTATGCTCAATGCGTTGAGCGTTTAATGAACGTTGAAGTTCCTGAGAGAGCTGAGTATTTGCGTACCATCATGCATGAACTCTCACGTCTTCATTCTCATCTGTTGTGGATGGGTCTTGCTGCGGATGCCTTTGGCTTTGAATCGCTCTTTATGCATTGTTGGCGTTTGCGTGAGCGGATTTTAGACATCTTTGAAGCGGTTGCGGGAGGACGTGTCATTTTGTCCTACACCTTATTAGGTGGTGTAACGCGTGACATTGATGCTCCTATGCTCCAAGCAATCAAAGATAAACTTGCTTCTATCCAAGCTGAGTATCATGAAATTTGCAATGCGTTCTTGAAAGACGGCTCTGTTAAAAATAGAACAAAAGGCGTTGGTTATATCTCTGAGCAAGATGCTATTGAATATGGTATGGTTGGACCTTTTGCTCGTGCATCAAATGTTAACAACGATGTTCGTTGTCTGGGTGAAGGTGCTTATGGAGCACTCGCTGAGTTTAAGCCTATTCTTGATACGGGCGGAGACTGTTATGCACGCATCAAAGTTCGTGCAGAAGAAGTGCTTCAATCTATCGACATTATCAATGAGCTTATCGATAAGATCCCTGATGGCAAGATTTTAAATCCCGTTAAAGGGGCACCCTTAGCAGGATCAGAAGCGTCAAATTTGCTTGAACAACCTCGTGGTGAGGTGTATTACTACTGTTCTGGTAATGGTACTAAGAACCTAGAGCGCATGCGTATTCGCACCCCAACTTCACAAAATATTGCTGGTATGACCATGGCGCTTCGCGGATGTGATATTGCCGATGTCAATATGATTATTTTGACTATTGATCCTTGTATCAGCTGTACGGAAAGGTAGGAGTTATGGGAAGTTTTAAGTTAGGAAAAATGACCCTACGCTCGCTTTTCAAAAAACCTGAAACGGTTCTTTATCCTTTTGAAGAAAAGCCTGCTCCTGAAGGCTTGCGTGGTCATATTGAGATCGATATCAAATCTTGCATCATGTGTGGTATTTGCCAAAAACGTTGTCCTACCGGGGCAATCACGGTAGATAAAGCGCATGAGATGTGGACTATAAATCGTTTTGATTGTATTCAGTGTCAAGTGTGTGTGCGTGAATGTCCTCAGCATTGTCTCTCATCAGAGCCACAGTTTACTAAGCCGGCTCCGCAAAAGACTATAACTGAGTGCGAAAAACCCGCTCCAACAGAAGAAGAACTTGCGGAAGCTGCACGTAAAGAAGCGGAAAAAGCAGAGAAAGTGCGTAAAGCACTTGAGGCCAAGGCAGCTCGTGAAGCAGCTAAAGCAGAGAAAGAAGCCGCACAAGCTGCTGATGAGTCAAAAAAGGCAGATGAGTAGTAGAAAATTTATAGTTTACTGTTTCCTAAACCTTACAATTACTTTAAAGCCGGGGTGGCAAGTCCTGGCTTTTTTGTATACTTAATACTCGTTGTTATAGCACGATTGTGAGATAAGAGAGAGGTATATGGCTCAAGCGGAGCAGACATATGAAGTAAGCAATAAAATCCTTACCATTCCTAATGTGCTTTCTTTCATTCGATTATGTATGATTCCGGTATTTCTATACCTTCTTTTACATGGTTACAATCTTGCAGCAACGATTCTTTTTGCTTTTGCAGCTTCTACTGATTGGATAGATGGGCAAGTTGCCCGCAGAACTAATTCAGTATCAAAACTTGGTCAGCTCCTTGATCCGGCAGTAGATAGGCTTTTGCTGATATCAGGCGTTGTAGGTCTTCTACTTGTCGGTAGAATTCCTGTTTGGATTATCCTGTTTGTTATTATTCGTGATCTTTGTCTTTTACTTGGTGGAGCCTACATTTTAAAGAAGTGGCGTGTCCGTGTAGATGTCATCTATTTAGGTAAATTTGCCACGACTTGCCTTTATGTTGGATTTGCAGGAATTCTTCTCAACATACCCTTATTGACCGGCCTTGGAATATGTGATTTTTCGTGGCTTCCATTCTTTAATCATGATCTTTATTCGTGGGGATTTTGGTTTGTTTATCTTGGCCTTTTTCTCTCTATTTTTACTACGATTTATTACATCAAAACTGCTTTGTCCCAAGTGAAACAAGCCAAAGAAACACTTAAGAAGGAGTGCTAATGAGCCAGAATCGGCAGCCAACTCCTCGCAAACCTCGTCCTTCTGTTTCAAAAAAGCAATCCAAATCTCCACGGAACAAAAGAGAAGCAAAAAAGGATACGACAACCCTAACATGTGCTCCCAAAGGCCATGTTAGGCAAAGCAAAGCACATGCTCAGCGTGGTGTTCATTCTTCGAAATCCTCTCATGCCCGTAGTCAAACGTACAAAAAAACACCGCAGAGACAGCAGAACAAACAGCGACAAAAATCTGGTGCACAAAAGAAAACACCATCGCCACATTATGCTAATTTGGCCACTATGACTCAAACGTGGCCAAAAAAAGTCATGCCTTTAATTAAGCGTAAAAAGCATATCTCTCTCATTGTCGGTATTGTACTTGTTTGTGTGCTTATTGGTGGTATTGATGCTCTTTTGACAAGCAATAGAATTTATCAGGGAATATCAGTGGGATCAGTTGATGTGTCGGGTATGACGCAAGATGAAGCTAGCGCTGCTATACAAGATGTTTATGGTAGTCGTTTTGAGACAAATCGCGTGGTCTTTTTTAAAGATGAAGAAGCCAAAAACGCTCCACAAACACCTGATGAAAATAAGGGTCAAGCTCAAATTGAAGAGCAGCTTTCCTATGAAGAAGCGCTCTCAAGTCGCACGCAATGGACCACTCCTCCTGCCGAGGTAGGAGCTACGTTTGATCCTTCTGCTTATGCGCAAGAAGCGTATTTGATCGGTCGTGATAATGGAGGGTTCTTTAGTCGACTTAGAGCTCAATTTGGCTCAGTTGCTCTTGAACCTCAGTGTGAGTTTAATGATGAAGCGCTCAATCGCCTTGCTGAAGAAATGACTAAATCAGTAGGGTCAATGCGTCTTGATTCAAATATTTCTATGGAAAATGGGCAGGCTGTTGCTTTTGAGGGTCATGATGGTAATGAAGTAACTACCGACTGGGTACGCGAAAAGCTCAACGTTGGCTATTTAGGAGATCAATCTCAGGCTGATTTTGTGCTTCAGCCTGAATTTTTACCATCGCGCATTACCTTTGATCAGGCAAAAGAAGTTGCTTCAACTATCAATCGCTCCATTGGTGCAGGTATTGTCTATACGTACAAAGGGCATAGTGTCGATGTTTCACGCGATGAGCTTGCACAATGGATTACTACACGTATCGATGAAGTGTTTGGCGGATACAATTTAGTACCTATAGTTAATGAGGCAAAAGCTAAATCAGCTATTCTTAAAGCCAATCATCAAGATCTTCGTGAAAGTGATTTAACTATTTCGTTCGAGCGATTAGCAGGTGGATCCATTCAGGTAAGTTCCAATGCGACGGGTGAAATTCCTGATGCCCAAAAAGCAACTGAGATTACAAACCGTGAACTTTTTGGACCTGCTGAACGTCATGATCCTTTGAAGATTGAGGTCACCAGTGTTGACCTTCCTCATACTATTTCATTTGAAGAAGCACTTGATATTGGTTTGATTAGTGAGATTTCATCTTTTACTACGCAATTTTCTTCAAAAAATACTTCGCGTGTTACCAACATTTCTCTTGCTTCAGAGTTTTTAAACAATTCAATTTGTAAAGCTAATGGTGGCACGTGGTCTTTTAATGAGACTGCCGGTGAGGCAACCGCTGATAAAGGATATAAAGGTGCGGGAGCTATTGTCGATGGGGAATATTCTGATGCAGTAGGTGGGGGAATTTGCCAGGTTGCTACGACTGTATTCAATGCGGTATATGAAGCTGGTTATCCTATCGTTAAACGCTATAACCACTCTCTCTATATTGCGAGCTATCCTAAAGGTCGTGATGCCGCAATCTCTTATCCTAATCTTGATCTTGTTTGGGAAAACAACACTACCTCTGATGTCTTGTTGCAGATGAGTTCGAACGATTCTTCAGTGTCCGCAAAACTTTATGGTGTGGATCCTGGATATGAGGTAACTACCACGTATGGAGATTGGCAAGAAGGCGAGCCGTTTAAAACGGTGTATAAAAACGATCCCACCCGCAAACAAGGAACTGAAACAGTGCAAACTACCGGTACGAATGGATCACAGATTAGCATTGAGCGCATTGTTAAAGATTCCTCTGGATCTATAATTGATCAATCAACGTTTACCTCGGTATATCGCCCTAAAGACAAAGTGATTTTGCGCGGTACCAAATAAAAGTATCCCGAGATATAGTCATTAGGTAGTATGCTTCATTGTTTTGCTTGCATAAGGATGTAGACAATAATTTTGAATGATGATGTGAAGGAGTTATTTGCTGATATGAAGCTCATCTTTTCACAAAACGTAAAAAGTTTTTTTATTGTTTGGTTAAGCATTCTGCTCGTATTTGCTTGCTTGCCAGTAACTGCTTTTGCAGATGTTCGTAATAGCGATGAGATTAAAGGGACGAGTGCGGAGTCTTTGGGCTATACCGCTTCGGTGCTTCCTAATATTTCAGCTGAATATGCTTATGTGGTTGATCAAGATGGTCAAGAGTATTTTGCGCGCAATGCCCACGAAAAGACCAAGATTGCTTCGGTAACTAAAATCATGACGGCTATTGTCTCACTTGAGAATTCAGATGAATCAACACGAATTGAAGTTTCTTCTGGCGCTGCTTCCATTGGTGAGTCTTCGGCAATGTTGCAAGCAGGTGATATTTTATCGCGCGATGATGCACTACGCGCTCTGATGATTTGTTCGGGTAATGATGCTGCTCAAGCGCTTGCAGAAAATTTAGGAAATGGAATTCTCGATAAGATGAGTGAAGAGGGGAGAGAGGATCTTCCTTCTAATGGCTATGATGCCTTTATTCAGGCAATGAACGATAAAGCACAAGAGCTTGGCATGAATGATTCGCGCTTTGGAAATCCCCATGGTCTCGACTTTGATAAGTATCAAGGAGATTTTTATTCAAGTGCTTATGATGTGTCATTAATGAGCCGCTGCGCGATGCAATCTGATCTATTTAGATCGATTGTTTCAACACCAAAAGCAACTATTACCGTAACACGCAATGGAGTAGAAACGCCTCTTGAGCTTATATCAACAGATCTTTTTCTTGAAAGCTATGAAGGAGCCTGTGGCATTAAAACCGGTTTTACTGAACTAGCAGGTAGCTGTTTTGCAGGTGCAGCTAAGAGAAATGACACAATCACCTACGCTATCATTTTGCATGCAAGTGATGAGCAGCAGCGTTTTACTGATTGCAAGACACTGCTTAATTGGGTCTATGATAATACAATTTCTTATCCTCTTGTTCATTCAACCCAAACCGTTTCGATGACATATAACAATCAAACTCAAGAAGTTCCTGTTGTTGCTAAGGTGTCTAATAACTCGTGGATTGATGAAACCTTTGATGCAACACTACAAAATCCCTCTGAAACAGTTGAGATTTTTGCACTGGAAGGAAATGTAAGTCAAGAAGCGGTGTTTGATGATGTGCAAGGTGATGTTCGTGCTGGGCAAAAAGTTGGAACCTTGTCGTTTAAACAACATAATGAAGTGATTGCAACAGCCGACATTATTGCAGCACAAGATTGCGCTGGACCAAATTTTTTTGAAGGGGTTGGCATTTTTTGGGATCGTGCAATACGTTCGATAACAGGTCAGCCTACTCAAGCTACAAGTGTTTTAGTCAATACCACACCGCTCGTAAGTGATATGAAAGCTGCATAAAGATTGCGTATGTGGTTTGAGAAGCATATAACTACATTTCAACTATAATGAGAAAAAATATCTCGAGAGCCCGTAAGGATAATGCATGATTACGTGTCCAATTTGCCAAACAACTTTGGATCAAAATACAACGGTCTGTCCTGCGTGTGGTTACCGCTTTCAAGGCGGTTCAACGCAGCAGTTCAAAACGGTACCTCTTAATCATACCGAAGTAGCTGAAGCAGTAGAGCATGATGGAACAGCTCTTACTCCATCGGTAGAAGAAACGCCTTCTCATGACGCACAAAAAAGGTCCACGCTCACTGTGCAATATGGTCGCCAAGAAGGAGTTGTTTATGAACTTCAAGGTGATCGTGAAGTAGTTGGCAGATCACCAAAATGTGAGATTTTCTTAAACGATGTGACCGTATCACGCTCGCACGCAACGCTTGAACGCGTTGGTGATGGGTGGTCTATTCAAGACGATGGGTCATTCAATGGTGTATGGGTTAATAACGCCAATATTGATCATGTTATGTTGCATGATGGCGACATTATCCAAATTGGGTGTTTTGTCTTGAAATATGCGCAAGAGTAGACCTTTGTTGTCAGTAACAACAGGCGAGAAAATAAGGATGGATTGCAGATATTATGAAGCTTCTATCGGGAAATGAAGCGATAGCTCACGGTGCGTGGGAAGCGGGAGTTCATATTGGCACGGCATACCCAGGTACTCCCTCAACAGAGACGATGGAGTTTTTTGCCACGTTGCCTGAGGTGTATGCCGAGTGGTGTCCAAACGAAAAGGTGGCCCTTGAAGTTGCGGTAGGCGCTTCAGCAGCTGGTGCTCGCACTCTTACGACTATGAAACATGTTGGTGTTAATGTTGCTGCTGATCCTCTGTTTACCGCTGCGTACACCGGTGTCAATGGTGGCATGCTTATATTAGCTGCTGATGACCCGGGGATGTTTTCTTCTCAAAATGAGCAGGATTCACGCTATTACGCGATGGCTGCTCATCTACCTTTGTTCGAGCCATCGGATTCGTGTGAGGCAAAGCAATTTGCTCATGATGCTTATGATCTCTCTGAGCGCTTTGATACCCCGTTTATGATTCGTACAACAGTGCGTACTTCTCATACCAAAAGTCCCGTTGAGATAGGCAATCGTACTGCCTGCGATATTAAACCCTATGAGACTGATCCCAATAAGTGGGTTATGATGCCTGCATTTGCAAAGCCACGTCGTAAGGTATTATCCAAGCGCATGGATTTATTGCGTGCATGGGTCGAAACTTGTAAATATAACCGTATTGAAAAGGCGGATGTACCTGCTTCTGTGGGCGTTATTTGTGCGGGTGCGGTGTATGAACATGTAAAAGAAGCACTACCTGAAGTAGACATATTAAAACTGGGTATTGCCTGGCCTCTTCCCGCCAAGCTCTTGCAGGAATTTGCACAAGAACATGATGATGTATATGTGGTTGAGGAAGCATCCACATTTCTCTCTGATGCCGTAAAAGCACAGGGTATTGTGTTGAGCGCCTTTGATACCGCACTCCCGCGTGAAGGAGAGATTCATCCGCGCGATATCCTGATCGCATTTGGTAAACCCTTACCAGAGCATCTCAAAGAGCCCGCATCAATTCCTTCAAGACCACCAGCCCTCTGTGCAGGTTGTCCCCATCGCCTTGTATTTAAAGAACTTTCACGTTTACGTGCTATTGTTACGGGAGACATTGGTTGTTATACCTTAGGTGCTCTACCTCCTCTTTCTTCGATCGATACCACCCTTGACATGGGCGCTTCTGTTTCTATGTCTCATGGTTTTGAATTGGCGATGAGTGGAACGGAGCATAGGCCTGTTGTGGGTATCATTGGAGATTCCACCTTTGCGCATTCAGGTTTTTCTTCTTTGATGAATACGGTGTATAACAAAGGTGGTGGAACAATCTGTATCTTAGATAACCGCACCACTGCGATGACTGGTCAACAAGGAAACCCATTCAATGGCATTACGTTGCAGAATCGCGAAAGTCATGAGCTCGATCTTGTCAGCTTGCTTGAAGCGCTCGGTGTTGATCATGTTGCGCGTGTTGATGCCTATGATGCTCAAGCGGTAAGACAGGCGCTCAAGACTGCAACGAGTCGTGAGGAACTTGATGTAATTGTATTTGAGCGTCCTTGCATCTTGCTTGATAAATCGCCTAAAAAGTCATTTGAAGTAACTGCAGATTGTACAGCGTGCGGTGTTTGTATTACGCTTGGCTGTCCTGCTTTGTCGCGAGATTCTGAGACCGGTTGCGCTCTCATTGATCCTTCTCTTTGTGTTGCATGTGGCCAATGCGAGCAATACTGTAATTTTGATGCCATCAGACCGTACTAAGAGCAATCAAGGAGTATTTCAAATGGATAACAACACTGTATTTACCGTGCTCCTATGCGGTGTCGGTGGACAAGGAACAATTACGGCAGCAGATATGCTTGCTCGTGTTGCAGTTGCTGCTGGACAAGATGTTAAAATCTCTGAGATTCATGGCATGTCGCAACGTGGTGGTGCTGTAACTACCGTTGTACGTCTGGGTAAAGACGTTAAAACTATGGTGTGTGATTATGGCTGCGCTGATAATATTGTATCTTTTGAATTAGTAGAAGCATTGCGCAATCTCGCTTATTTGAAAGAGGGGGGATCGCTTGTAGTTAATAATGAAGCGATTAAGCCCTTGCCAGTGCTTACAGGAAAAGCATCCATGCCACAAGGTATGCATGATACTCTTGAAGGTCTTGGTGCTACCATTATTCCAGCTACCAAGATCGCTCGATCTGCTGGTACAGCAAAGTGCGCAAATGTAGTGTTACTCGGTGCACTTGCCCCATCGCTTCCTTTTGATTTATCACTTTGGGAGCAAGTTATTAGGGAGAAAGTGCCACCTAAAACTATCGATATTAATATTGCCGCGTTTCGTGCGGGCGTTGCTTATACACAAGGAGAAGAGTTGTGAGTATTTATCAAGTTTCTGTTTTTACCCAATCGCAACCGGGACATTTGCTGCGTATTTTAAATATTCTTGCTGAAGAAGAGCTTAATGTTCGTGGCTTTAGCTGCTCTGATTCGGGAGATTTTGGTATTGCGCGTTTTGTTTTGGACGAGCCACAAAAAGCGCTTGACATCTTGCAGGCTAAAGGGTTTGCTGCTGCAATGACTGAAATTCTTGTATTTGAGCTCCATGACACTCCAGGCGAACTTCAGTCGGTTGTTTCTTTATTAGCTAACGATGGGCTCAATATTGTCTATAGCTACTCTTTAATTTCAACATGTGTTGCAATACGCGTTAAAGAGGTTGATCGTGCTAAAAAGCTTTTGCAAGATAACGGCGTTGCCCTTGTTACGCAAGAAACGCTTGCTGAAGTGCTGCGATAGATGTACTTGTGATATCACGTTTAGTATTTTTGAGGGTTATATCCGTTTTATGAGAAAGGCATGCTTTTCATGTCAAGTTGTATCAAAACTGAAATGTTCCAGCCAGAAATTGAAACTATGTCACGTGAAGAAATTCGCGCACTTCAATTGGAAAAGTTAAAAAAACAAGTTGCTTATGCATATAACAACGTTGCCTGGTATCGTAAAAAAATGGATGCATCAGGCGTATCTCCTGATGCGATTAAAACTCTTGAAGATGTGCGCTATCTCCCTTTTACGGATAAGCAAGTTTTGCGTGATACGTATCCCTTTGGTTTGTTTGCGGTACCCATGAATGAAGTAGCACGTCTTCATGCTTCATCAGGTACAACGGGTAAACCAATTGTTGCTGGATATACTAGACGCGACCTTGATACCTGGTCAGATTGTATTGCCCGTCTTGCTATGATGGCTGGTGTTGTTCCAGGAGATCGTGCCCAAATGGCATTTGGATACGGTATGTTTACAGGCGGTTTTGGCCTTCATTATGGTATGGAAAAACTTGGCGCTTGCATGATTCCTGCTGGATCGGGCAATACGCAACGTCACTTGATGTATATTAATGATTTTCAAACAACTGTCTTGATTGCGACGCCCTCTTATGCACTTCATATGTGTGAGTTTGGAGAGCAACAAGGGTTTGATTGGGCTCAATCTTCTCTCCGTATTGGATTGTTTGGTGGTGAGCCTTGCCCTCCTGCATTAAAGGAAGAAATTGAGCGTCGCATGCATATTATTTGTACGGATAATTACGGTTTGACAGAAGTTATGGGCCCAGGTGTTTCAGGTGAATGTCTCTGCTGCCGTGACATGCAGCATATCGCTGAAGATCATTTCTTATGGGAGGTAATTGATCCTGAAACTGGTGAACCTGTTCCTGAAGGAACTCCCGGTGAGCTTGTTTTGACTCCTCTTGATAAGGAAGCGTTCCCGGTTTTGCGTTATCGTACTCATGATTTAACGTACGTTATCACAGAACCATGCGAATGCGGTCGCACTCATGCTCGCATGAAGAAAGTTCGTACGCGTACTGATGATATGCTTATTATTCGTGCAACCAACGTATTTCCATCCCAAGTTGAAGATATTTTGTCGTCTATCAAGGGGGTTTCTACCCATTATCGTATCGAAGTCGATAATGATTCTGGTATGGATCACATGGTTGTTATGGCTGAACTTGAGCCAGATGCCTTTAGCGATTCATTTGAAGAGATGGAAGCATTCCGCAAGAATATTGCCGCACGTTTACGTGAGGGTCTCTTGGTTGCGCCTGATGTTAAACTTGTTGAGCCAGACGGACTTGAACGTTTTTATGGCAAAGCAAAGCATGTTATCGACCGTCGCAAATGATAGTAGGAAGGTACGCACCAAGCCCTTCGGGACGTATGCACGTTGGCAATCTTTTTTCCTATCTTGTTTCTTATCTTTTAACTCATCAACGTGCAAAAACACATAATGTTGAAGCTTCTATGCGTCTTCGAGTTGAAGACCTTGATCCAGCACGCTCAAAAAAATGCTACATTGATCAGCTCTTTGCCGATCTTGCTTGGTTTGGCTTTAGTTGGGATGGAGAAGTTGTTTATCAGTCAAAACGCACGAGCGCATATCAGACTGCATTCAGCTCGCTCTTAAAAGCAGAACGGGTATATCCGTGTTTTTGTTCGCGCGCAGACCTACATAGCGCTCAAGCACCCCATAGGGGAGAAGAGATATTATATGCAGGTACCTGCCGACCATCTAAAGACCATTGCAAAGATCATAGTGATTTGCGCATTTTGGATGCTACTACACACAGCACAATGTCAACGAGGCGATCACCTGCTTATCGTCTTTTGATACCATCATCTCTTTCTATCAACTTCAAAGACTACTTCCAAGGCGAACAAGTCTTTATGCTAGAAGCGCCGGGTGATGATTTTATTGTTAGGCGATCAGATGGAGTGTTCGCTTATCAACTTGCGGTTGTCCTTGATGATGCTTTCCAGGGAGTAAACTGCATCGTGCGCGGTGAGGATTTGCTTACCTCAACGGCTAAGCAAATACATTTGCGTTCTCTTTTGCGCCCTTTTAAAGACGATGAGTTGTTGTATGCTCATGTGCCACTTATTGTCGATGAATCAGGAAAACGGTTATCCAAACGCAATCAAGATGCTACACTTTCTTACTTAATTGAAACGTTATGCCTGACTGCCTCTGAAATTCTTGGTTTAATATCGTTTGTTACGGGACTCATTGAAGTGTATAAGCCATTAACTCTTCATCAATTAGTAGAGTATGCTAATCTCGACTCACTTAGAAACAAAACAAAAATCGTGTGGCCTTCGTCACTGCAATCAATCTTATAGCACCATTAGCCCTATCGACAAACTGCTTTAAATCCACGTAATAATAAGACTACTCATGATTGCCAGGCAATAGAAAGCAGTCATAGAGATATTGAGTCCCGTAATAAGAGGCATCGTTTTATCACGCGTTTGAGCATTAAGTGGATTATGGAAAAGCGCACGATAGTTGGGGTAGAGTGCAACAAGCATAATGGCAAAAAAGAGAAGACCTGGTGTAAAAAGACAAGTAGTCAATACGCCAATCAATACGATCCAGACAATAACTGTTATGCGATAGACGCGTACCGCTTTTTCTCTTCCTAAAACCATTGCGCAGGTTTTTCTTGTTGTCGATGAGTCTTTTTCAATATCGCAGGTGTTGTTAGTAGCCAGAATAAGACCAATTCCAATCATAATAGGGAGCGCTGCCACTAAAACAAAAAAGTCGAGGGCGCCAGAAAGGACATAACAACACGCGAGTGGTATTAAACCCCCCATGACAAAACCAACGATAATCTCACCGAAGGGCAAATAGGAAATAGGTGTTTTACCAGCAGAATAAAGTAAAACTACAAGTGCGCCAATTATGCCAATTACAAGAGGGATCCAGCTGGTAACAACAATAATATAGATACCTAAAGCGAGTGCGGCTAACAAAAGGGCAATGCCATAGAAAAGGACAGTACGAGGATTAACATGGTTGTAGACCAAAACAGCATCAAAAGCATCATGGGAGGAATTCTCTAAAGTATCGGTACCTTTAATGTAATCAAAATAGTCGTTAAACACATTTGCGGCAGATTGCATGAGAGCACAAACGATGAATAAAACAAGCGTGAGCACAATGTTCATAGTTCCCGAATAAGCACATGCTGCATAAGTAAAAGAAAAAAGAACTGCAGCAATAGTTGCAGCCCACGTATGAGGAGCTGCAAGCTGCCACATGAGTGTAGGGGTAAGAGGTGCGTACTGCTTAACAGAAGTGCGTTGTGATGATTGGTTTCGTGGAGATGGCATAAGAGAAAAGATTCGCTTTCTTATTAGTAGTATTTCAGAAGATTTCTCGGTGTTTAAAGAAGCTCATTATTGGCCTATTTGATTATAGACAAATCCCAAAATACCTCAAAAAAGATTGTCTGTATTACCGGTAAAGAATTCCTCTATATTTACAGAAGAATAAAATTTGTTCAGAAAAATATGAGGTGGAGAAGGTTAATGCGATTTGAGAGCGAATATGAAGTTCGTTATTCAGAAACGGATGCGATGGGCATTGTGTATCATGCAAACTATTTTTCGTGGTTTGACGCAGGAAGAACGCGTCTTTTACAGGCTGTCGGCTTTCCTTATAAACAGTGTGAGGATCTCGGATATTTTGCTCCTGTAATTCATGCAGAAATTGACTATGGAACACCTTTTACGTATGGAGAGACAGCAGTTCTAGTAACGCGTGTTTCTAAAGTTACTCCTGTGAAAATTACCTATAGCTATGAAATTTATGACATTAATGATGATAGGGAAGTGGTAAAGCCACGTATTACTGGTGCAACTGTTCATTGTTTAGTTGATAGAGCAACATTTAGACCAGTTTCAACAAAAAAAGTGCTTCCTGAACTGTATCAAATTTATAAAGAAATTGAAGAAGCTTAGTATGTCAATATATTTATACATTACAAAAGGCCTCTTTATGAGGCCTTTTGTAATGTAATCTAGAGTAAAAGATGCTAAATCTTAATAAACCCGACGCATAACCGCAGTAACTTTTCCAACGATAGCGCAATTGTCGACAATGATTGGATCCATGGTTGAGTTTTCGGGCTGCAGACGTATATAACCATCTTCCTTATAAAAACGTTTTACGGTAGCACCGTCTTCAATTAAGGCAACAATGATCTCCCCATTATGAGCAGTTTGTTGCTGCTTTACTACAATATAGTCACCATCATTAATGCCAATATCAATCATAGAATCTCCGTGTACCGTGAGAATAAACGAGGCATTATCTCCCACAATTTCTGTGGGTAGCGTTAAAGTCTCTTCAATATTTTGTTCTGCCAAAATTGGCTCACCAGCTGCAACGCGGCCGATAAGAGGAAGCGAGATGGTATTGTCGAAAGCAGCAGACCCAAACGTCTCTGATGAATCACTTTCATGAGTAAGTGCAATAGAGCGTGACTTGAGCTGGTCGCGTGTAATGTAGCCCTTTTCCTCAAGAGTTTTTAAATGAACATGTACAGTTGAAGGGGAGGACAATTGGAGTGCATCTCCAATTTCACGGACAGTAGGACCAAATCCCTTTTCCTTAATGTAGGCTTCTATGAAGTCATAGACCTGTTGTTGTCTTTTACTGAGCTTCTGATCCATCAGATTCTCCAATACGAACAAATGTGCTATTTTTATTGACATGAACGTATGTTCGATTTATAGTATACACGAACAAAGGTTCTATGCAAAGAGGGGATACCATGAAATCGTATTCTAATAAAGTTGAGGGAACTGCAGCATTAAAGTTTGGTGTGGACACCAATAACCATGTACACATTATTGATTTTGAGTATGCTCAAAAGTCACGTTATAATACACGTTTTTTATGCAAGACGCGCACATCTTCACGTCGTACCCTTTTGCAAAAGGTTCAAAATTCATCATTAGCATCTCCTTTTATTAAGCAAGATGAACAGCGCTCTTCGTTAGTTGTGGTGGATAGAAAAAGTGTAGCTCTCTACACCACAATCATTACCGCATTCTTTGTAATTTGCACTCTAATATTTGCATAGTTTTATTTGTGACCTATAGATGTTATGTGTCTATGTAACGTATAGCTGCTCTATACTGACCTTTAAGGTTTGCTTTGACTATTTGATTGCTATGTCTTGTGGTAGTCTAGCAAGTGTCGAGAGGAGCTGCTATGCGTTGCCCAACATGCGGTGAAACCGAATCTAAAGTTGTTGATTCTCGTCCATCTGACGATGATTCTTCTATTAGAAGGAGACGCGAATGTCTATCCTGTGGCGCACGCTTTACTACTTATGAACGTCTTGCTGATAATCCTCTCATTGTTATTAAATCCGATGGATCTTCTGAAGCTTATGATCGCAATAAGCTATTTAGAGGCGTTTTAGTTTCTTGTGCTAAACGTCCTGTAACTTCAGATCAAGTTTCTGATTTGATAACTGATATCGAAAATGAGCTGCGTTCAAGTAAAAACACCGTACAATCAAAAGAATTAGGTGAAATGGTTCTTGAGAGACTTGCTGCGTTAGATGAAGTAGCCTACATTCGTTTCGCAAGTGTATATAAAGATTTCCAAAATCTCGAAGAATTCAGAGCAGCATTACGGGGTTTATAAATGCAAGAAGAAATTACTGTTCCTATTCAGTTACTTTCAAAAAATGCTCGTACTCCATCTCGAGCTTACGTTGGTGATGCAGGTTATGATTTATATGCCTCTGCATTTTATACATTAAAACCCTTTGAACGGTGCCTTATTGATACGGGAGTCGCACTTGAGATTCCTGCTGGCTATGGTGGATTTGTTTTGCCAAGAAGCGGTCTCGCAATTAAGAAAGGATTATCCTTAGTAAATGCTCCTGGTCTTATTGACTCAAATTATCGTGGCGAAATAAAAGTCATTGCAATTAATCTTGACCCTCATAAGGATATAGAAATCCAGCCGGGTGATCGCATCGCTCAATTGGTGATCATGAATATTGAAGATGTGAACTTTTCTCATGCGAATGTTTTATCTGATTCCATACGTGGAAAAGGCGGTTTTGGCTCAAGTGGCGTTTCAGAGGCGTAAAATCAATTAAAAATGATCTGAACGATAAAAAACGATGAGTTAGTACTCATGCAAGATCATAATAGGGCCTTAGAACGGCTCTCAGAGCCTCATTTATAAAATACCAGGTCAAAGCCCATTTTATTTACATACTTATTGAATGAGACAACAGGTGTACGTAGTTTTAATACAGTAACGCAAAATTGTGACTAATCAATGTATAAAGAAAATATGATAATATATCTTATGTAAACTAAGAAGTATTTAGACAACATAAGGATCGAGGCTTCTCTCCTCTCGTATTACTTCTTCATTTTTGGCTAGGAATTAATATGCAACGGTCTAGCTCTTGCGCCAGAGTGCGATGATGTTTGATCGAGTGCGTGTGTTAGTTACGAAAGCTTATCCATGAGATCGCGCAATGCACGTGCCCGATGCGAAACCTTCTGCTTCTCGGCAAGCCCGAGTTCTGCAAAGGTGTATTCGTTGCCAAAGTCATTCGGTAAGAAGAGCGGATCGTACCCAAAGCCTGCGCTACCGCGCTCCTCGAACCCGATCAAGCCTTCGACCTGTCTCTTATACACATCTGACGCTGCCGACGAACTCCAGGGTGTAGATCTCG
>UQML01000023.1 GCA_900542265.1 uncultured Eggerthella sp. | reverse complement strand
GAGATTGCCTCTTGTCTCGTGGGCTCGGAGATGTGTATAAGAGACAGGTTGAAGAAGCACTCGGTACAGAGAATTGCCGCTATACCCTTGGTTCAGTACTTAACCAGGTTCTTCTTCATCAGACTATTATTGGTCTTGAGACCAAAGTGGCACTTGATAAGATTGGGGTAAAGCCTGATATTTTGATCGGTTGCGCTGGTGGCGGATCTAACCTAGGCGGCTTAATGGCACCTTTTATGGCTGACAAACTCGAAGGCAAGGAAGCTCCTTACTTTATTGCCGTTGAGCCTGCAAGTTGTCCTACTCTTACCCGCGGTAAGTTTGCTTATGATTTTTGTGATGTGGGGAAAGTAACTCCTCTTGCTAAGATGTACACCTTGGGTTCTGGTTTTATCCCATCGCCAAATCATTCTGGTGGTCTTCGCTATCACGGCATGAGCCCCATTTTGTCTCAGCTCTATCATGATGGTTTTATTGATGAGGCTCGAAGCGTAGAGCAGACAAAAGTATTTGAAGCTGCAACGCTGTTTGCACGCGTTGAAGGGACATTGCCTGCCCCTGAGTCATCTCATGCAATTCGTGTTGCTATTGATGAAGCGCTCAAATGTAAAGAGACGGGTGAGGAAAAAGTTATTGTTTTTGGTCTAACCGGCACTGGCTATTTTGATATGACTGCCTATAGCGCATATCGTGATGGAACGATGACTGACTATATTCCAACGGATGAGGATCTTGAAAAAGGCTTTGCCTTTATTCCTCACATTGAAGGCATTCAGTAAAAGTAAGGGTAGCTTCTATGGCAAACGAATCATATGCAATCACTACTCCCATTTATTATGTCAATGCAGCACCGCACTTAGGAACTGCGTACACCACGATTGCTGCTGATGCGGTAGCTCGGTATCAGCGTATGAATGGTAAGAAGGTAAGCTTTGTGACTGGCATGGATGAACATGGCCAGAAGGTCGCTGAGGTAGCTGAGAAAAACGGTATGACACCTCAAGCATGGTGTGATTCAATGGAGCCTGTTTTTCGTGATGCTTGGGATATGCTCGACATTACCTACACTGATTTTGTGCGTACTACTGAGCCGCGCCAAGCGCATACTGTTCAGCAGTTCTGGCAAGACCTCTATGAAAAGGGATGGTGTTATAAAGGAGCTTATGAAGGCTGGTACTGCGTTCATGAGGAAACCTATTACGCAGAGTCTGACTTAGAAAAAGATGACGATGGGATTTTTGTTTGTCCTGACTGCCATCGCCCCGTTCAGCGCTCCGGTGGGGAAGAGAACTGGTTTTTCAAGCTGTCAGAATTTGGCGATAAGCTGCTTGAATTCTATGATGCAAATCCTGATTTTATTCGTCCTCAAACACGCCGCAATGAAATTGTCTCTTTTGTCAAAAGCGGTCTCAAGGATCTTTCTATCTCTCGCTCCACATTTGACTGGGGTGTGCCGCTCCCATTTGATGAAGGGCATGTTGCCTATGTATGGGCTGATGCGCTTTTGGCGTATTTAACAGGCATTGGATATGGTCAGCCTGAAAGAGAAGAAGAATTTGAAGGCGCTTGGCCTATGCAGTATCACTTTGTGGGTAAAGATATTATTCGCTTCCATTGTGTTATTTGGCCTGCCATGCTTATGGCTGCCGGTATGCCTATTACGCATACCGTATTTGGACATGGTTTTTTGCTTACCAAAGGCGAAAAGATGTCTAAGTCCAAAGGCAATGCGGTAAAGCCCGCGGATCTCGTTGCTATCTTTGGTGTTGATGCTTATCGTTATTATTTCTTAAGCGATGTGCAGTTTGGTCATGATGGCTCTATTTCAATAGAGCGTATGGTACAGGTCTACAACGCAGATTTGGCTAACACGTGGGGCAATTTATGCTCGCGCGTGTTTAATATGACTAAGAAGTACTTTGATTCATGCGTTCCAGCTCCTGGAGCTGATGCGCAAAATAATCCGCTTAAGCCTCTTGTTGATGCATTGTACGACACCTATAACGAAGCTATGGGGCAGGTAGACTTCACTGCAGCAGCTGCAGCAGTACAAGAACTTGCAAGTAGAGTAAATCTCTATGTTGAAGAATCAGCACCCTGGAATTTAGCAAAATCCGAAGAGACCCAAGAGCAATTACGCTCGGTAATCTATAACTCATTGGAAGCAATACGCGTGATTGCGCTTTATATGGCTCCGTTTATGCCTCGTACGTCTGCTGAAGTGTTTAAACGCCTTGATTTAGGTGATATTACCGCTATCACTGACATTAAAGAGCAATCTCAATGGGGATTGCTGCCAAGTGGTAATACCGTTACGATTGGGGATCCACTCTATCCTCGTCTTGATGCTGATGCTATTACGTTAGAGATTGAATAACACTACTGATGTTTGCCGAACCTGAAGAAAAAGATTTATCCTTTTATCAAAAGAGAAAAAAGAACCGTTGGCGTGAGGTGGAAGCCCCACGCCTTTTCGGTTCTCTTGCCGATACCCATGCGCATCTTCAAATGCTTTCTGATCCAGCATGGTCATTAGTGAGAAGCGCTTATTATGATGTGTCGTTTATTTGCGATATAACTGATCCTTCTGACGATGAGGTTAATCCCTATGATGCATTACCTTTTTGGTATCATGATGCTTCTGAGCACATAAATCGCCTTGCAAGAGAAGGGGTCACTCATTCCATTTCAGGGGAGTTGCTTGCGTTGCCTTCTCTTCGAATTGCGGCAGGTGTACATCCTCATAATGCAAAGTACTATGACCGGGAGCTTGAAGTAAAATTATTACGTCAGCTTTCAGATCCCCGTACGGCTGCTCTTGGTGAAGTTGGCCTTGATTATCATTATGATTTTTCTACTCATGATGAACAACGTCGTGTGTTTGCTCGCCAAATAGAATTAGCTCATACCACAGGGTTACCGCTTATTTTACATATGCGTGAAGCTCACGATGAGGGATTTGCTCTCTTAGAGGAATATGGTTGGCCTCAGGCTGGAGTTCTACTTCATTGTTTTAATCTTGATCCAGAAACCTTAAAACCATGGCTAGAGCGAGATTGCTACGTTGCTTTTGGTGGCCCAGTGACCTTTAAAAATGCGCCTGAGGTAGCCCAATCGGCATTAGAAGTACCCCTTGATAGGCTTTTGACTGAAACAGATTCACCCTATATGGCGCCCGAGCCATTGCGTGGCATAGCGTGCAGTCCAGAATTTACTCTCTTTACTGCCAAACGATTATGCAATCTTTTTGATAAACAAACCAGTAATGAACAAACGAGTTTCCTCAATCAGTTGTACACTAATGCACAACGTTTGCTTAATCGTGCTCCGAGTACGTGGCAGCAAGTTCAAGGCGAGGAATTGATTCAGCAGACCCATTGAGTGCAAAATGGATTTACTGGATATAAAAGAGAAGGATATGTGATACGGATGGCACTTTGGCTTGTATTAGTGGGATCACCTCGTCCTCGTGGTAATAGTACGCGTATTGCAGAGACTATCGAGCATGAAATTGCTGAGCGTTATCCTGAAGATACGATTGAAACGTATCATATTGCTGACATGCAGGTTGCCGGATGCAATGGCTGTGACTATTGTAAAACTCATGGGACGTGCGTAATCGAAGATGATATGCAAGCTTGTTTTACGGCAATTAAATGCGCTGACTATCTTTGTATTGTTTCACCTATTTATTTTGCTGGGGTGCCCTCACAGTTTAAGGCTGTTCTCGATCGTTTGCAGCCGCTCTATTGGGACCGTCAAGATATCAAGGCGCAGCATTTGCGTTTCCCACCTAAACGTCCTGCCGTATTGTATTTGGTAGGAGAAGGGGGAGACCCGTATGGGTATAAACCGGCAGCGGCAAGCGTAAAAGCATCTTTTGCCATGGCAGATATTGCGGTTCGCAAAACAATCCCTCTTATTGGGAGTAGACCCATGTTATCTCCTGAAGATGTTGTATTACCTACTGAAGAGGTTGATGCTTAATCTTTGGCGAAAAAATAATGATAAAGATTGAGCTATTTTAGACGGATACGATATATGAACATCTCTGTACCTCAACCTGATTCCACTAAGCTTTCTTACTTGGCTTCGGTTTCTGCCACGAAAGAAGTGCTTGATACTTTTGGTCTTGCGACAAAAAAAGCTCTTGGTCAACATTTTCTTATCAATGATGGTGTTGTTCGCAAAATATGCGATTTAGCTGAAGTGTCGCATGATGATGTGGTTATTGAAGTAGGCCCAGGAATTGGAACATTAAGCGTTGCGCTTTTGCAGCGTGCTGGTGGAGTGATTGCTGTTGAGCGTGATAGTGATCTGCCCCAAGTATTGGCACAAACTACCGCTTCATTCTCCACACCTTTTGTTCTTATTGAAGCAGATGCTCTTACTATTACCCCAGAAGTTCTAGAAAAATTAAAAACCCCATCGCTTCCCTATACTCAACCTAATAAGTTGGTATCCAATTTGCCGTATGCTGTGGCAGCAACCATTGTTCTTGATTATTTTGAACATCTGTCAATCTCTTCTGCCACTGTTATGGTTCAGGCAGAAGTGGCTGATCGTATGATGGCGCTGCCAGGGACAAAAAACTATGGCGCCTATACCGTTAAGTTGAGTTTGTACGCAAAATCAGTGGGAAAGTTCAATGTTTCTGAAGGTAACTTCTTTCCACCGCCACGCGTAAAAAGTGCGGTAATTAGGCTTGATAGACGCAATGATGCACTTGAAAAAGACCTGATTGAGGCCACTGCATTGATGGCCGATGCTGCTTTTGCTAATAGGCGTAAAACTATCACCAATTCATGTCGTACATTTTTTAAACAACAGCCTGCTCAATCAGAGTTAACGCCTGAGGTGCTTGAAACTATTTTTAATCAGGCAGGAATTGATCCTACCGTGCGAGGCGAACAGCTTGACCGTACGGCTTTTTTGGCACTTGGTGAAGCGTATTTAAAGGTAACACGTAAAGATCAATAGCTAAAAGATACGAATTGATAGTACAAACCAAAGTATTTGTGACCATTCAACTAAGCTAAGTCTATCAATAGGCGTTTTCCGTGCCAGTGCGTGTTAAAATTTCACTTGGTTTATTGTCTTTTTCGTTACCGTCATGTGGAAAGAAGCAGATATATGGATCTTGAAAAACAGGCACAAATTGTTGATTCTATCCATGACACCTTAAGTGAGTTTGTGGGTCAGAAGTTGCGTGTACGCGCTAATATGGGGCGTTCAAAAATTGTTGAGTCAGAAGGCGTGCTTATCCAAGTTCATCCTCAGCTCTTTATTTTGGAAGTTCAGCGTAAACGTGGTGCAAAAGCGCGTCAATCTTATCAATATGTGGATGTTTTGACTGGTACGGTTGAATTGAGTCAAAACGGAGATCCTCTTTTTGGTACGTTTGTTGAAGAGATCGAAGAAGACACAGAACTTGATTCTATGTCACTTCCATCGTTTAACTAGACCCTTTTACACAACCTTTTAAGGTCTTGTTACATCTGACAAAGTTCGTACGATATACTGGTTAATCACATAAAGCAGTAGTACTTGTTTATGGATCAGGTGTAATCAACCCTTTTTGGGGATGTAGCTCAGTTGGGAGAGCGCAGCGTTCGCAATGCTGAGGTCGTGGGTTCGATCCCCATCATCTCCACCAGATTCTTCATACACCGAGATCGCTTAAATAATGATCTCGGTGTATTTGTTTGTTTATGTATTTACGTCACTTTTTTGAGAAAGGACATTCATGAAGGCCTTAATTCCTGCTGCAGGACTTGGTTCTCGTTTTTTACCTGGTACTAAAGCGCAACCTAAAGAAATGTTGCTGGTAGTGAATAAGCCGGTTATTCAGTATGTGGTAGAAGAAGGTCTTGCAAGCGCTGCTGATGAAGTGGTTATCATCAATTCTCGTGATAAAAAGTCCATTGAAGCTCATTTTGAGCCTAATCCAACCTTAGAGGCAGAATTGCGCGGTCGCGGAAAAGATTCGTTTGCTGATGCAGTAGCTTATGCTGGAAACTTGCATGTGTCCTATGTATACCAGGATGAGCCGTTGGGGCTGGGTCATGCAATTCATTGTGCTGCTGATGAAGTAGCAGATGAGCCTTTCTTTGTATTGCTCGGTGATGTAATTGTTCCCGATAATCAGATTCTTATCGATATGAAACAGGTTTCTGATGAACATAATGGTGCAAGTGTTATTGCGGTTATGCCTGTTGAGGCAGATGAAGTTAATCGATTTGGCATAATTGCAGGCGATGAGGTTAAGCCAGGTGTTTGGAAGGTCTCATCAATGGTAGAAAAACCTGCTGTAGAACAAGCACCAAGCAATCTTGCTATTTTTGGTCGTTATCTTTTAACGCCACGTGTTATGGAATTACTTGCTGAAGTTAAACCTGGTGCAGGTGGAGAGATCCAGCTTACTGATGCTCTTGATGCGCTTTTGGCAGAAGAGGATATGTACGCTCTCATTATTGATCCTGCTGATGGATTTGATACGGGTACGGTTGAAAGCTGGCTTGATACCAACAATAAACTGTTCGCTCGTTCTCGTGCTTAAGCACGTGGTATGGGTGTGAAGGAGTTATACAATATTCTCAGGATTTCCGGCAACAAATGAAGCAATATTGCTCGCTACGACTGACATGAGGCGCTCACGCGCCTCTTTTGTTGCCCAAGCAATATGAGGAGTAATAACAGTGTTGGGGGCACAACGAAGAGGGTTATCTGCTTTCATAGGTTCAATACTCATAACGTCAGCGCCAAATCCAGCAAGTTTTCCTGAACGTAGTGCTTGAGAGACAGCATGCTCATCAAGTAGGCCACCGCGGGCAGTATTGAGAAGATAGGCTCCATCTTTCATTTTTGCAATAAACTCTTCATTAACCAGTCCTCGTGTTTCTGTAGTTTCAGGACAATGAAGGGAAACAATGTCAGCGTGTTGTAAAAGAGTGTCCAGCCGAACTTGATGACAACGATCACGCTCGTAGCGATGCTTGGGATGCGGAGAGAAAAACATTACATCCATATCAAAAGCACGAGCAATGCGAGCTACTGAAGAACCAATTGATCCCATACCAATGATGCCAAATGTTTTGTGAGCAAGCTCAACTAAGGGAGCAATTTGGTAGGTGAAATCAATAGAAGTAATCCATGCTCCATTACGCACGCTTTGCGCGTATGCTCCAACATGGGTGGTAAGTTCTAGTAAGAGGGCAAAGGTGTGTTGTGCTACATCCGGAGTTGAATAAGCAGGTACGTTAGAAACAATAATGCCGCGAGCTTTTGTCTCTTCAAGATCAACGACATTGTAGCCAGTTGAAAGAAGAGCAATCATTTTTAAGTTAGGTGCTTTATCTAAGAGCTCCTTGTTCCAAATAATTTTGTTTGATACGGCTATGTCAATATCTGCAATACGAGGCGCAATATCAGTCAGCGATGAGCGTTCATATATGAAAACGTCCCCTAATGCTTCAAGCGCCTCCCATGATACATCACCAGGATTTGTTGTATAAGCATCAAGGATTGCTATGCGGGGTTGTTTCATAGTTGCCACCTAATCTATGCATGCCCTAAAACTCCCATAAAAAAGAGGAGGGGCCCATGAGAGGGGATCTCATGGGCCCGCAAGGAGGGAGTTATGACACCATATGTTTGGGGATGTCGGTGTCATGTTTCTGCTTTGGAAATTGCAGAGCAAATATTGGGAGGGGACCAAATGTTTGCAGAAAGTAATATACCGAGCATGCTTCATTTTGAAAACAGCTTTGCAGCCATTTGGACGTGTGCGTCGCAAATTGAAAGGGTGAACGGGTTCATGCCTAAAAGCATTCACACAACGATCACATTCTGTTTACCTTTGTGTTGGAGGGCAGTTTAAAAAATGGATTATCTCATCGGTATAATACACACTAACATCGTGCAATAATTCATTGAGAGAAGTGCAAAATACGTAAGGATTACATCATGGCTGATATCCAATTGAGATTTAATAAAGATGTCTTAACGCTTTCAACCACGCTCAGGAGTTTTTTTGCTGAGCATGATTTTGATATAGCCTCTGAGCTTGATTATGTTGTGTTATGCGAACCAGAGCTTCTTGAAGAGGAGTATCGTCTAGAGTCAGTGATTCATACTCCAGTTTTTGTTGCTCCGACCAATGCAATTACGGCAACACGTTTGGCACATGAACGCTTCGAGGGTCGCGCAGTTGATCTTGCAGGAGCAGCATATGCTCAGGCAGCAGCGTTTAAGCCGCAGCATATTATCGCGGCGGTTTCACCCACTGAGCTTCCCTTGGACGAATCAAGTCAAGTGTCTTTAAAACAGAATAAGACACAATACCAAACTGCTGTCGAAGCGTTAGCTCTACAACCATATGATGGGCTATATTTCACTAACTTTTCTAATGGCTATGATGCGCAATGTGCCCTTATGGGAGCACGAGCAGTTTATGATGGGCCTCTTTTTATTTCGTTTGATGTAACAGCACAAGGGTTTTTGTTATCAGGATCTCATGCCTTATCAGATGCGGTAGCACTTGCTGATGAGTATGGTGCTGATGTTATTGGTATTTCAAGTGGTGAACGTCTTGAGGTTTTACTTGAGTTGGTTGCACTCGTGCGTAATGCAACCGACAAGCCTCTTTTGGTTGAAGTGCAAACAGGATTTCACGAGCGCAACCTTTTATCTCTTCCCGAGGATAATCCTTATTACGCACCTGAAACGCTAGTTGATGTTGCGCTTTCGCTACAACAAGCAGGCGTGCAGTTTATGCGAGCAGGAGGTTATGCAGTTCCTGCGTATACTGCAGTTTTAAATGCAACAGTGGATGGACTTGATGTAATCTCTGATCAATAATTTTTGCCACGAAAGCACTTTGGTGCGTGGTTTTTCCTCAAGCAAAGGAATATGACTATGGTTAGACTTGAACAAAGTTCCGATCACGGTGTTTTGCAAGATTTTGTAGAGTATCTTTTTCGAAGCGATATGATTCATTCGCGTCTTGATATTGTTGTTGAGGCAGAGTCTTTTGGGCTTAATTCTGATTTGATGGAAATCGTTGGGCTTTTGCCTCCTGGTGCCTATGATCGTGACCGTCTTTGCGGACAACTCAATTCCGCACTTTCCTCTCATGGGTGGGGTTATTATTACGGAGCGGTTCACTGAGTGCACTTGATACATTTCTCGTGTATTAAACATATAGAGTTTTCCTATACACCCTTTATGTGATAGCTATAGGAGAACTCTTTTCTTTTGCCTAGCTGCATAATCTCCGTATATTCAATGATTGTGAATGAAATTGCAAATCATAAACAAATGAAACGTTTACCAATTTATCTCTTATCAAGTCCCTTGCAATCAGGTACTATATCTTTGCGCCTGAAGAACGGTGACCACAATATATAGTATGGATATTGTTCAAAACCGGTGCATAACCTTGTTCAATCAAGTTATAACAACGATAAAGCCCATTGTAGAAACACAGGTATTAAGTCCACATCTTGTGGCACTAAAGGGAGGAAGTTCATGATCGCAACGATTATTAAGCGTGATGGTCGTACCAGTGAGTTTGATAAGACCAAAATCACTGATGCTATCGAGAAGGCATTTCAGGCATCAGGCGCTATGCAAGATCGATCTGTTGCTGAAGATATCACCAATCTTGTTATGGAAAAACTTGAGGGTGGAGCAATTGAAGGAACTCCTACCGTTGAGGGTATCCAGGATTTGGTAGAGCAGGCGCTTATCGAGTCTAACTTTGGTCAAACGGCAAAAGCATATATCTTGTATCGCGCAGAGCGCAATCGTGTTCGTGACGTCAACTCTCGTTTAGTGCAGACTTTGAAAGATATTACGTTCTCAAAAGCAAGCGATTCTGATATGAAGCGTGAGAATGCAAACATTGATGCTGATACCGCAATGGGTACTATGCTCAAGTATGGTTCTGAGTCTGCTAAGCAGTTCTATGAGATGTGCGTCATTGACCCTCGTTTTGCTAAGGCTCATCGTGAAGGCGATATTCATATTCACGACATGGACTTTTATACTCTTACAACAACGTGCTGCCAGATTGATTTGCGTAAGCTGTTCAAAGGTGGTTTTTCTACGGGTCATGGCGTTTTGCGTGAGCCTAATGATATTGCAAGTTATTCAGCGCTTGCTTGTATCGCCATCCAATCTAATCAAAATGATCAGCATGGTGGTCAGTCCGTCTGCGACTTCGACTATGGTTTAGCTTTAGGTGTCAAAAAGACCTATCGCCGTTTGTTTAAGAAGCATTTAGCAGAAGCGCTCGACCTTTTAACAGGACTTGAGAATTCTCGTGAAGTTGCTGAGACTGCTGTGGGTCGCACTGAGGGCGAGACGGGTGAAGTTGCAAAATTGGTGATGGATGCAACCTATCTCAATGAACTTCATCACGTACTAGCTGAGCAAGAGATTTCCGAGGAGGTTATCGAGCGCGCTTTGGCATATGCTGAAAAATCAGCAAAGACAGATACGGATCGCGCAACATTCCAAGCAATGGAGGCGTTGGTACACAATCTGAACACAATGCATTCTCGTGCAGGAGCCCAAACGCCCTTCTCTTCTATTAACTATGGCATGGATACCTCTGCTGAGGGTCGTATGGTTATCAAGAACATCTTGCTTGCAACTGAGCAGGGTCTTGGTAGTGGTGAGACACCAATCTTCCCGGTACAGATTTTCCGTGTTAAGGAAGGTGTTAACTATAATCCAGGAGATCCCAATTACGATCTGTTCCGTTTGGCTATGCGCTGCTCTGCAAAGCGTTTGTTCCCCAACTTCAGCTTCCTTGATGCACCCTTTAACCTGCAATACTATAAGGGTACTCCTGAGACTGAAATCTCATACATGGGTTGTCGTACCCGTGTTATGGGTAATGTGTATGATCCTGAGCGTGAGATTACAACAGGACGCGGTAATTTGAGCTTTACTTCAATCAACTTACCTCGTTTGGCAATTCGCTCCAAGGGAGATCGTGAGCTCTTCTTTGATTTGCTTGACTCTAAGCTTGCTTTGGTGATCGATCAGCTTGATGAGCGTTTTGAGATTCAGGCACGCAAGCGTGTTTATAATGCACCATTCTTGATGGGTCAGGGTGTATGGATTGACTCTGAGAAGCTGGGTCGCAATGACGAACAGCGTGAAGTGTTGAAGCACGGCACACTGACCGTTGGCTTTATTGGTCTTGCTGAAGCACTGGTTGCCTTAACGGGGCACCATCATGGTGAGGATCCTGAGAGCCAAAAGCTTGGTCTTGAGATCATTGGTCACATGCGTGGATACGTTGATCGTATCAGCAATGAACGCAAGATGAACTACTCTTTGATTGCTACACCAGCTGAAGGGCTTTCAGGTCGTTTTGTTCGCATGGATCGCGAGCGCTATGGTTCTATTGAAGGTGTTACTGATCGTGATTACTATACCAATGGATTTCATGTACCGGTTTACTATGATATTAATGCCTTTGATAAAATTGCAGTAGAAGCTCCTTATCACGCTCTTACTAATGGTGGACATATTTCCTACATTGAACTTGATGGTGATCCAACGGAGAACCTTGAAGCATTTGAGGCAATTATCCGTTATATGAAAGAATCCGGCATTGGTTATGGATCAGTAAATCATCCTGTTGATCGTGATCCTGAATGTGGCTATAACGGCATCATTGGTGACCATTGTCCAAAATGCGGCCGCACCGAAGAAGATGGTGGACATCCATTTGAACGCATTCGTCGTATCACGGGATATTTGGTAGGTACACTTGATCGCTTTAATGATGCAAAACGCGCTGAAGAAAGTGATCGTGTTAAGCATGGTGTTGATCGTAGTGAGGCAAAAATCGCTTCATACCAAAACTAGATTCTTTTTACAAAACATCGGTAAAACGTCGCGCATATGACGCAATAAAAGCATCTGCTCTGAGCAAAAGAGGGCAGGTGCTTTTTTGGGAGTTGAGATACATGAATGCGAGTACCATTAATGGAGCAACCACGATACAAATGTATGGTATCGTCGAAGACTCAATAGTCGATGGTCCAGGCTTACGATTTTCAGTATTCGTGCAAGGATGTCCGCATCATTGCAAAGGCTGTCATAATCCTGAATCGTGGAATATTGAAGGTGGATACCAACAGTCTTTAGATGCCCTAGTACAAGAGATTGAAGCAGCAAAGCTTACACAAGGAATTACTTTGACAGGAGGAGAGCCTTTTGATCAAGCGCCTCAACTTGCTTATGTTGTGCGCGAAATCAAAGAACATAATCCTGCTTTGAGTATTTGGGCGTACTCGGGATATCACTACGAAGATCTTTTAGTGGATGCAAACAAGCGTGGCACGAAAGAACTGCTTGACCTTTGTGATGTTCTTGTCGATGGACCTTTTATCCAAGAGCTCAATTCATATGAACTTATTTGGAAGGGATCTTCAAACCAACGCGTTATTGATTTGAAAAAGACAAGAATAAGAGGAGAAGTAATACTTTGGCATGAAGAGGATTTGGGGTTTGAGCCGCCCGCATCATGGTAGAAAAAATCACCCCCGCTAATTGGAAGAACCCACCTAATTCCAGGTGGGTGCTCGCAGTAGGGTTCCTGGCTTTCGTATCAACGGATACGAATCCCCATTCCGCCTGCAATGTAGAGCTCCCAATTACTAGTCATCGGTCCTTCGCGAACACAGGGGTGACACGTATTAGTATACGTAAGTATGAAGGTAAGAAAAGACTTGACAGAAATTAGTAATGCTGCTGTTTTTGTTTTGCCATCAAAGACACCTGCATAACCCCAGATGAAAGATGAATCGTGATTATGCGAAATGTGATTTTTTATCCTACTTATGATTATGCATTGCAGATGCGTAAGCGCGCGGCAAAAAACGCTGCGCCTCATTCTTTTGGAATGCTTCATACAACGCCGCAGGCTTACTTTAAGGAGGCTTGGGATGTTTGGGGAGATGAAAGAAAGCTTGTCGATGGGGTAGAGCGAAAACTCATCATACAATCATTACTGTTGCAACAAGAGGTACTTGGTTCAACGTCAGGAACCATTGAGGCGCTTGCCAGTTTTATTGATGACTATGCAGGGTTACCTCATCTTTTGAGCGAGAGCAAAAAAATTGCTCAAGATTTCCCAATACGTCCTTCAAATGCAACTAATATCGACAGCGCAGTTTGTCAAGTGATCCTTCAATACTTTAAAACTCTTGAAGATAAGCATCTTATTGAACTTGGTGATGCTATAACATATCTCAGCATGGTGGTTCCGCAAGTTCAGTATTCTTTTGTAGCGCAGCCTACCTTAACGTGGTCAATGCAGGCTTTTTTCAAAGAAAGAAATGCGCTACCGGAATATATATCTAAACCTTTGTTATTAGAAGATACACAGAGTAAGGACCGCAAAGAGATACCACCTCTTACTTTCCTTAAACCAACGGGAGTAGACGCTCAACCGCTTCAGCTTCAGGTAATGTTTGCACGAATTATTCAAGCGTGGCGGAATAAGGGTTCCCTTACACCCTTGCGTATTGGCTTAATTAGTCCTGATATTCAAGCGCTCTATGTTCGTCTTGCACCATCATTGTTGGGTGATTCGGGTGCGAAAAACGAGCGTCATGTGGTTACGCTTCAGACACGCATACCTTTCACTCATACTGAGTTTGGTAAAGCGCTAGCTGCTATTTGGTCGCTTTTGTTACAAGAGCCATTATGGAAAGAAGCTGCAACTGCATTTGCCCGATCGCCCTATGCTGAATTATGTGTTGGATCTTCCATAACGCCCGAAGAGTCGTCAGTAAAGATAGCTTTGCCAAGTCGATCAACAATTGCTCGAACCATTAATACCAATTTGAGGTCTCATCAGGGAATGTCCCCGGTAGATGCATGGGTGCAACTCCAACAGTATTTCACAACGCCCAATCATTTTGAAAGCCTCATAACAGACTTTGATGCAAGTACGATTTTGCCGTATTTCACCAATCTCGCCACATCTATTTTTGCAGGCGATGAGGTTGCTCGCCGCCGTGAGCTTGGTGCAATCAGTGCACTCCGTGATATTTACGAGAAGGCGCAGCAGTATCTTACTGATCCCTATGCTGTGAGATATCTGCTTGAATCAGTGCGAATACCCGTATCGTATACCCAAGAAGGGGGCGTGGATGTTGATGAGCTTGCAGGCACTGCCGCTTTGTTCGAAGTTGTTTGCATGGACAAACAGGCGCTACAATCGTTAGCTCCTGAAAGCTTTGATGTTCTTGTGGTGGCTGATGCGACATCAGATGATTTTTCTATTGTTGATAAACCAGGTGCGCTTGAGAATCTGCGCGTTATGATGAAACTTCCTGAAAAGCAAAAGCGCCTCGAGCAAGCGTATACTATGATTGCATCCTTGCGTGATGCGGCACGAGAAGAATTAGTCTTTTCAATCCCTCAAAAAAATGCTCAGGCTGAAGAGGCGTATCCTGCATTTTTCTGTTCTGAGCTTGCAAAACATACATCTCAGATCCGTGAGGAAATAAGAGGGGAAGATGATTTGGTTGCTACGCTTACCGTGGGTGATATGCAACCAGATGCACAACAAAATGTTAACGAAGAATATGAAACCTGGGCTAACCACTCGTCGTATGCGCTACAAAAGTTTGCGCTCATTGACATGATTCCGACCGTTCAAGAAGAAGGCAAGCGTATACCTTTGCTGTCTCCGACGGATTTAGAAAGGTACCATGATTGCCCTTATAAATGGTTTATTTCAAAATGCATTAGGCCTGAATCTCCTGATGCCGGATTTGATGGTCTAGCAGCGGGAAATTTCGTACATGCTGTTTTTTGTTCTTTCTATACCAAGCTGCATGAAGCGGGATTTGATCGCGTGACGCGAGACAATATAGATGACGCCCATCGCCTTTTGCAAATAACGATTGATGAGTGTATGGCTGATCAGTGTCAAAAAAAACAAGGCTATATTCCCATGGATAAAAACGAAGAAGGCATCTATGAGCGATTAGTCGCTGCGCTTCATGACAATCTTGTCTATCAAGCAGAATGCTTCTCGGGTTTTGCGCCATCAGAGTTTGAATATAGTATTGAAGAAGGCGATGGGGTTGACTTTGCTCATGCTCGTTTGCGCGGACGTGTCGATCGCGTGGATACTAATGAGCAAGGTGACTATGTTGTCATTGACTATAAGGGGTCAATCACTGATAAGGAAAGTGGTACAAAAGCTGAGACTCGGGATGAGGTTGAGCTGCCACCCTATGTGCAAGCGTTGATTTATGCTCAGGGCCTCAAGAAGCTTCATAAGACAAAACCCTATGGAGCTTTCTATCTTAATTACAAAGCCAAAGACATCAAAGGCTTGCTTGCGGGAGCTTACAATCCAGCACAACTTAATCTCTCTGAATTTACGAGGAAAAAGTCTGAAGTAGCGTTAGCATTTGATGTATACCTTGATCAAATCGAAGAGCTTTGTATTCCTTTAGTTGAAGCATTGGTTTCAGGAAATATAACGCCCCATCCCCAATCAAGTAAATCATGCACATGGTGTCCCGTTTGGGGATGTCCTAACCGCTTGTAATAAGCATGGTGCATATTGTTTCGCAAGGGTAAGGGTATGTGGTAGGTGCCTTTTTTTGGCAAAAGAATTTAGTAACAGGTCAAGGAATTGAGTTATGGATTTATCTCGGTGTACTCCTGGTCAATATAGCATTGTAACAACGCTTGATAAGCCACTCATGGTATCTGCGGGCGCGGGTTCAGGCAAAACATTTACCGTAACGCAGCGTGTGGTGCATGCACTCTGTGATGAGCAGGCGGCCAATCATATTGAGTCACTTGATGAAGCGCTTATTATTACGTTTACTAAAGAAGCGGCCAAAGAATTGCGCGAGCGCGTCAAGAATCTCTTGCTTAAAGAGGGGCGGGGAGATTTAGCACTTGATGCCGATAATGCTTGGATCTCTACTATTCACGCCATGGCCTCACAAATACTCAAACAAAATGCACTTGTCTTTGGTCTTGACCCTGCCTTTGAGCTGATATCTGATGACCTGGTTAAAACCTATACCGACCAGGCAATCGAGATTGTTGTTGAGATAGTTAAAGAAACCGGAACATCACATCAAAAAGCATATTTGGCAAGTAAGGCTTTGGTTGAAACAGGAGATTATGGATCATCGGTACAAAGTGATCTTGAAAAACTGCTTGGTGCAGTGCGTAGTATGCCTGAGGGGTTTGCAAGTCTGGTTATCCCACAGGCAAATCATAGTCCTCAAGAGGTGTTGCGTGTCGTGGCGAGTGCTGCTGAGGATTTGGCTGCTGCAATGCTTACCTGGGGAAAACAGACCAAAACTATTGAAAAAAATATTGCCGCTTTGCAAGACGGTATTGCTGCTGCCTATACCTACCTTGAGGAACACACCGCCCTACCTTCGCAAACAGACATCTGGTTTGATGAAGCATTTGATGCTGATTTGTATCTTTCTGTATTTGCCGCGTTTCCTGCAACATCTCCGCAATTTAGAAGGGAGACGCAAGAAGGGTACGACCAAGTGATTGCATGGCGTGAGACATTTGCAAAAAACTACTATGAGGCACTTCTTTGTTGTGCGCTGCCAGAAATCAATGCCATAGTTGATATTGCTGAAGCGGTTGATAAGGCATATCAGAAGCTTAAAGGGGCTGATAGGCTTGACAATACAGATTTGCTCGTATTGCTTTTGCGGTCATTTAAAGAGCATCCAGAGATTGCACAGCGCTATCGTGATCAGTTCAAACTGATTATGGTTGATGAGTTTCAAGACACTGATAAGCTTCAAGTCGCCGTAATTGATTATCTTGCACAACCAGGACGCACGAATATCACCACGGTGGGAGATGCGCAGCAAAGCATTTATCGCTTTAGAGGTGCTGACGTTAACGTATTTTTCGACTATCGCGATGAGCTTGCCACAAACCCCATCGCCCAATTTATAGAATTACCGGATAACTTTAGATCTCATGCTGATATTCTTGCGTTTGTTGAGGCTATCTTTTCTCAACAAGAAGCCTTTGGTAAAGACTTTTTAGCACTGCGGGCACAAGGCGCGGTTAATCAAGAAACTGATTCCTATTTTGAAGAGCACCCTCGCATCGAAGTTGCGTTTGTGCGCGCTAACACTAAAGCTCAGACAGCACAAGAAAATGCGCATCTGATTGCTGATCATTGTGCGGAGCTTGTTGCGGGCGGAAATCAGGCGCATGATATTGCGGTGCTTTTAGGCGGAATGGAGCATGCTCATATTTATGCACAAGCTTTGCGTGATAAAGGGCTTGATGTCATCATTTCGGGTGGATCTGTCTACAAGAATTTCCCCGAAGTGCATCTAGTCAGTGATTTGCTAGCGTTTGCTCTCAATCATGATGATGACGAAGCGCTCTATCGGGTGTTGACTTCAGGCGTGTTTGACGTGTCTGATGATGTTTTGCTCTATCTCGCTACCCGTAATAATGGTCAGGGAATAAAGCGTACAAGTATAAGCAAAACATTTTTATCTTTACGCTTACTTCCAGGGTTTATTCAAGAAGATAGAGAAATGGCAAGCCGGGCGTTTTCAAGTGAGACAACCCTTCTTGACATCTCGGTTCTATCTGATGCGGATAGGCAAATACTTCGTCGTGCCTCGCAAGTATTATATGACTTTGAGCAAACGGTTAATCAGCATGAAGAGATGATTGTTGAAGCGATGCGCGTGGTGTTGTATAACAGTGGCTATTATGCGCGTCTTGCCAAACAGGGCGCTCAAGGCATGGCGATAGCGGGAAACATCAATAAGTCACTGCGTCTTCTAGCGGAGCTTCAAATGGCAGCACCTTCTTTGCCAGCTTTACATGAAGCTTATCTCTCTCATCTTGCGTTTGTTAAAGAGAAGCCTGGCATTTTGCAAAGTACCGAGATGCGCTGTGTGCGCATTATGACAACGCATTCCTCTAAGGGGCTTGAATTTCCTCATGTTATAGTTGCTGATCTTGGCGATGGGACTAAAGTGAAATCAGGTTTTGTGGCGGAAAACATAGGTCACCATACCTATTTTACGAAGTTTACGAAGATACCTGCTTCACCAACAGTGGCACAAAATATATCCAACTATTTTCAAGAATATAGTTTTGAGCAGGGATTGCTTGATGCTGACCCCAAACAGAAACTAAAGGATTGTTCAGCAGTCGATATGCTTGCAATTATTAAGGCATACAACAAAAAACAAATATTGTCCGAAGCAAGACGTTTGCTGTATGTTGCTTTAACTCGTGCAAGTAAATCGCTGTTTCTTATATGTCCTGGCGCTAAAGTGTCTACCAGCAAGAAAGCGGAGAAGGCTGAAGAAAGTATCGCCAAGGGGATTTATCGTGAGGTGGAGTCCGCTTTGCATCTCGATCCACAAGGTCAAGTCCAAATGATTCCGTATGGAGGAAGTGCTCCTGCGCGTGTGCGTATTGTTATTCCTCAAGCAAAGGAGCATAAACCAGATGCTGCTGATATAGCAGATCAAGTTCAGACCCAAGAAGAAGAGCAATCGAGAGACTTTATTGTGCCACGTATCCAACAGCATCCCTTGAGCACCTATTATGAGACGCGAAGTGTTACTCGCGGTGAGCGTGAAGGCGTCTATTCGCATTCATCACTTGATCATGAAGGATATAAAGCTGATACAAAGATTTCTTTAGATCAGCTAGATCAAACAGAGATACTCTATGAACAATCCTCTTACGAATTTGATGAGGAAGAGGGGTATTTTGAAATAGGTGCTACTGAAGATGATGAATTTTGGGATGCGCTTGCAGATGGTGAGCTTGAAGATGCCACTAATTTAGGAACGGCATTTCATCATCTCTGCGAGATAGCTATAGCAAAAGTAGTTTCCTTACCGGAAGGTAAGTGCGCTATCATTCGCCCTGATCAATCAACCCAAGAAACGCAAGCAAAGCGTTTTGGATTATCAAGTGAGCAAACAAAACGCCTTGATCGTGCACTCGATCGTTGGTTTTCAAGTGATCTTATTCATTCGTTTGAGTCTTTTGGTACACCGCAAGCAGAAGTTCCTTTTATGGTAGAGATCAATGATTTGAATACTTCTAAGACAATCTATCTTGAAGGAGAAATCGACGGGCTTGCTTGTAATGATGCACGTGAAGCTATGTTTATTGATTATAAGACCGGTGGATTTCCTGATGAAGAAGACGATGTACTTTATGACAAGCACCTGCAACAAGCTCAATGTTATGCGTGCGCTCTTATGAAAAACGGTTACACAAAAGTACATGCATATTTTGTGCGTGTCGAGCAAGAAGATCCCCATAATCCAACACAACCACAAATAGTGTCGTATCATTTTGAGCAGTCAGATTTACCTGATATAGAACAAACTATTTTTGCTCATGCGCACTAGAGGAGTATATGGATACTTTATTTACTGAGATGGAAAACGAGACACGTGGATCTCATGCGCCTCTTGCAGTACGTATGCGTCCTCGAAATCTCAATGAGATAGTTGGTCAACAACAAGCTATTGGCGAAGGCACGTGGTTGCGTAGTGCTATCGAAAATGATTCGCTTTCATCTATTATCTTATTTGGTCCAGCAGGAACAGGTAAGACAAGCCTTGCTCAAGTAATTGCGCAAACAACGCATGCGTATTTTGTTGAAGTGTCCGCTATTGGTGGAACGGTTTCGGATCTACGTCGAGAAATCTCTGAGGCAGATAAGCGCCTCATTAACCAAGGGATGAGAACTATTCTCTTTGTCGATGAGATTCATCGTTTTAATAGAGCCCAGCAAGATGCATTGTTGCATGCTGTTGAAGATGGCACCGTCGTTTTAATCGGCGCAACAACAGAAAACCCCTTTTTTGAAGTTAATTCAGCTTTGATTTCTCGTTCGCGTGTTGTTGAATTACAAGGTTTAAGTGATGACGACATTGCGCAATTGCTTACGCGGGCGTTGCGTGACAAGCGAGGACTTGCTGATGCCTATGAACTTGATGATGCTGCGCTCGATGCTATTGAACTTTTGGCGGGAGGGGATGCGCGCAGTGCGCTCAATACCTTATCGCTTGCTGCAGATTTAGCTAAAGCTGAAGGAGAGCGTGTTATAACACAGGAAATGATCCATAAGGCAGTGCCTTATCGTATGCTTCCTTATGACAAGAATAAAGACATGCATTACGACATCATTTCTGCTTTCATTAAGTCAATGCGTGGATCTGATCCTGATGCCGCCCTTTATTGGTTGGCGCGTATGATTGATGGGGGAGAAGATCCCAAGTTTATCGCTCGTCGTATCTTTATTTTTGCTGCTGAAGACATAGGAAATGCGGATCCTCAAGCAGTACTTATTGGTCAAGCAGCATTTAGGGCAGCAGAGGTGATTGGTTGGCCAGAGTGCCAAATCAATTTAGCGCAGGCCTGCGTATATATGGCGTTAGCTCCAAAATCTAATGCATCATATCAGGGACTTGCACGAGCATTGCGCGAAGTAAAAAAAGGACCAGTACGCAATGTTCCTAATCATCTGCGTGATCGACATCGTCCTGGATCGGATGCGTATGGTGACTATCTGTATCCTCATTCTTATCCAGCAGGTACGGTTAATCAGCAGTATTTGCCTGATGGACTTGAACAAGGATGCTTCTTTGAGCCAGGGGAGAGAGGTTGGGAGCGTTACCGTATTGATACGACTTTGCGCGATCATGCAGGCCAATAACGTGGTACTCTGATTTATTAGAGAGAAAGGAGAAGAGCATGGAGTTTTTTGAAACATTTATTCCGGTTGGAATTGTGTTGGTTTGCCTTGCGGGTGTTATAGCGCTTATTGCGCTTGCGTACTTGTTTGTGGTTTTGTCTAAGACAATTAAAGAAGCTATGTTTAAGGTAAATCCACTTCTTGATAATGCGCAGGATCTTATTACTGATGCTAAGCCATTAGTTAAAAAGGCTGATCCTATGATGGATCGTATCACCTTGACTATTGATGCTGCTAATCTTGAGATTATGCGTGTTGATCAAATCCTTGAAGATGTTAATACGGTTACAGGAAATGTTGCAAAAGCATCTAACTCGGTTGATTCCATTACATCAGCCCCATTAGATGCTATTTCGAATCTCACAAAAAAAATTCGTGAGCGTCTCACTCCTGTAGCAAGTGCTGATGGGTCTGTGGTGAGCAATGTTGCTCAAACAGTTGATAGTGGTCTTTCTAGCGTGAATGATAAAATTGAAACCATCCAGGCTGAAAATGCTGAAAAAAAGGCAGAAGCTCACGAAGCAGCAGCAAAACGTGATGACGCTCAAGCAAAAACAGATTCGACTGCTGCGCAATTAAAGCGTGGTGTTTTTAACCACATTGATTCTGATACGAAATTTGCGGAATAACTTGAGAGTAAGCTAGACATTAGAGGTTGTCTTTTACATGAATAACGATGTCAATATTTCGACAGAATTAGAAGATACTGATTTAAAAATGCAGCGTATGCGCTATCGCGTATACGCTGTTGTTTTGCTCCTTTTGACCGGTGCGGTTATCTATTTTTTGGGAATCGTTTTAAATGTTTTGGCAGTACCTGTCGGTATTGTTGTATGGACCACCATCATTGTCTTTTGTCTTAAAGGTCCTGTAAATTGGATGGAGAGAAGAGGCATTAAACGTGGTATTGGAACCTTTATTACGTTCGTCTTATTTTTAGCGGCATTGGTCCTCTTGGTTTTCCTTGCGGCATCTCCTGTTTTTGGCATGAATGACCAATTCCGTGATTTGATCAATAACACCTCTAGTTATATTGCAACATTGCGTGAGTGGTATAACGACTTTTATGCTCAATTCTCTTATCTTTTACAAGATCAAAATATTAATAAATGGGTTAATGACGCACTCTCGTCAATAGGCTCATGGTTCTCGTCATTTGCTTCTTCGAGCGCACAAGGCGTTGTTGCTTTTGGTTCAGGTGTTGGTTCAGCCCTTATGGTAATTGGCTTTTCTTTGGTCGTTGCTTATTGGGTACTTCTTGAACTTCCTCAGATGGGTGCAGAGATTAAGCGTATTTGTGGTCCCAAGTACGCAAGTGATTTAAATGTAATTTATCTTGTTTGTACTGATGTTATGGGCGGTTATATTAAAGGAACACTGATCCAGTGTCTCTTGATTGGTGTGCTTTGCGGTATTGGTTTTGCAGTCTTAGGTCTTCCGTCTCCTGCAGCACTCGGCGTTATAGCGGGTCTTCTTAATATTATCCCCGTTATTGGCCCTTGGTTTGGTGGTGCGCTTGCTGCGATTGTTGGTATTTTTGTAAATCCTTGGATTGGTATTATCGCGCTCGTTTATACCATCATTGTGCAACAAGTAATCTATACCTTTGTTTCTCCTAAGCTTTTAGGGGATTCAGTGAATATTCATCCAGCCTTGATCATCTTGGCGTTGATGATGGGTTCGGCAGTTGGTTTTGCTATGAGTGGAGTTATGGGATCTTTTGTCGGAGCCCTTCTTTCTATTCCTGCTGTAGCAGTGATTAAATCCCTTTTTGTGTATTACTTCGAAAAGAAAACAGGACGAACCATTGTCTCTAAAGAAGGCGTTATCTTTAAAGGTGATCCGGTCAATACAGAAGTTGCTCATCCTGCTGCGGATGCCACGGGCGAAATACATCTGCCCAAAAAACACATCAAGGATGTACCCTCTCATAAATCCTGATAGTATTTACACGACACGTATAATGTGAATACGTCTTTTGATACACGCATTTTGATGGGTGTATTTGTTGCAATTAGACCATACGATACAAGAAAGAGTTCTCAATGGAGTATATGACTACTGCTGAGATACGCGAAAAGTATCTTGCATTTTTTGAATCAAAAGGTTGCAAGCGCATGCCTTCTTCTTCACTTATTCCAGACGATCCTTCTTTGCTGTTAACAAGTGCTGGAATGGTGCAATTTAAGCCTTATTTCTTGCAACAGAAAAAGCTTGAAGCGCCCTATATTGGAACTACTACGGTACAAAAATGTGTACGTACTAACGATATTGACATTATTGGCACTACGGGTCGTCATTTGTCGTTCTTTGAAATGCTTGGCAACTTTTCTTTTGGCGAATACTTCAAAGAAGAGATGTGTAAGTGGGCGCTCGAGTTTTCTCTTGATGTTTTGGGACTTCCTTTTGAGAAACTCTATTTTACCGTTTTTGAAGATGACGATGAGACTATTGAGATCTGGAAGAGTCTAGGCGTTGCTGATGATCACATTTCTCGCTTAGGAGAAGATGATAACTTCTGGCGTGCAGGTCCTACCGGTCCCTGTGGTCCATGTTCTGAGTTGTATTACGACCAAGGTCCTGATGTAGGATGCGGTAGCCCTGATTGTAAACCTGGTTGTGAGTGCGATCGTTTCTTGGAGTATTGGAACTGTGTTTTCACCCAGTATGATGCTCAAGAAGATGGAACCTTATTACCCTTACCTAAGAAAAACATTGATACCGGTATGGGATTAGAGCGCATTGCTGCCATTATGCAAGGTGTCACTAACAACTATGACACTGATATTCTGCGTGATCTTATTACGGTGGGAGAGGATCTTTCTCGCAAAACCTATAAGGTAGACGCTAAAGCCGATCTTGCCCTGCGTATTATTGCTGATCATTCCCGTGCTATTACGTTTATGATTGCTGATGGCATTTTGCCTTCCAATGAAGGACGCGGATACGTCTTGCGTCGTTTGTTGCGTCGCGCAGTCATGAAAGGTCATTCTATTGGAATCGAAGGTGCCTTTCTTAAGCATTATGTAGAAAAAATCATTGAGCTCATGGGTCACGTATATCCTGAGATTGTTGAAAATAAAGAACTTATTTTGCGTGTTATTCTTTCAGAAGAAGAGCGTTTTGGCGCAACCTTATCTCACGGTAATGCGTATTTAGATGACGCGCTTGATTCGCTTGAAGGCAATACCTTATCAGGTGAGGTTGCCTTTGTTTTGCATGATACGTATGGTTTCCCGCTTGAGGTTACTAAAGAGATTTGCGATGAGCGCGGTGTAAGTGTTGATGAAGAAGAATTCAACACGTGCATGGAGGAGCAGCGTAATCGCGCTCGTGCTGCCAATGTCAAAGATGCACAAGCAGCTTGGTCGACTTATGGTGGGGTATATTCAGATCTTTTGAACGAAGTCGGGGCAACCACCTTTATTGGCTACAACCAAGCAGAAACCCAATCGCATATTAAAGCATTGGTATTAGATGGCAAACGTGTTGCTGAATTGACCGAAGGTCAAGAGGGTGAAATCGTATTAGACATCACCCCATTTTATGCCAACATGGGTGGTGAAATTGGTGATACGGGCATGATCTTTAATGACGCCGCTCAAGCACGTGTTACTGATACACAAGCTCCTGAAAAAGGACTCTATGTTCATAGCGTTACGGTAACGTCAGGCGTTTTAAAGCAAGGCGATGAGGTTAGCGCTGCTATTGAAACCAAGCGTCGTGCTGCCATCACGCGCAATCATACAGCAACTCATATTTTGCACGCAGCTCTTCGTGAGGTTCTCGGTCCACATGTAAAACAAGCAGGATCTTATGTTGGACCTGATCGTTTGCGCTTTGACTTCACGCATTTTGAAGCTATGACGCCTGAGCAGATCGTACAGGTTGAAAAAATTGCTAACGATCAAATCATGGAAGCGCGTTCAACGACCATTTATGAGACATCACTCAAAGAAGCACGTGATGCAGGTGTTACGGCTTTGTTTGGTGAAAAATATGGTGATGTAGTTCGTGTTGTTGAAGTGGGAGATTTTTCTCGTGAGTTATGTGGTGGCTGCCATGTGCAAAACACAGCTGAAATTGGTTTGGTAAAGATTACGTCTGAATCAAGTGTTGGTGCTAACTTGCGCCGTATTGAAGCAGTAACATCATACGGAGCACTCGAGTATGTCAACCACATGGAAGCAGAACTTAAAGATGCTGCGGCTACCATGAAAACAAAGATGTTTGAAGTGGCGACACGCTCAAAGCAATTGACTGAACAGATCAAGGAAATGAACCAAAAGCGCAAGGCTAATAAGACTGCAGCAGCTTCTGGAGAACTTCCTGACGCGCTGGATTCGTTCATTGTTGATGCGGGCTATCCTGTGTTTATCTATCGTCATGATGGCATCGATGCTTCTGGTATGCGTAATTTCTGGGATATCGTCAAGAGCCGCTTAGATGCTCCCGGTGCTGCTATTTTGGCATCTGATAATAAGGGTGTGCCTATTTTGCTTGCAGCAGGCACTGACGAAGCGGTTGCTCAAGGCTTTAATGCGGGAAGCGTTATTAAAGCGATTGCTCCTGCTATCAAAGGTGGCGGCGGCGGTAAGCCTACCATGGCTCAAGCAGGCGGTAAGGATGTTGCCGGTATTGACGCTGCACTCGATCAGGCACGTGCTCTTTTCCAAACTGCATAGTCTTTGTGCACTCAATACTAAGCGAGTTTATGTCGTATGAGAATCATGGCTCTTGATATCGGTGAAGTACGGTGTGGGATTGCAATTTCTGATCCAGAGGAGCGCATCGCCACACCCCTTTGCGTTCTTCCTACGCAAGAAGTAGTAACACGTGCTGCTTCATTTAAGCGTCTTGTTGAAGATTGGGAGCCAGAGATGATTCTTGCTGGTCTTCCTTTGTCGATGTCAGGCGAGCATGGTCAGCAAGCTGGGTGTATTCAAAAACAAGCTCAGAATATTGCGCAGATGCTTTCTTTGCCACTGGAGTTTGTCGATGAGCGCCTCTCGTCGCAAGAAGCAAAGCGTTCATTGCGTGAAGAAGGCCTTTCAGAAAAACAAATGCGCGGCAAAATAGATATGATTGCTGCAAGTATATTTTTGCAAACATGGCTTGATAGCCGTAAGTAATACGGAGAATATATGGCACCAAAAAATACAACTTATTCAGACCGTGGTGGATATTCAGCACGTGCAGTGCATGCCAAAGGGAAAAAGCAATTTTCGCGTTATGACACGAGTGCGATTGACCCTAAACAGGGAAAATCCAAAGGGCCTTTGATTGCTATCATAGTTGCGATAGTTGCCCTTATTCTCATTATTGGTACGGCAATTACTTTTTGCTCGAGCAATCCTAATCGGGTGCCTGATGGCCAAGAAGTCGAAATCACGTTTTCTAACGGTGCAACTGCTGCAGAATTTGGCGATAAGCTTACCGAAGCAGGTCTTATTAACAATACGCAAGACTTTATGAGTGCTGTTCAACGTCGTGATGTGGGAACGCAGCTCAAACCGGGAACCTATGTATTTGTCGGTGGGACAAGTGTGGATGCTATCATTGATGAACTGATTGCAGGTCCTGGTATTGCTAACCATGCTCTCGTAGTTCCTGAGGGTAACACCATCGATAAAACGGCTGAGGCAGTAGCAGCTGCCTATAACGGCACTATTACCGCTGATGAGTTCAAAGCTCAAGCACACAACGCGGCACAATTTAAAGAAGAATTCCCCTTTGTTGCTGATGCTTACGACAATTCACTTGAAGGGTTTTTGTTTCCAAAGACCTATGAAATTGTTGATGGCTACACCGCACAAGATGTTATTAAGCAGATGCTTTCTCAATTCAACACAGAAGTAGAAAATCTCAATTATTCATATGCAGAAGATCACGGGCTTACTCCATATCAAGCACTCATTCTAGCTTCTGTTGTTGAGCGCGAAGCTGCTTCAGACAATCAAAAAGAAGTAGCGAGTGTGTTCTATAACCGCCTTGGTATTGATATGCCGCTCCAGTCCGATGCAACGACCGCGTATGTTGTCGGAGGAGATCCTACGCCTGAAGATCTCAAGGTAGATGGCCCTTTTAATACCTATCTCAATAAAGGACTTCCTGCTGGCCCTATTTGTTCACCTGGACTTTCCTGCATTGAAGCAGTTCTTGATCCGGCTCAAACAAACTACTACTATTTTGTCTTCTATCCAAATGACAACGGTGGAATGGATTACTTCTTCAACGAAACATATGAAGGACACCAGCAAGCTATTGCAGACCATGCCAACTAACCTGTTTAGTTGAGCTTTGGGATACAGTTAGAGGTTGGCGATGGTATTTCTGCAACCTGATCGATATTTTTCACGCGTGACATCTATTAGTGTGCAACATGATTTATTGAGTCGTGGTTTTACCTCCATCATTATGGATGTTGATAATACGTTGCTGACTCGTGATGACCATCATGTTCCGCGCGATGTTATGGCTTGGCTTGGTTCTGTACGTGAGGCAGGTATTGAGATTTGTCTGTTGTCCAACAATTTTCATGAAGGGGTTATCCATCTGGCAAAACGTCTCGATTTACCTATTGTGGCTAAAGCGGTAAAACCACTTCCTCATGGATTCTTGATGGCGCTTAACAAACTTCATGCAAAGCGCTCCCAAACGGTTGTTATTGGTGATCAACTCATTACGGATGTTTTTGGCGCTCATTTTTTGGGCATGACTGCATATATGGTTTGTCCGCTCGTTGAGACTGATTTATGGCATACCTTGCTGCTGCGAAAAGTGGAACGCGTAATTTTAGGGGACAAGAAGCCTGCGGGGACGCAAAGTGAGCCTGAGGGAGTTACATGCGACACCTCGAATTTATAACGACTCCAAAGCATTCTGCTCTTGCATACCAAGCGCGAGCTGCTTTTATT
>UQML01000022.1 GCA_900542265.1 uncultured Eggerthella sp. | reverse complement strand
ACGTAGTGACACCAGCCGCCTCCAGGAACGCCTACGGTTCCGCAGAGCATGAGGATGTTCATAATACAACGATAAGCATTGTCAGTTTGATACCATTGATTGAGTCCTGCGCCCATGAGTACGCAAGCTCTTCCCTTGGTGGTAGAAGCGGCAGTAGCAAACTCTCGTGCAAGACGTATGACGTCATCAGCACGCACGCCCGTGATGGATTCTTGCCAACGAGGCGTGAAGGGGACATTGTCCATCTCATCTTTTGCTACCTGACCACCAATTCCGCGATCTATACCTAAGAATGCACCAAATAAATCGAAGACTGTTGTAACAAGTACTTCACCTTCAGTTGTTGAGATTTTCTTTACGGGTACTGCACGCTGTAATATTGGGCCTTCGTCGTTGTTGCCTTCAAAAAGGGGAATACTCTCATCGCCAAAATAGGGAACATTGAGTGTGACTACTTCATCTGAAGAATCTATGAAACTTAAACGAGGATGAATATTTTTGCCAGTTTCTCCATCAATTTCGAGCGTGTTCCATTTGCCCTCATCCCCGTGTTCCTCTTGCTCCCATCGGTATCCAATTGAGCCTTGGGGTACGACAAGACCATCGCTTATATCATCCCAAACAACAGTTTTCCACTGACTATTGCCTGCCTTGCTATAAGCCTCAAGATCACTTGCGCGAAGAGTACGTCCAGGAACATATGCATCGTTACTGGTGCGCTTATCCAAGCGAACCAATATAGGGAGATCAGTGAACTTCCTTACGTAATCAGTAAAGTATGGATCAGGATTATCCAGATGGAATTCTTTGAAAATTACGAAATTCATAGCAAGCGCCATGGCGGCATCAGTACCTTGTTTAGGATGAAGCCACCAGTCTGCATCTTTTGTGCTTTCGCAATAATCGGGGCATACGTTGACAAGCTTTGCTCCGTTATAGCGCGCTTCAATCATGAAGTGGGCATCAGGGGTGCGTGTCATTGAAATATTAGTACCCCAGCAAAGAATGTAGTTAGAGTAATACCACGCTTCTGATTCAGGTACATCGGTCTGCTCGCCAAAGGTTTGAGGGGAGGAAGGGGGTAAGTCGCAATACCAATCATAGAACGAAAGAGCGGTTGCGCCTATGAGTGAAAGGTAGCGAACACCCGCACCGTAAGACACCATAGAATAACCAGGGATAGGCGAGAAGCCCGCAATACGATCTGGACCATATTTTTCAATGGTATACAGATTGGCAGCTGCAATAATTTCGGATGCTTCATCCCAACTTGTACGGACAAGATCACCTAATCCGCGTACTTGTACATAGCTTTTGCGCGTGTCAGGATCTTCAACAATGCGCCTCCACGCCTCAAGTGGTTCATGATGAGCACGCTCACGCCGCCATGCGTCGCGTAGTTGAGCACGAATTAAAGGATGCTTAACGCGGGCTGCGCTGTAGAGATACCATGAATATCCTGCACCACGAGGACATCCACGGGGTTCATGATTGGGAACACCGCAAGGGGTAGGAGGATAATCGGTTTGTTGGGTTTCCCACGTAACAATGCCGTCCTTAACATAAATCTTCCAACTGCATGATCCAGTACAGTTAACTCCATGTGTGGAACGTACGATTTTGTCGTGAGCCCACCGGTCTCGATAAGCATCTTCCCAATTGCGGTTCTCGTCAGTTATTTCGCCCCATCCGTCAGCATAACTTCCTACGCGTTTCTTGAAGAACAGCGAGCCTTCAGTGAATTTTGACATATGAACCTCTATTCGTCATGACTTCAAGTGGTTAAACCAACTCGAGTACGGGGATAGTGTTGTCATTTACCAGTCGTTACTGCATGACAGAACTTTTTAACAACGATTAGGTGCATTCTTCCTGTCATAAAATGCGATATTGAGTACAAGGATGGCAGCGAAGATAACGGCCGTTACGGTAAACATCACAAGAGGGCTTGTTGCAGCAAGGAGCATGCCAATAGTGAAAGGACCATATGCTCCGATTGCTGAAGTCCACCCAACGACGGCTCCACCTTGAACGGGCGGGAAAAGTACTGCCATTTGTTGGGTTGTTGATGCATTGCCGCACCCTGTCCAGAAGAACACCCACCACATAGCTGCCATCCAGATCCAGCAACCTGCAATGGAATCAGGTTTGTAGATGCAGAGGAAAACAAGACCAATGATGGTGGCGGCAGCCATGATGGTAGTTACGCGTCCACCACGAATTTTGTCAGAGACTTTACCAGCGCCAACGCGTGCGAGCGCGCCAATAGCGGGGCCGACCCACGCAAAGGCAATTGCTGAAGGAGCTCCAGCAACATTACTAAAGATGGTGTCGCCCATTAAAGCAAAATGGGCACCCAAGCCAGCAAAAGTTGCGAACGTTCCGTAATAGAATAACGTCATGAACCATGTGTGCTTGCTCTTGAAGATAGAGAGCTGGGTTTTAAAGTTTGCTGTTACGGGAACCGAGCGCAACAAAACAATAGCTAAGATAGAAAGAATGATAACGAGTGGCACCCAAACCCATCCAGCGTTCTGGAGCCAAATATCTCTTACTTGTCCCTGTACAACCTCATGTTGAGGTGATCCTAAAATTCCGAATACGGAGAAGGTAATGACGATGGGCGTTACAAATTGAACAAGCGACGTTCCGAAGTCTGATAAACCGCCTTGAACACCGAGTGCAAAGCCGCGTTTTGACTTAGGGAAGTAATAATTGGTCGATGCCATAAGCCCTGAGAAGGTACCGCCACCAATACCAGCAAGGAAAGAAAAGAACATTAATAGCTCAAAGGGAAGACCTGGATTTGTTACGGCATAAATCCAGCATCCGAGAGGGATGAGTAGCAGAGCCGTAGACATAAAGACCAGTTTTCGTGTTCCCATCAGAGGGGGTAGGAAGGTCCAGATGATACGTAAGGTACCTGCTGAGAGGCCAACCATCGCTACAAGCCAATAGAGTTGACTTGCATCAAGGTGAAATCCTACCGCATTAAGGTGCGGTGCCAATGACGGTACAAGATACCATGCGCAGAATCCGAAGGTTAGCGAAAATGTTGAGATCCAAACCGTAGTCCAGGCTAATCGCTTGTCCCACTTTTTGGGGTTTTCCGGATCCCATTCTTTGATGTCGGCTTTCATAACAACCTACCTCTGTCGTGGAAAAATTATCGCGAAAACAACTTCACAATTTTTTCATAAGCATACCTATTGGTATCTTTTGGATATCTGTTTAAAAGCTAGTAGTGAACGTTTCTTGATCAACCTGTAAGCTATTTGTTGCTTTAGCTGGATAATTGAAACGTGGATTAAACTCCTTGTCAGAGTAAACATTAGTGTGACTTTTTCTGTTGGCTGATTAAATGCTCTCTATAATGAATCGAAATCTATTTTGCGCGCAATTTTGACCAGGTAAGCGTCTTGAAAGGACTATGAGAGATGATCTGGGAATTGAAAGCTCTTGCTAATCTTATGCTTTATCCTGATGAGGACTTTCTACAAAGCCTTCCAGAGATCGAAGGAGTACTCCAAGAAAGTGAAGAATTAGACGCAGAATCAAAAGAACGTTTAGATGCGTTTATCACGTGGATCAAAGAGACAGATTTGACATCACTTCAGTCCGCCTATGTTGCAACATTTGATATTGGGAAGCAGACAAGTCTCAATCTTTTTGAACATACACAGGGAGATTCTCGTGATAGAGGGCATGTTATGGTAGAGCTCAACAGGCTTTATAAAGAACACGGACTAGATCTAGCAACGACTGAACTTCCTGATCATTTACCTGTTTTTCTCGAATTCCTTTCTGGCCTTAAACGCGAAGATGCGCTTCTCTGGCTTGAAAGCACAGGTGATCCTATTAAGAAAATTGATCGAGAACTTCAGCTTGATGGGAGTCCTTGGGAGGCGGCGACTGCGGCACTTTTGAGTTTTGCAGGAGTTGAACGCAACATAGTGGATGAGCGTTCAACAAATGAGATGATCCCCACCCTTGATGCAGAATATTATGAAGCCCCCGTTACGTTTGGTGGCTCTATCAATCCGGTGCCTTCATGCTCTTCGCAGTAGTGAAGCAAGATATTTTTTCTAGGTAAAAAAGATTACGGCTCATTGATGTTTTGGAGGGGTTTATGAGTGATGTGAAAACAGAGAAACAAAGTGATTGGTCTTGCGCAATCAAGAGCATTACCGAAAACGATCCAGTACTCGAGCAAATGCTTCATCATAAGAGCATCCGTGCATATACTGATGAACCCGTGGACGAGGCTGACCTTCGTGCCATCATCGAAGCGGTTCAGCATGGTCCTAACTGGTGCAACTTCCAACATGTTTCCATCGTTTCTGTCGATAACCCTATCAAGCGTCAGAAAGCTTATGAGCTTTGTGGGTCTCAAGAACACGTACGTGAAGCGCCGGTATTCTGGATGTTTTGCGCTGATTTCTATCGCACTTGGATCGCGTGCGACTGCAGCGAAGAAGAGTTCGATCGAGTTACGCGCGTAGCGGATAATATTATCGTGGGCACGACCGAGGTGGGCATTGCTTTAGGTTCTGCTACGATCGCTGCCGAATCGCTCGGTCTGGGAACCTGTTGCATCGGTTCGGCCAGAGAGCAGGGGTTAGAGATGGTGGAGCTTTTAGGGCTTCCTCGCTACGTGTTTCCTGTTTGCGGGTTTTGCATCGGGCATCCAGCAGCAGATCCTGATATGAAGCCGCGCTTGCCGCAGGATGTTGTTTTCTTCGAGAATTCCTATGATGTGGATTTGCGAGCGTTGATACATAAGTATGACGTGGACTACCACACGTATCTAGCAACGCGCAGTTCAAACTGCAAAGACGGATCGTGGACCCAAGAAGTGGCCGATTATTACACCATTCCCTATTTGCGCTATGGCAAGATTCCTAAGATGCTCTACGACCAGGGGTTCGCAGAAATTGAATAGCACTCATGCTTGCGCGGTGTTTAGAATTTTTTGTTAGTTCTTTTTTTGTTCCTCCTTGAAAGCGATAGGCTGTATGATAAAAACTAGCATAGAGAAACTTCTTGTAACTTGATTGAAATGCAAAGCGTTTTATACTTACTTTCAAAGCACGCTTAAGTGCACCTTGTCGTTTAGCGATGGGGTGCATTTTTCATAAGAAAGGTTCTGTTATGGCTATCAGTCCCGATCAAGATTTTGTTCTCAAAACAATCAAAAGTCGCGACGTTCATTTTGTTCGTTTTTGGTTTTGTGATGTATTGGGTAATATGAAATCTTTTGCGGTAATTCCTTCTGAACTTGAGCATGCATTTGAAGAGGGTATGGGTTTTGATGCGAGTTGCGTGCGCGGCTTTTCGTTTACCCAAGAATCAGATATGCTGGCCTTCCCTGATGCATCAACCTTTCAGATTTTGCCGTGGCGTCCTGAAAAAAATGCAGTAGGGCGTATGTTTTGCAATATTAGAACGCCTCAGGGTGAGCCCTTTGATGGCGATGTGCGTCATGTGCTCAATGCTGTAATAGCAAAAGCTGAGGCAATGGGATACGTGATGAATGTGGGTCCTGAGCTTGAGTATTACTATTTTGAAGATCAAGAGCACACTACACCACTTGATAAAGGTGGTTATTTTGATCTCACTAGTCTTGACAATGCCTCTGATATGCGCCGTGACACCATTTTGACGCTTGAGCGTATGGGTATCCCCGTGGAGTACTCGCATCATGAAAATGGCCCATCGCAACATGAGATTGATTTGCGCTTTGCTGATGCTGCCATCATGGCAGACAACGTAATGACTTATAAAATGGTTGTTAAAGAAGTTGCTATGAAATATGGCGTTCATGCTTCTTTTATGCCAAAGCCTATCGCGAGCGAGCCGGGAAGTGGCATGCATGTACACATGAGCCTTTTTGATGGTGAAGGCAACAATGCTTTCTTTGATCCGAATGACCCTGAGGGCTACAACTTATCAGAAGTCGCTAAACACTACATTGCTGGTCTTTTGAAATACGCGCCGGAATTCTCGTTGATCACCAATCCAACTATCAATTCCTATAAGCGTTTGGTACCTGGTGGAGAGGCACCTGTTGGTATTACCTGGGCACGCAATAACCGCGCGACACTCGTGCGCATTCCGGGATATAAGCCTGATAAAGAAGAGGCCTGTCGTGTTGAACTGCGCTCACCTGATCCAGCGGCAAATCCTTATCTGGTATTTGCTGTATTGCTTGCAGCGGGTCTTAAGGGGATTGAAGATGAATTGCCTCTACAGCCTCCTTTCGAAGATCCCTCACGTTTTACCTATACTCGTCACGAATTAAACAGTATTGGCATCAAGACATTGCCTTCTCATTTAGGAGAAGCGGTGGATGCGTTTGAGTATTCTGAGTTAATGAAAGAAGTGCTTGGTGACCATATCCATTCCTTTCTGGTGGATTATAAACGTAAAGAGTGGGATGACTATCAACATCAAGTAACCCAGTGGGAGCTCGATCGCTATCTAGCTGTTTTGTAGGAGTTCATCATGCAGCGCAAAAATGTCATTTTTATTGCCGATAGCCTTGACAATGCTCATAAGTTTCAAGCGGTATTGTCTGGTTTTGATATTGACGTGTCAGCAGGCTCGTCAATGCAATTTAAAAGTTTGCTTTCAGATAATCCTCAGCATGATTTAGTAATTTATGAAGCAATGCCTGAGACGGCAGGCAATATTGCCAAGGTTGAAGAAGCGTTAGCTGACGATGGGGGAGCTGCTATGCTTATTATTGTTCCTCAGGCGCTCCTTTCCCATGTACGTCTTCCCGTGCGAGTAAAGTCAGATTTTGTGGTGAGCTCGGCAAGTCAGGAAGAGTGTACGCTGCGTATCAAGCAGCTTCTTTGGCCGGGAAATGAATCTTCGTCTCACGATTTTATTACCGTGGATAGCATGTCGATCAATCTTGCAACGTATCAAGTTACCGTTGCGGGAGAGCCTGTCGATTTTACCTATCTTGAATATGCGCTTCTTGCTTTTTTGGTAACACATCCCGGACGTACTTATTCGCGTGATGCGCTTTTGCGTCGTGTATGGGGATTTGATTATTTTGGCGGTTCGCGAACCGTTGATGTGCATGTCCGTCGTGTCCGTGCTAAGCTAGGCCCCGAATTATCACAGCATTTAGAGACCGTACGCGGTGTCGGATATCTTTGGAGCGCGTAAATGGATAAAACAATCGCGGTAATTGATGGCAATTCACTCATGCATCGAGCGTATCATGCTGTTCCTCCCGCAATGACGGCCCCTGATGGGACTCCTACCAATGCAGCATTTGGTTTTATGCAGATGCTGATTAAGTTTATTGAGACTGAGCATCCTGATGCGCTCATATGCGCGTTTGACAAAGGGCGTCCAGCCTTTCGTATTGAAGCACTTGAACAATATAAAGCGCAGCGTCCTCATATGGATGATGCTTTGCGTGTTCAATTTCCTGTAATCCAACGTATTTTAGGTGCGCTTGATATTCCTGTCGTTATGCTTGAAGGATGGGAGGGCGACGATATTTTAGGCACTATAGCCGCTCGTGATGAGAAGCTGGGAATCAGAACACTTCTCGTTACCGGAGACAAGGATGCCTATCAGCTTGCAAGTGATCTTACGCGTATTGTTACGACTAAAAAAGGCATTACGGATGTTGTGGTGTATGGGCCTGCGGAAGTGGAAGAGCGCTATGGTGTGCGCCCTGATCAGTTCCGTGATTTTTTGGGTCTTAAGGGGGACAGTTCAGACAACATTCCGGGTGTTCCTGGCATTGGGGATAAGCGTGCTGCATCCATGCTGCAGACGTATGGCAATCTTGAAGGCATTTATGAGAATCTTGATAAATTCAAGGGAAAGCAGCTTGAGAACTTGCGTGATAATGAGGACTCTGCGTTTCTCTCACGCCAAGTTGCTACCATCGTTACCGATGTCCCTCTCGAAGATGAAATTGATCTAGAGGCAATTCATTTTCCTTCATTTGATCCTGTTTTAGTAACACAGGTGTTTGAGGAATTGCGTTTTAAATCTCAGCTTGCAAAGGTGCTAGGATTTGCTCAAGAAGGGGGACTTTCGTCGGGTGCTCAAGCATCAACCATAACGTATGACATGGTAGAGCCTCTCTATTATGACGATGAGGCGTATGAGGCTATACATGCTCTTATCGGAAAAGAAGAAATTGCTCTTTCTTGGTCACTTGCAGATCAGGCTAATCTTTTTGAACCAGGGTTATCTTTGGCGGTTGCGCTTCCTGAAAAGGGATCAGCGCTTCTCTCAGGTGAACAGGCACAAACCATACTCACTGAGCTTTTACGTGACGGCTCTTTTACCGCTATTGACATCAAACATCTCATCGAACAAGTGTATCCTGCAAGTAGTGCAGATAAGGCGTGTATCTCTGATCAAGAGGTGCTTGATGCGACGTTTTTTGATATTTCCCTTGCTGCTTACGTAGCCAACTCAAATGAATCAAATTATGACCTCAATACGCTTGCTTCTGCTTATTTGGGAACGGTTGCTCCTGAGTTAGATGACAAAGCACTTCAGCATGCACAAGAAGCTTATTTGGTAAAACAGCTTGCGCAAGAAGTCCGTGCAAGCTTGACCGAACACACTTCTGATCAGGTTTATGATGATATTGATGCACCACTGGTGCCGGTGCTTTGCATGATGGAGCGTACTGGTGCGGCTCTTGATAGGGAGCATCTGGCGGAGCTTTCCGCTGATGCGGATGCTGAATTGGGTGTCTTGCGTGATCAGATTTATGCATACGCCGGCGAAGAGTTCAATATTGATTCACCCAAGCAGCTTGCACATATTCTGTTCGAAGTGTTGGGACTTACTCCTATCAAAAAGACGCGCCGCGGTTATTCAACCGATGCAACGGTTCTTAAAGAACTCGCAAAAACGCATGAGCTGCCTGCACTTATTATGAGCTATCGAGAGTTTGCGAAGATTAAATCAACCTATATTGATTCGTTGCCTAAGATGGCTAATACCTCAGATGGCCGCATTCACACATCCTATAATCAAATGGTAACAACAACGGGTCGTCTCTCATCATCTGATCCAAATTTGCAAAATATTCCGGTCCGTACAGATTTCGGCCGCAAGATCCGTGAATGTTTTATTCCGCTTCATGAAGATGAGCTGTTTGTTTCGGCGGATTACTCTCAGATTGAGCTGCGTCTTTTAGCTCATTTATCAGGCGATGAGCATCTGATTGACGCGTTTAATTCGGGAGCTGATTTTCACGCGCGTACGGCAAGTCGTGTTTTTGGTATCCCGCTTGATGAAGTGACACCGCTTTTGCGCAGCCGTGCTAAGGCCGTCAATTTTGGTATTGTTTATGGTCAGCAGGCATTTGGTTTATCGCAAAGCCTCGATATTCCCTTTGCAGACGCCAAAGAGATGATTGATCGCTATTTTGAGGCCTATCCGGGAGTTCGTCAGTATTTAGACACAACGGTTGCTCGTGCACACGAGAAGGGCTATGTGGAAACACTCTTTGGGCGCCGCCGTTATATTCCTGAATTGTCGGCATCCAATGCCGCTCAGCGTGGGTTTGGTGAGCGTACGGCAATGAATCATCCTATGCAGGGCAGTGCTGCTGATATAATCAAGATTGTTATGCGCCGCGTGCAGGCTGAATTGGTTGCACGCGGTTTAAAAAGTTCTTTGATGCTACAAGTGCATGATGAACTTGATCTATCGGTTCCTCACGCCGAGCTTGATGAAGTTACTGCGCTGGTCAAAGAAATTATGGAGTCGGTGATTGATTTGTCCGTCCCGCTTCTGGTCGATGTTTCCCCTGGCCAGAATTGGGCGCAGGCTCATTAGACCCCATCGCCCAATGAGCATAGTACTCAAAAGCAAATAATTTTTATAAATTGGGGCTTTGCTCCATTGACTTGTGGGCTGATTACTGATAAGGTAACGGCTTGCGTTTGAACACATTAGTAGGAGATATTCGATGTACGCAATTATTAAGACGGGCGGCAAGCAGTACAAGGTCGCCGCTGGAGATTACGTAAACGTTGAGAAGCTTGATGCTGAGGTTGGATCTAAGGTAGAGCTTCCCGCTATTGCTATCGTAGACGGCACTACCGTTACTGCTGATCCTGCAGAGGCTGCTAAGACCAAGGTTGAGGCTGAGGTTGTTGAGCAGTTCAAGGGCGAGAAGCAGCTCGTATTTAAGTTCAAGAAGCGCAAGAACTACAAGAAGATGCGCGGTCATCGTCAGAATTTGACCCGTATTAAGATTGTTGCTGTTGGCGCTGACAAGGCTGAATAGATCTAAAAGGAGGTTCTCTCATGGCACACAAGAAAGGTCAAGGTTCCATCCGTAATGGTCGTGATTCTCAGTCCAAGCGCCTTGGATGCAAGCGCTTCGCTGGTGAGACCGTAGGAACCGGTGTAATTTTGGTTCGTCAACGTGGTACTCATATTCATCCAGGTGAAAATGTTGGCCGCGGTAAAGATGATACCTTGTTCGCCTTGTGCGACGGTGTAGTTGAGTACACCCAAGGCGCACGTCGTAAGGTTCATGTTCGTCCTTTGGCTTAAGCAAACAAGCCTACACCATATAGTTCATTGAAGCCTCCTGCATTCCAGGAGGCTTTTCTATTAGAATCAGGTAAAGCTCAACTAAGAGAGTTATAAAGAGGAGTACTACCTTGTTTACTGATAAAGTCCGAATCCACGTAACTGCTGGAAACGGTGGTGCGGGATGTATGTCTTTTAGGCGTGAAGCTCACGTTCCTAAAGGGGGTCCTGATGGTGGCGATGGAGGCCATGGAGGTAACGTTATTGTCCAAGCGGACTTGAACGTCTCATCGCTCATTGACTATCGCTTTAAACATCATTTTAAAGCGAACCGTGGAACTCACGGAAAAGGAAGTCGTATGCATGGCGCAACGGGAGAGGATCTCATTCTTAAAGTTCCGGTAGGAACCGTTGTGCGCGAATATAACGAAGAAACTAAAGAAGTCGGCGAGATGATTGCTGATCTTGTACATGACGGGGAGTCTATCATCGTTGCGCGCGGTGGTATAGGGGGTCGTGGTAACACGCATTTTGTTACTCCAACACGTCGCGCTCCAGCATTTGCTGAGTTGGGGGTGCCTGGGGAAGAAGGCTGGATTGAGCTAGAAATGAAATTGATGGCTGATGCAGCATTAGTCGGTATGCCCTCAGCGGGTAAGTCATCTATGATCGCCCGTATCTCCGCTGCTAAACCAAAGATCGCTGACTATCCCTTTACGACGCTTGTTCCTAATCTGGGTGTAGTAAAAACAAATGACTACAATTACGTTGTAGCCGATGTTCCAGGATTAATTGAAGGAGCTCATGAAGGCAAGGGCTTAGGCCATGAGTTCTTGCGCCACATTGAACGCTCCGCCATCATCTTGCACGTTGTTGATTTGTCAGGTGGTTATGAGGGACGTGATCCTGTTGAAGATTATGAGATCATCAAACAAGAACTTGATCTTTATGCTCATGAACTCTCTGAACGTCCTTGCATTGTGGTTGGCAACAAAATTGACATGCCGGGCGCCCAAGAGGCCGCTGAACGGTTGGCTGAAGTCGTGCGCACCGATGCGCTTGCAGCGGTGGATGGTGATGAGTTTAGGCTCGATGAAAGCCCCCTTAACCCCAAACTTTTTGTTACCTCAACAGTGACGGGTGAGGGAATTGAAGCACTCAAGCAAGCAACAGGTGCGCTTGTGCAAACCTTGCGTGAGCAGCGCAAAGAGCAAGAAGCTCAAAACCTGGAGTTTGAACAAGTCTGGCAACATCGTCGTGATGAGCGCGATAAGCGCTTCTCAATTGCGGAAGAAGAACCCGGTGTCTTTCGCGTTACCGGAAAGCAGATTGAGCGCATGGTTATCCAGACTGATTGGGAGAACGATGAAGCGGTGGCCTTCTTGCAGCATCGTTTTAAGCGTCTCGGCCTTGATAAAGCGCTTGAAAAAGCAGGTGCTCGTGATGGGGATGAGGTGCGCATTTTAGGCGTCGAGTTTGAATACGAAGGCGCTGGTGCTGATGATGATTATGAAGGCTTAGATATTTAGATAGCGATTGGGTAGATGGCAAACAATAACTCACACATCATCGTAATAAAAATTGGTACATCAACGCTTGTTGATGCAAAAGGATCACTTAATCATGATTTTTTACGTAATTTGGCTGAACAGTTAGCTGCTATAAAAGCACAAGGCTGGAAACCTATTGTGGTTACCAGTGGCGCTATTGGCTGTGGACTTGAACGCTTAGGGATTCCTGAGCGTCCTACTGATATGCCCACCTTGCAGGCGGCAGCAAGTGTTGGTCAAAACATTTTGATGAGCGCTTATGCTCAGGAGTGTGATGAGGTTGGATTGACTACTTCTGTCATTTTGATCACACGTCAAACTACGCGTGATAGATCAGCGTATTTGCATGCGCGTGATACGTTGGAGCGTCTCTTGCAACTTGATGTTGTTCCTATTATTAATGAAAACGACACGGTAAGCGTTGAGCAGATTCGCTTTGGCGACAATGATACGCTGGCAGCATTGGTATCGTGTTTGGTGGGTGCTGAGCTTTGCGTTATTTTCTCTGATATCGAAGGGCTTTTTGCGCAAAACCCCAACATTGACCCTGATGCGCCTTTGATTAGCCATGTGTCCCGCATCACTCCCGAGATTATGGCTATAGCAGGTGGCGCTGGGTCGAAGATGGGATCAGGCGGTATGATTACCAAGATTCGCTCTGCTCGTGTACTTATGACTGCGGGTATTGATATGATAATTTGCTATGGCAAAAAGCCTCATGCACTTGAGCGTATTGTTTCAGATGAAGAGATAGGAACGCGCTTTAGTGCCCATGAAATTCATCATGATATCACCCCTAAAAAGCTCTGGATTGCTCTTGGTGATACTCCTAAAGGTGCTGTTGTGGTTGATGCTGGAGCAAAACGCGCGCTGATTGAATCAGGATCCTCGCTTTTAGCAGTTGGTATTACGAGCGTGCGCGGAGTTTTTAGACCGGGAGATAGCATTGATATTAAAGATGATGCGGATGTGACAATTGCGCGAGGACATGCAGGAGCATCCTCTTCTGAAGTAGAACTTGCCTGTGGCAAGACGCAAGCAGAAATAAAGCAAAATGAGCTTTTTGTAAATCTAGCACAGCATCCTGTTGTGCACCGAGATGATTTGGTGGTGTTTGAATGAGTGAGGCACACGCGGCAGCCACGCGCGCAAAACAAGCCAGTAGCGCTATGGCACTTACGACTGAAGAGATGCGCAACAACGCCCTTCATGCAATGGCTGATGCGCTCCGCGATAACGTAGATGTTATTTGTGAGGCCAATGCAAAAGATATGGCCTACGGAGAAAAAACAGGTGTAAGTAAGCCTATCTTAGATCGTCTTTATTTGGATGCAGGGCGTATTGAAAATATTGCTCGGGCACTTGAGGAACTTGCTGCTCTCGATGATCCGACAGGTAAGATCTTAGAGACGCGTACGCTTGATAATGATTTGGAAATCACGCGTGTCACGGTTCCTATGGGTGTTGTTGCTATGATTTATGAAGCACGTCCTAATGTAACTGCTGATGCAGCAGGCATTTGTATCAAGAGTGGTAACGCATGCGTGTTACGTGGTGGATCCCTTGCCGTCAATTCAAACTTGGCTATTTCTGATCTGCTTTCTATGGCGGCCTATAATGCAGGCATGCCTCAAGACGCGATTGTCTCAATACGTTCTACGGATCGCGCCGAGACTGATGAACTTTTAGGATTGCGTGGTTTGGTGGATGTGCTTATTCCCCGTGGTGGTGCTGGTCTTATTCAGCATTGTGTTGATCACGCACGTGTTCCTGTGATTGAAACGGGTACGGGCAATTGCCATATCTATATCCACCAATCGGCAGATATGAATAAAGCTCTTCCTATCATCATTAATGCTAAAACCCAACGTACGGGCGTATGCAATGCGGCAGAGTCTTTGTTGATAGATGAGGCTATCGCAGATGAAGCTTTGCCGGTTGTGGTAGGTGCTTTGTCTGAAGCAGGTGTCGCTATTCATGGCGATGAGGCGACGCGTGCAGTGGGTTTATTACTTGGTATTGAGGTCTTAGAAGCTACGGTTGATGACTGGGGCCGTGAGTATTTGGATATGGATATTTCGATCAAAGTTGTCTCAGGGATCGAGGAGGCAATCACTCATATCAACCAGTACGGCACCCATCACTCCGAGGCGATCATTGCAGAAAATAGCGCAGCACAAGAACTCTTTTTGTGCTCGATTGATGCGGCGGCTGTTTACGTTAATGCTTCAACACGTTTTACTGATGGTGGCGAGTTTGGTCTCGGCGCTGAAATTGGCATTTCGACACAAAAGTTGCACGCGCGTGGTCCTTTTGCCTTAGAAGCGCTCACAACGTACAAGTATCTCATTCGTGGTAATGGGCAGATTAGAGCATAACAAGTGCTTCAAGAGGGGATAGAGGCCAAGACAAGCTTAGGGCTTAGGACAAGCTTAGGATAAGCTAAAAGCAGGGGTTAATCAGGGGTTAGTAAACATGGCGGTAATCTGTGAGAGATTTGATACGTTAGGGCAAGAGGATCCAGACAAAACATACGCTTTGGGCATCATGGGTGGAACCTTTGATCCAATTCATATGGGGCACTTAGCAGTTGCTGAACAGGCGCGTGATGTATTGGGACTTGATGCGGTTGTGTTTATGCCAGCTGGACGACAGCCGTATAAGATCGATCAGGATCAGTTGGCAGCAGAAAAGCGATTGGAAATGTGTCGTTTGGCGCTTTCTGACAACGAGAATTTTGATGTAAGTTCCTTGGAAGTGGAGCGTGAAGGTATTACGTATACCATTGACACACTCAAAACCGTGCGTGCTCATTATCCTTCTAACGTGAAGTTGTATTTTATTGCAGGCGCAGACTCCATCGCTACCTTAGCTGATTGGAAAGATGCACGTGAACTCTCAGGGCTTGCATCGTTTGTGGGCATTAATCGGCCAGGGACTAAACTTATAGGTGACAAAGCGATAAAGAAATCACTGCAAGAGGCAGGTTTTACCGTAGAATTTATACATGCTCCGTCGCTTGATATTTCATCAACGGATTTACGAAGGCGCATTGCGCAAGGTGGATCGATTAGATATTTGATCCCTGAGCCGGTGCGTCTTGTGATTGAGGCAGAGAATCTCTACCATCGGGGGTCAGTATGATCGATAACACAAGCGCCTCAGAGTCAAGTGCGCAGGCCTATGAGCCAGAATTGCCTGACGCTGTAGCGCCTGAAGGCGATGCGTCTGAAAAAGACGATGGGCCATACAGTAAAGCGCATTATAAAGAGATGAAAAAGCTTTTAAAGCAGCGGGTGAAGTCATCGCGATATACACATAGTGTAAATGTGGCAAAAACCGCACGGTTGATGGCTAGAGCTTATGGGGTTGATCCTGATTTAGCACGTATGACAGGATTGCTCCATGATTGGGACAAGGCGCTCTCTGATGAAGAGCTCCGTGATAGGGTTGATACCTACGGTCTTGAAATAGACCCTGATATTGTTAACAATATGCCGTGGCTTTTGCATGGCCCGACCGCAGCTGCCGTACTTGCTGATGAGCATCCCGAGTTTGAACATGGGCTTTATCAGGCTATCGCGCGGCATACAATTGGTGCTCCCAACATGTCAAAGCTCGATATGATTATTTATGTTGCGGACAAAATCGAGCCAGGCCATTATGTGCCGGTGTATCGCGAATTGTATAACCGCATCGGTAAAATGGATTTATTTGATTTATACTTTGCTGTTCAGCAAGAAAATTTATCGTTTTTGATTGATTCGGGACGCCCACTTAATGTAGATGCCGTCATGGTGTGGAACCACTGCATTAAGTTGCGTTCATAACAAAGCAGCGTGTTCGAGAAACCACCTTGCAGAGAATACTTTGTAGGGGATATCTTGCAGGGAATACCTTGCGAGGCGAGCACGAATAATGAATACGGTGAAATAAAAAGGAGGGCGCATGAGCGCTGAAGTTGAAGATAACGAATTACATACGTCACGTGAGATGGCTTTGATTGCGGCTAAAGCAGCCGATGAGCGTAAAGCAACTGACATTATGGTGCTTGAAGTAGGTGCCCTTGTTGACGTGACCGATTACTTTGTTATTGTAACGGCGCGTAATACGCCTCAAGTCGAATCTATTTTGGAATATATTGAAGAATGTCTGCGTAATCAAGCGCACAGTAAGCCTATTTCTCGTGAGGGAACTCGTGATAGATCTTGGGAGATTCTTGATTACGGACGCGTGGTAGTTGATGTTTTTCAGCCAGAGGCGCGCGAATATTACCGACTCGAGAGTCTTTGGAGCGATGCTCCTGTTGTTGATCTTGCTGAAGCGGGTATTACGGATCCGGAGTATTCTGATCGTATCGCTAAGCTGGTTGAGCGCTGCGAGCAAGCCGAGTAGTTTAGCCAAGTATCCATCCGCATAATCCAACCATAGACTAATGAAGCGGTCCTAATGAAGCGGTCCTAATGGAGCGGTCCTGCGTAATAGTTTTGCAGGGTAGTCGAATGCGTTAGCTCTTTTGCAGGAGGCTTACTGTCTCGATATGGTAAGACTGTGGGAAAAGATCAACGGGTGTTGCTACTTGCAAGTTGTATCCAACTTCATTCAAACGTGCGACATCACGTGCCCAGGTGGCAGGATCGCACGAGACATATACCACACGTTTGGCGTTTGTCGCTGCAATGCTTGCAATGATTTCAGGCATAAGGCCAGCACGGGGCGGATCTACAACAAGAACATCGAGAGCACCAAGAGCTGGTAATTCACGTGTCGCATCTCCCCCTACTACTGTGATATCGAGACCAGTTTCATGAGCGTTGCGGCGCAGATCACGCACGGATGATCCCGCTGATTCAACGCCGACGACGGTAGCGCCGGTTGCGGCAAGCGGTAAGGTGAACGTGCCTGCGCCGCAATAAAGATCTGCGACCAGCGAAGTTTCATCAACCTGGGTATACTCAAGCACCAGTTTGATCATGGTTTCTGCTTGAGCGGTATTTACTTGGAAAAAGCTGGGCGCAGAGATCTTGTAGGTAAAGCCAGCAAGCTCCTCGGTCCAGTAGCCTTTGCCGGAAAGCGCTTCCACTCCTTTGATAGCGCGTGCTTTTCCAGGATGAGCCATGACGCGCACTACACTTGTTGCTGGCAGCGCGCTTTCCACTACGCGCGCGACGGCTTTGCGGGGAAATGCTCCCGGCGGAGTCCAAAGTGCAATCTCGGTGTCATGGGTGCGCACGCTATGGCGCACACCTACCCGATAAATGTCAAGTGATTGGTTGTTTGACAAAAATGACAGCGCGCCTCGAAGGGCACCGGGTGCTTTTTCAATGCCGCGCGCTCCGACAAGACAGCGCTTGGGACATACCAAAGTATGCGAGGCGCGCGCATAAAACCCCAGTTGGAATAAGGAGCGTTTCCCCGCACCGTTATCCATATGCGCACCCATTTCAAGCTTGTTACGAAAGTTGAGTTCATGTTTTGACGCGCGCGTAGGCGCAACAAACGTCTCAGCTTCTTTCTTGTCAAGATTAAGTGCGCGGGCAAGTTCAGAAACTATTGCGTTTCGTTTATACGTTTGTTGCGCACTATAGGCTACGTGCATCCAGGGGCAGCCACCACACTCATTGCATACCGGGCAAGGGGCAGTGATGCGCTCTGGGCTTGGATCCACCACGGAAACAAGCTTTGCGCGAGCAAAGGATTTTTTCTCTTGGGTAACTTCTACCGTGACGGTATCACCGGGAACTGCCCCATCGACAAAAATAACTTTTCCCGCGCGCGAACCAGACTGAGGACGTCCGATGCCGGCTGATCCATAGGAAAGATCGGTAATAAAGATGGTCTCATACGTATCAGTCATGGTTATTCCCTTGAAATTGGATGAATGTGTGTCGATGTATGTAATAATAGCCTAAGTGTGTTTTTAACTCACGAGAGGTTTTATAACCCACATAAGCCCTCTTAGCTCAGCTGGATAGAGCGTCTGCCTCCGGAGCAGAAGGCCGCAGGTTCGAACCCTGTAGAGGGCGCCATTTCTTTATTGTGAAAGGACTCATGTCATGGCATTATATACGCCCGAATATAAACCAAACGGAACTGAAGTTGCGCATATTAGAACATCCAAAGGTGACATTACCGTCGTGCTTGATGGAGAAAACGCTCCTATTCATGTAGGTAATTTTGTTGAGTTAGCGCAAAAGGGATTTTATGACAACTTGAAATTCCATCGTTATGTTCCTGATTTTGTTATTCAGGGCGGTTGTCCTAATACGCGTGTGCTTGATTCAGAGCAGGTGCGCGCTGCTGAAGGCAATCCTTTTGCTGGTCTTGGCACGGGAGGACCTGGTTACACTATCAAAGAAGAGTTTTCTACCAATCCTAATAACAAACATCTTGATGGCACCGTTGCTATGGCACGTTCTCAAGATCCTAATTCAGCTGGATCGCAATTCTATATTTGCTTAGGTCCTCAACCATTTTTGGATTCAGGCTATACCGTCTTTGGTCAGACTGTTGAGGGAATGGATGTCGTCCGTTCTTTACGTGTGGGTGATGTCATCGAGACTATCACTATTGAAAATGCTACAGCTTAGCTTTTTTCATGAATTTGGCGGGTGCCTATCAGCTGGGTTACAATAAGGATTGCGTAATTTTGCGCAGTTGCCTTTTTGGAGAGGAATGTAGCTTTATATGAACAACGATCTCTTTCAACAAGCACGCAGTGCGTATGTTTCTCATGACTATGAGACTGCACTTAATATATTTACCGAATGCCTGAGGGATGAGAACTCAGAACTACTTCCTGGTGAAATGGGATTACTGTATCACCAAATTGGTAATTGCTTGGTAAAACTTAATGATCCCAATGAAGCAATCCATGCATACTCTCGTGCGACTGATGATGCAGCCTATGATGCAACGGGCGCAGTTAATTACAACTTAGGTATGGTATATGCTTCGTCCCATGATTATGAGGATGCCGCTGAGTACTTCCAGGCAGCAATAGATGATCCAAATTATCCTACCCCCTATAAAGCTTATATGGGCAAGGGCAATTCGATGCTTAAGCTCGGTAAATCAGCTGAGGCGGGTGCTGCATTTCGTGCTGCTGCCCTTGATCAGGTTAATCCAGATCCCGTAAAAGCACTCCTTAATTTAGGCGTGTGTTTTATGGCGCTTAATAGACCTATGGATGCAATTGCCTCGTATGAGTCAGCGCTTCAGTTTGATATGTCAGCACAAACACGAAATAAGATTTTTGCCAATATGGGTCAAGCGTATGTTGCTGCTGGCAAGATGAATAAAGCAGTACGTGCGTTTGAGTCGGCTCTTGCTGATGGCACCTATACGTTCAATGATGCTGCTAATGTTGATTATCAGCGTGCTGTTGCAGCTGTTGCCGCGCGTGTTGAAGATAAGGAAGATGAAGAGGCTGCCGTAACAGACACCACGGATCTTTCCGGTCTTGATATTATGAGCGATGGGGATGTTGCACAGGATACTGCCCCTGACCCTGCCTTCTCCAATGCTCAAACCACGGTTATGCAAACAGTTGATGCTTCCCAGTCCACGTTCTTTGAACCCGTTAATAATGCTGGTAATTTTGAAGACTGGTCTAAAGCGCCCAAGAAAAAGAAGAAAAATCGTGGGCTTAAAGTTATTATTACGCTTGTTTTGTTGCTTTTGGTACTCGTGGGTGGCGCACTCTTTTGTTACACCCAAGGGTATGGCTATCCTATGAAAGAGCAGGTTGTAGGAGAGCTTTTTGCTGATCCTCAAAATGCTGATGTCTATGTTGCGAGCATGGATGATGCCAAAAAACAGCGTTTGCAAGATATGCTTGTTGCAGATGGTGATCCTGAATTATTAGGAGAAGCCAATGAGATGAGTACGGCTCATGTGTACGTGAAAGCCCAATCGCCTGAGGGAGGAGAAATCCCTTATGACATCACGCTTGTTCGTGATGGTATTGGCTGGAAGGTTGATAATGTGACCCTCTATTTTGCAAGCCAAAATCAATAAGCAATAGTCAATAGTCAATAGTCAATAAGTAAGTAAGCCTTGTCGTAAAGGAAAGGAATTATACATGGCAATCGAAAAGACTTATTCAATGATCAAACCTGACGGTGTTCGCAACGGTCATATTGGTGAGATCGTTAATCGTTTTGAGCGCGCTGGCCTTACCATTGAGCGTATGGAGATGGGTATGGTTACCGCTGAGCAGGCAGCTGCAAACTACGCTGAGCATGAGGGCAAGCCTTTCTATGACGGCTTGATTGCATACATTACCTCTGGTCCTGTTGTTAAGATGGTTGTCTCTGGTGAGGGTGCTGTTGCAAAATGCCGTTCACTTATGGGTGCAACCAATCCAGCTGAGGCTGCTCCAGGCACTATTCGTGGTGACTTTGGTCTTATCATGGATGAAAATGTCATTCATGGCAGTGATTCTGTTGCTTCTGCAGAGCGCGAGATTGGCATCTTCTTTGGCTAAGCTTTAGTACTTACAAAAATATGAAGAAAAAGCAGTTTTGGATTATCCAGACTGCTTTTTCTTTTCCTCCCAAAAAGTTTTGCTACCATAAAGAGCGTATGCCAACAGAACTAAGGGCATAACCTGTTAAAATCAAATGCTACAAACGAGTAGTTATTCGTAGTTATTGCTAATTTTATAGAGACCGTAAGGATTCATACCTATGTCTTTTATGGACTTACTACAAAATGCCTCGTCATCAGCTTCGTATGACATGGCGATTGACTTAGGTACCGCAAATACCTTAGTAGGTATCACCGGTCAGGGCATTGTTATTAATGAGCCTTCCGTTGTTGCTATTGAGCGTAATACTCATCGCGTACTTGCTGTTGGTCATGAAGCTAAAAATATGATCAACCATACCCCTGATACTTTTTCAGCTGAACATCCGCTTCATGATGGTGTGATTGCTGACTATGATATTACTGAAGCAATGCTTTCTGCCTTTATCAACAAAGCGGCTCCCCGCCGTTATCCCTGGCAGCCCAAACCGCGCATTGTTGTTTGTATTCCTTGTGGTGCAACATCAGTAGAGAAGCGCGCGGTTTTTGAAGCTACTATTCAAGCAGGTGCTCGCCAGGCTTATTTGATTGAAGAGCCTATGGCTGCTGCTATGGGTGCTGATTTGCCTGTAACTGAGCCTACTGGTTCTATGGTTGTTGATATTGGCGGTGGTACCACCGAGGTCGCGGTCATTTCGTTGGGCGGTATTGTAACTTCTTCGTCATTGCGTCTTGCCGGTAATCGAATGGATGAGGCAATTGCAGTTCATCTGCGTGATTTACTGGGCATCAAGATTGGTGAGCGTACTGCTGAGGTTATTAAAATCAAGATTGGCTCAATCTTGCCTTTTGAAGATGGACGCGAGCGTGACATGATTATCTCTGGTCAAGATGTCTTGACTGAGCAACCTAAAGAGGTCACTATCCAGTCTGAAGATGTCCGTGATGCATTGCAGGCGCCCATTGATGAAATGGTTGTTCACATCAAAGAAACATTCAAAAAGACTAATCCTGACTTGGCATCTGACATTATTTCCAATGGCATTTTGCTAACCGGTGGTGGCGGATTGTTATCGGGTCTTGATAGGTATCTCACTCAACAGCTAGAGATTCCTGTTTGGACAAGTGAAACAGCGCTTACCAATGTAGTTACGGGTTGCTTAAAAGTACTTGAAACCCCAACGGCATTAAAACAAATATTGATGCGTTCTAAATAGGAGTTACGCTACACACCATGGCCCTGAAAATGAACCAAAAACAGATTAACTTCGGGGGGCTTTTGAGTGGTAAATTACTCTGCGTTATTTTGCTTGTAATCTCACTGGTGTTGTTTGGTGTTTATGTGCGTGAAGGTTCTAGCGGGCCTCTGCATAGTATCCAAGATACAACATCGGCCATCACATCGCCCTTTGCTGCGGTAGGCTCTACCGTGGGAAGCCTTGCTATATCTGCGTCTACAACAGTAGAGGATCTCACCGCATCAGATCAAAGTATGTCTCAGTTGCGTGAGAATAATGCCAAGCTCACTCAGATGGTTGTTGAGCTTGAAGAGTATCGTCAAGAAGCCATGAGACTGGAATCCATGATTGGGCTTGCTGATGCCTATGGCTTTGAATCCATTGCAGCTCGTGTAGTGGGGTATTCGGCTGATTCATATAATCGCATTATTACACTTGATGCCGGTTCTAATGCTGGTGTTAAAGTTGGACTTCCTGTTATGGGATCGACTGGTGTAATAGGTCAAGTTATTTCGGTGACTCCTGTTACTGCAGAAGTGCGTCTTTTAACTGATGCTCAGTCGGGTATTTCGGTCCTCATTCAATCTTCACGAGCAGAGGGTATCCTACAAGGATCAGTTGACGGATCGCTTTATCTTGAAGGCGTTCCTGATAACGTTGAAATTAAAGAAGGAGAGGCTGTTATCACCTCAGGCTTAGGAGGAGGATATTTCCGCGGTCTGGTTATTGGTGTGGTCTCAAAGATTGAGCAACACCAAGGTGCAGCAACCCGTACGATTGTAGTAAAGCCAAATGCGTCGTTTACTAATATTGCCGAAGCGCTTGTGGTAGTTGGAATGAGTAATGAGGGTGCTGCAAGTACGGATGGTGCGAGTGCGGCAGCGCTCATCGACAAGGTGAATCCTGATAGGCTTGCGCAAGGACAGCAAGACAATCAAGGCCAGCAACAAGGAGACCAGACTGCTGGTCAGTCAGGGGATGGACAAACAAGTGATGGATCGGGTCAGTCAGGTGATTCAGGTGGATCATCGAGTGGAGACAACGAGTAAGAAAGGGGAGCAACGTCTATGCGTACACAAATTATTCCTTTGATCGCGTCAGCTATTGCAATCCTTTTGCAAGTTGTTGTTGCACCCATTATGCCCATTATGTCGGTATATCCAAATTTTCTTGTTCCGCTTGTGATTGTGCTCTCTATTGTGAGAAATCCTGATACAACCTATTGGTATGCATTTGTTTTAGGACTGATTTCAGACCTTCTTACTAATACTCCTCTTGGGCTAACGGCAGTACTTCTGTTGGGTATTTCATTTGCGCTCTCGCGTGCTTTTGAGGTGCTTGATAAAACAACACTTGCTATGCCTTTGCTTGCTGTTTTGGCAAGTATGCTTGTGTATCAGGTTGTGCTTGCTATTGTGCTTGCTGTTCTCGGTTCTGGACCCTTTATGGATCTTTTCGTACAGCGCGCATTACCTGCTACTGTCTATGGTGCTGTTATTGGTGCTCTCTACTGTTTGATAACTGACAAGCTGTCTTTGCAGCAGGCATCGCATGATGCATGGACGGTGTCAGGCACTCAGAGATATCGCTAGGATTTGAGCCATGCTTACCGCTATTGTGGTTACCCTTATAGCGCTCATCGTATTGGTGGTTGTGGCGATACTTGCTTTCCGTATCCGCCAAAATCGCTCGGGTGATAAAACGCCTAAGAAAATGCGCGTTAATGCCATTTCAAGTGTGGGCGTAGCTGCGCATGCTCCTAAAACTACCATGAGTAGTACGTCTGGTCCTACCATCTCAAGTGCAACCATGCCCAAAGAGGGCTTGCGCAATAGATTTATAGCGATGGGGGCAATTGTCGCTGTCGTGTTTGGCGCACTTGCTACTAAACTCTTTGGCTTGCAGATCTTAGATAACGCAAACTATCGTAAAGAGGCGGAGCAAAATCTCTATACGACCGTTTCAACGCCAGCACCGCGCGGCATTATTTATGATGCAGACGGCAATGCGTTGGTATCTAATCGTCAAGTGCAAACGGTGCTTGCTGATGCCGATGTAGCCCATCGCCCTGATGTTATTTTGCGTCTGTCAGTTATTTGCGGCATTCCCTATGAAGTTGTTAAAGCGCGCATTCTTGATTCCTCTTCAGGTGCGCAATCACAACGTGTGGTAGCATCGGATGTTTCGTTGCGGACAGTGGCGTTTATTGCTGAGCACGCTGATGCGCTCCCCGGCGTTACTACCCAGATTCGTTCAACGCGTCAATATCCGTATGGCGCGTTGGGTGCACACGTATTGGGGTATACCGGAACAGCGTCTTCAGAGGATTTAGAGCAAGTCCAGCAAGGGCGCAGCATTGAAATGGGTGATGCGGTAGGCAAGTCAGGAATTGAGCAAACCTACGATGCAGTGCTTGCCGGTGATCATGGCCAGCGTACGTTAGTAACTGACGCTTCGGGGGATATTCAGCAGGTAGTATCTGAGGTCGATCCAACTAAAGGGTCTGATGTCTACCTTACTATTTCTGCTCCGGTGCAATTTGCGGTTGATAGTGCGCTTAAAGAGCTCGTGACCAATCATGTTGGTACGGCGGCATCGTGTGTGGTTATGGATGTAAAAACAGGTGGCATTATTGCCCTAGGTAACTATCCGACCTACGAGCCTGAGACTTTTATTGGAGGCATTTCGCAAGAAGTATGGGATGCTTACCAAACGGAAGAAAGTCACTATCCACTCATGAATCGCGCGATCGCAGGTACCTATCCAGCGGCCTCTTGTTTTAAAGCATTTACTGGTCTTGCAGGACTTACGTATGGCTTTGCTGATGCGGGAAAGACGTGGGTGTGCTCGGGTACCTGGACTGGCTTTGGTGAACAGTTCCCCCAAAAATGTTGGCAGCATTCAGGCCATGGCACCCTTGATTTGCGTGAAGGTGTTGTAGAGTCGTGCGACGTTGTTTTTTACGAGATAGCAAAAGATTTTTATAACGCTCGCAACTCTATTGGCAACGATGCCATGCAAGACTTTGTTAAAGAGTTTGGCTACGACAACTACACGGGCATTGATTTATCAGGTGAGGCACGTGGTCGTATTCCTACTCCTGAATGGAAATCTGAGTATTTTCGCGACGTTCCTCAAGAGGCACAATGGTTGCCGGGTGATATTTCGAATATGGTTATTGGTCAGGGTTATGTATTGGTCACACCTATTCAAGTGGCTCGTGCTTATGCGGCCGTGGCAACAGGCAAACTTTTAAAGCCTCATCTCCTTAAAGAGGTCAAAAATTCATTAGGAGAGACAGTGGTGAGTGCAGAGACACAAGAAGATGCTGCACCTGATGTAACCGATACCAACTTTGAAATTATGCGCAATGCGCTGCGAGGTGTTGCGCTTGAAAACTCAAGCGTTTCGCAGGATTTTGGTCAATATACCTGGTCTGCAGCTGCTAAGACGGGTACTGCTGAGGTTGCAGGCAAAAAGGACTTTGCTTGGTTTGCTTGCTATGCTCCGTTTGAAGACCCTAAGTATTCACTGGCGTTAATTATTGAAGAAGGTGGATCTGGCGGTTCGGTTGCATCTCCTATTGCTGCAAAGATCATGGATGTGGCACTAAAGTATGGCGATGGGACTCTTGATGCTCCCGCAGAAAAGATCACCGCATAGCAAGAGCGTAAGGGTGTTGGCGTTTTGGCACAGGTAATGCATGAAATATCATCGGTACAGCCGCGTGACCCTGATGTTGTCGATGCGGTAAAACCTAAACGGTTCAAGTATTTCAATGTTCCGTTTTTGTTGTCGGCGGCAGCATTGGTGATCTTGGGTCTAGTGGTACAGTATTCAGCTACGTATTTTGATGCGGATTATTCTTTTACTCGTCAGCTTTCTGGCGTTGTGGTGGGCGTTATCCTTATGATTGTGATCTCGCGCTTTGACTATCATGCGCTTTCTGGCTTCACGCTTGCTTTTTTGATCATTAATGTGGTGTTGTTGCTAGCGCCTCACTTGCCGGTTATTGGTGTTGAGGCAAAAGGCGCAACCTCGTGGGTAGCATTAGGTCCTATTCGCTTTCAGCCGGGAGAGTTTGCCAAAATTACAGTGGTGCTTTTGGCAGCTTCTGTTATGGCACGCTATGGAGGGCGTTTGGATGATCTGCGCGAGTATCTTAAAGTCTTAGGTATTTTGGCAATTCCCTTTATCTGTATTATGACGCAGCCCGATATGGGTACCGGTATGGTGTATCTTTCCATTGCTGCGTTTGCTCTTATTGCCGGTGGTGCTAACTGGCGCTTCCTGGTTGGAACTATAGCGGTGATTGCAGGGCTTGTGGTGGCCATATTTTTGCTTGATCCTATTTTTGATTCAATTGCCGGACACGATGTTTTGCTAAAAGACTATCAGCGGTCTCGCTTGTTGGTTTTTATGGATTCCACGTATGATGTGTCAGGCGATGGGTATAACTTGCGTCAAGCCATGATTGCAATTGGTTCAGGTGGCTTCTTTGGCAAAGGTTTCATGCAGGCAACCCAATCGTCTTTAGGCTTTTTGCCTGAAGCGCCCACTGATTTTGTGTTCTGTGTGTATGCAGAGGAATTTGGATTCTTTGGTGCGCTTATTTTGCTTGCTCTCTATATTGTCTTACTCGCATTGGTATTTAATATTGCGCGTAACGCCTCAGATCTCTTTGGCACGCTGATTGTCTGCTGCATTGCCGGTATGTGGATATTTCAGATCCTAGAAAATATTGGCATGGATATTGGATTGATGCCCATTACGGGTATTCCACTTCCGTTTATGAGTTACGGATCATCATTTATGGTTGTCAATTTCGTAATGCTTGGCTTAATTAATTCAGTTTGGGTTCATAATGGACGGTGAGCTGAAAGGAGAGAGCATGAATATACCCGTAGAAAACATTAAGGAGCTCTTAACGGCTGCGCTTGATATTGAGCATGCCCGAGAGACGGTAGTATCTGTCAATATTTTGATCGATGAGAGTGTAGATCCTGAGTTCCAGGTTTTTGTGCGCTCTGGTTTTAATTCCACCTCCGCAAATTCACGGGTATTGGTGAGTTATTTCCCTACCCAAACTCCTGATACCTCAGTTGAGACTGATGTCGCCGTTATCGTTGCAGGAACTAATCCTGAGGTAGGTGCTCTTGTTGCAGGCTTTACTGAACACGATGTTCCTTGCATGGTGGTATGTGAGGATGCGCAAGCGGTAGTTGCGCTTGCAAACGAACAAAACACACCTATCCCTGACTCCGCACTGGTTTCTTTTGCTGATCCTGACCGCTCTGAGACAGCCCACGATAAGCTTTCAGATCTGATTGGCACCTGGATTGTAGATAACACGCCTGAAGAAAAGAAACTCGCTTTCTCCATTGCATATCCGTTTGTGCGTCGTCCGCTTGCTTATGATGCTATCAATAAGACTTCTATTCAAAATGCCGGTTTTGGTGTTTTGATTTTTATTCCTGGCGCTGATATGCCGGTGATGACTATCAATCAGGCAAAGATGGTCTTACAGATTGCGGCAGCTTATGGTGAGCCTTTGGATGCTGATCGCATTAAAGAACTTGCTGCTATGCTTGCTGGTGCTTTCTTCTTCCGCGGTATTTCTCGTTCCTTAGTAGGTCTTGTTCCTGCACTTGGCTGGGCTATCAAAGGTGGTATGGGTTACTTGGGCACGCAGGCGATAGGCCATGCGGCACTTGAGTACTTCCAGAATGGAGGTAATGCTGCAGGTGTTGCTGCTATTGTGGGAGATGCACGCGATGGGCTAATGAAGGTTGTTGGTGTTATTCGCTCGCATCCAACCGCTGAAGCTGCTCTTGCAGAGGCAGGACCTACTGCACGCAAGTTTGCCCTAAAGGCTCTTGATAAGGTTGCTCCGGTGGTTCAGAGTGCGGCAAAACAGACCGTTGCTAACGCCGGAAGTGTCGTTTCAAGCCGTTTAGGGAGAAAAAAATAAATAATTAAAATTACCCCTTGTCATAAAGGGATTCTTCCGTATAATTATCTTCGCTGCTGAAAAGCACGGGGTGTTAGCTCAGTTGGTTAGAGCGCCGGCCTGTCACGTCGGAGGTCGCGAGTTCAAGTCTCGTACATCCCGCCAGTTTGCATTTACAAGGTCAGGGTTTTATCCCTGACCTTTTTGCTTTTAGTAGCAAGACGTATGCTTGATCATGATCTATTCAGGCTATCTGTTTTCGTTTTAACAGTGGGTAGGTGTATGGCGCGCCGATGGGTTGCAATGAGGCAGGGTTCTTATGGCTGCTATTTTAGATTTACGAGAATGTCCTAAAAGCGGTTTATTCTACGGCGGTCGCGCTGGACAAAAAGAAGGTATTCTCATTGATGGGGAACCTTGGATTGCAAAATACCCACGAACGACAAGAGATTTAAAAGGAAAACACCTTCCGTCGTATACTTCCAGCCCGGTATCTGAATACATTGGCTCACATGTCTATGCTTCATTGGGTATTCCTGCACAAGTAACTGAATTGGGTTATCGTGAAGGAAAGATTGTGTGTGCGTGTAAGGACTTTACCTATCCAAACATGCGTCTGTTTGAATTTAAGGAAATCAAAAACGCACTTTCTGACGAAGGCGAGGGATTTTCAGTGGCACCCTCGGATGGGGAAAGCGTCTATTTGAATGATGTACCTGTCTCTTATACACATCTCCGAGCCCACGA
>UQML01000021.1 GCA_900542265.1 uncultured Eggerthella sp. | reverse complement strand
AGTTTTAACCACAACCGTTGTGCCACTAATAGTAAAGTCCGTATTTAGTGTGCCGCCAGAAATTGTCATTGAACCGACAGTAGCATCAGCCGCCATAGGCATGATTTCATCGGCTTGTGTCGTGGCTACTTCTGTTTCTGTGCCGTTGTTGTCGTTGTTGGCACCATCGGTGTCGTTGGTGTTAGCGTTATCTTGAACCCCATCGCCAAGATTATTAGTGTCACCGGTACCATTGTCAGTGCTAGTACCAGCGCCATTATCACCACCAACATCATTTGATTGGTTTTCACCTTGAGTATCACTGCCCTCAACATGAGCAGCTACGGTGTCGTTTGTTATTTCATCGGTTGGATTTGCATACGCGTACGTCCCAATCGATGGAATACAAAGACCGAACACAAGCGTGAAAGCAAAAAAGCAATTAAGCAATTTTGCTCTGAGTGTATTCGTTTTCATTACTATCTCCTGCCCGAACTATCTAATGCCCTACGTCTATCGAACGTCTCTTAATTGCCTACACTTATCTGCATTGGTCTACGTTGGCTTGCACGGGTCTGCATTGCCTTGCGCCAACTTGCGCTGATCGAGACCAACAAAAAAGCGATTTGCAAGACAACCAATGAACGAAGCTTGTAAGCGCATGTCTACAAGCGTGTTCTGGTTGGCGCAAATCGCCTTTTTGGTTTTTTGAAAATTGAGAGAAGGAAGAAAAGTGCTGGAGGAGTTGAAGGAATCCCTGCTGAAGGAATCCAAGGAATTTACTCCATAAAAAGAGCCCCCCCCCGCGAAGGCTTTATGCAAGGTAAAACTTGCTTTTAACCCTCTGTTTAATTCCCCAGAGAGCAACCTAAAGATGTTAGTCCAAAGGTGCAACATTGCCCGATTCTCCACTGTTCGCCCGATTTAACAGTTACGACCATTGTTACATCTTTTTGTTACCAATTCAACATAATTTCGTTATGTAATACTTACTTTTTGTCATGATCGCAATTGACCAGGGATTATGAAAAAACATGTAGAGATAGCTGTTATTCCTCTGCAATAACAATGCTTGCATTGATGCAAAGAAGACGCTGATTAGGTTTTTCGATTTTTGAGGGCATTTTTGACGAGATTCGGCTTTGTGTGAGGGTTACATGTCTTAGCAACCTCATCGCCAGCATGAAAAGATGCCAAAAACCTCACACAAGGTATCGGTTTTGTCACGTTATTAGACACGTGAGGAATAAGAGGCGCGTCTTGATGGAACGAGATGAGGTGGAAAGCTCGCTGGAAGTCTCATCTCGTCACGCGAGGTGCTAAAAATGAAAAAAGTAGAAGGGTCGACCTCTTGTGGTTGAGAGATCGACCCTTTTAATTGGTATATGTGGTTGCGTACTCATTCGCAGCGTGACTATGCAGCGTGACTGTGCAGCGTGACTATGCAGCGTGACTGTGCAGCATACGCAAGAGCATACACAAGCGCAAACGAGCGTGAACTTACGCGTGAACTAATATGTCAAGTCGCTGGAATTAACCCTGCCACGGAAGGCACGATACACCAAGAAGTGATAGAGCAAAACAAGCGGTAAGCCAACACAGGTGATGCCTGTCATCCATGCAAGCGTCAAATCAGACGATGCTGCGCTCATGGCAGTGATGGTAGGACCAATGCTGCCAGGAGCTGCAACCACTAAGTTCGGGAACATGGAAGCGGCAAACAGCATAATAAACATGAAGACAGCAACACATTGGAGGATGAAAGCAAGAAGGTCTTTCTTCTGGCGACCCATCGCCCATGCGCCCAGCAAAAGCGCCACGACGAGCACAGCAAGAATAATACGAACAACACCCAAAGCGTCATGCATCTGTGGCTGAACCATACCGAGTGCAACAATAGTCAAAACAATAAAAACTGCAATCGAGATCAGTTGCCAGATGGGGCGCAGTTTCTCAACACGCTTGTAAAGGTCACTACCGAGTGGTGCTTTAACGCATTCCCATGAAATGCCTTGCGCAATACAGAGCACCAAACCCATCACGCCACAAAGCAGCGTAAATGGGGTGATCAGACCAAGTAGAGGAACGCCGGAATAATCGCCATTGGCAGTCATAGGGATGCCTTCATAGATGCAGCCGACCGCGACGCCAAAGAGCAGTGCAGGCAACAAAGACCCGATGCAAAAACACCAATCCCAAAGCGTCTTCCACTTGTTGTCGTGCGCGCGGTACTCAAGGGAGACAGCGCGAACAATCAAGCCAAACAGCACCAGCATCACGGCAAGATAGAAGCCGGAGAAGGTGGTTGCATAGGCGGGCGGAAACGCTGCAAAGAGTGCACCACCTGCGGTGAGGAGCCAGACCTCATTGCCGTCCCACACCGGACCGATGCTTCGACGCAGCACCGCTTTCTCTTCTTCGTTCTTGCCCAAAATGGGATACAGCACGCCCACGCCCAGATCGAATCCATCGAGCATGAAATACACCGCAATCAAAACGGCAATAAGGAAGAACCACAGTCCTTGCAAAATGGTGATATCCATGACTATTCTCCTTCCTTGGTCGATGCGGATGTTGATGCGGATGTTGATGCGGATGTTGATACAGTCGCTGAATTATCGGGCGATGAGTCTGCCGACGCAGATACTGATGCAGTCGATGTCGATGTAGATGCAAATGTGTTTGCCGATGCACCTGCCACAGCAGCACTAGACTCATTGTCCACCGGACCTTGCTTGATAAAGCGAGCAACAATACGAGCCCATGCGATCAGCAAGATCAAGTAAATCAGAACAAACAGCACAATAGTTGCAATTAACTCAGGACCAGAAACGGCAAGAGAAATACCATCAGCTGTGAGAAGCGAGACGCCATCAGGCCCTGTCGTAGACGGATAAACAACCCAAGGCTGGCGACCAAACTCTGCTGTTGACCAACCTGCCTGGATAGCAAGCACTGCAAACGCAGGCGAGATAATAATGAGCCACTGCAGCCACTTCATGCGCGTAATAGGAGCACCCGTTGCGCCAGCCGTCGTGCCAGCAGCACCCGCTTGCTTCGCGCGCTTTCCGCCTTTGAAGGTGAAGATCAAGGCGAGCAAAAGCGTTAACGCCATGAGACCAAACATAGCCACCATCAAATGATAGCTCTGGAAAACCAGATTTACAGGCATGGTCTCGGGATCAATAGCAGAATATTTGTCAGTCTGAGCAAGCTCGTTCAAACCCTGGTATTCCGTAGTGAAGTTACCAGTTGCCAAGAAGCTTGTACCACCCGGAATTGCAAAAGGCGTAATAACCTCTTGGTTTTCTTCATCAACCCAACCAACAGCGTAGAGCGGTGGCACCTCATTGGTGTACATGCCCTCCATCATGGCAAACTTGGTGGGCTGCTCTTCAGAGACAACAACAGCAGAAGAGTGAGCGGTCACGAGCATGGCGCAGCAAGAAACGGTCGCCACAATAGTGCCAATTTTCATAGCACGCATCGCAAACTTCTCATGATTTTTCTTGTGCATATACCATGCAGCTACCGCCATAGCTACAAACGCGCCCATGATCAAAACTGCGCAAATAACATGCGAGTAGCGAATTAGTGTCGATGGGTTGAAGGCAGCAGCAAAGAAGTTGGTGAGAATTGCCTGCGATCCGCTATCAGAAAGTGCTGCACCAGCTGGAGTCTGCATCCAAGAGTTAGCAATAATGATCCACAGTGCAGAAAGCGCGGAACCAAAGAACACCAACCATGCTGAAACCAGATAGAACTTTTTGCTGACATGATTGCGACCAAAAAGCAAAATTCCCAAGAAGGTCGATTCCAGGAAGAAAGCAAGTAGCGCTTCAGCAGCAAGCGGCGCGCCAAAGATATCACCTACAAAACGTGAGTAATCGGCCCAGTTGGTGCCAAATGAAAACTCCATCGTAATGCCGGTTGCCACGCCCAGCGCGAATGTTGCGGTGAAGATCTTAATCCAAAATCGTGACGCCGCAGCATCCTCTTCCTTCCCTGATTTGTAATAGCGAGTCTCATAGATTGCCACAATCAGACCAAGGCCAATTGAAACGGGCACCAGCAAAAAATGATACATGGCGGTAAACGCAAACTGAATACGCGCCAAGATTACTGGATCTGATAAGAATTCCATACAAATCTCCTTTCCCTCTACTCGTGTTGCAACACATTATGTTGCAACGTCCTTTACAACAATGTGCCTTTGCGCTTGAAAGCTGCCTGCACTCGTTGCACTTACAGCTACAAATCACTTTTGCAAAACACCTTGTCAAAAGCTTATACCAAAGAGCCTCTATCGAACATAAGAAGCTTTTGGTACCGCACATTGGTCTGTTCTAATGCGCGAGGCGATCCATCCATAACAAGATGACCCTCCTCCACAAATATCACGCGGTCAAAGTCCTCAATTCCCTGCAGGTGATGCGTGATCATCACAACCGTTTTACCCGCGAGCACCCGCTGAATGGTGTCCAGAACCACGCGCTCTGTCACCGGATCAAGCCCCACCGTTGGCTCATCAAGCACGACGATGGGCGGATTTTGAAGCAACACGCGTGCCAGCACAAGACGTTGACGTTGTCCACCTGAAAAACGCAACCCCGCCTCATCGGCCATGGTGTTGAGACCATCGGGAAGCGTTTCCACATAAGATTTGAGGTCAACTGCTTCAAGCACATCCCAGATCTCTGACTCCGTAGCTTCAATTTTTCCAATTCGGAGGTTGTCGATGATGCTCATCGCAAAAATGTAACTATCTTGTGAAATCAGACCAAAGTAATCCCAGATAAAATCACGTATTTTAGCGATGGGTACGCCTGCTAAGGTCACATACCCCTTACTCGGTGTTATATCGCCATGCAGCAAACGGACAAGGGTCGTCTTTCCCGATCCACTTTTGCCCAACACTGCAATCTTTTGACCATACGGAATGGTGAGCGTGATGTCTTCAAGCACGGTTTTGACCACAACATCCGTTGCGGCGGTCGCAGTGTCCACGGTAATGCTGTTAGCAGTCGCAATGCCGCTGCTAACAGCCACATTGTCCGGATACGCAAAACTCACATGCTCGAGCACAATATCGTAGGAAGGCGTGAGTGAAACAGGCACAGTTGAGTTGGTAGATGCGGTAGTCCCACTTGATGCGGTAGTCCCACTTGATGCGGTAGCTCCACTGAGTGCACCAGTTCCACTAAGTGCACCAGTCCCGCTGAGTGCACCAGTTCCGCTGAGTGCACCAGTTCCGCTGAGTGCACCAGTTCCGGCTAATCCGAGTGATGACAAACGTTGAAGCGATTCAGTTTGTGACACGCCACTTTCAAACTGCTGCGGTAGTGGTGCGAAGATTTCAATCAACGGGAAAAACCCAAGCGCAACCGCAATAATCCAATCCGCGCGGCCACCAGCCACACCGCCAAATTGCTGTGCCGACCACCACACAAGCACAAGACACACAATCAGCAAGAGTGCCTGAATGAGCACGAGTCGCGCCCGATCTTTGCGCTTCATATTCCGCTCACTAGCTTGGAGCGCGTCAAACTTTTGTTGGAGTGTTGCCGTAAGGGATGCACCCCGTCCCGCGATGGCAACGTCTTGGGCACCAAGCACCGCATCGGTCACCTCTTCATGCAGTCGTATCCGCTGCGCAGCGATCACGGCAATGCGCGCCTTATTAAGCGCGACCGCAAGCGCAGGCAGAATGAGACCAAGAAGAAGCACGGCGAGAAGCGCAAATACAAACAATGCGGGCGAAAAACACCCCGCAATAATGACGAGTAGAACACCCACCATCCATGCAATCAGTACCGGAAACACCGTACGTAGATAGAGATTTTGCACCTGCTCAATATCGTGCGCGAGTGATTCAAGCACATCGCCCGTCTGCAAACGCTGATTGGCACGCTGCCACGCTTGAGCCACTGTGAACAGCTGATAGCGCAACATAGAGGTGAGCCGCAATACCCAATCGTGGCTTTTGAGTCGTTCAAAATAGCGGGCGATGGGTTTGCCGAGGCCAAAGATTTGTACGAAGGCGAGCGGTAAGTTGAGCATCAGGATGGATGAAATATTATCGGCCGATGCGCTGATCAAATAGCCCGCCACAAACATAAGTCCGACGGCAAAGACCGAGGCGGTCAACCCAAGTGCAAGAATTTCTGCGAGCAGCTTTTTTGAGATAGCGAGGTTTGAGCGCATCGCACGCAAAGTTTCTAACATGCCTGCTCACCTCCCGCCGCACGAAAACCATCGAGCTCGTACACCACATCGAATGCATCCAACCAATGGAGCCGGTGCGTGGCAAACACCACCAATTTATCCTGCATGAGCGCAAGCATGGGCTCTTTGAGCTCATATTCTGTCTCAACATCCAAATGCGCCGTTGGCTCATCAAACAACAAAATCTTGCGCTTGTTATCTAAAAACACACGCGCGAGCGCAATACGCTGCGCCTGGCCGCCGGAAAGTTCACGACCACCCTCACCGAGCATAGTGTCGAGCCCCTGCGGCAACTCATCGAGCAGCTGCGTGAGTCCAAGCGCGCGAAGCGCATCCATTATCTGCGCATCGGTTGCTTCGGAATTATAGAACGCCAAATTATCCCGCACAGTTGCATGAAAAATGTACGGATCCTGCGGAATGTAGGCAATCTGGTCTTGCCACGATGCCTGTCGCAAACTATCAAGCGCGATGCTCTCCATCTTGCGGTCAGGTATCGTATCGCTCTTGCGGTCAGCCCTCGTGTTGTCTCCACCGTTCCTGATAACAAAAGGAGCTGGCGATGGGGCTATCGCGCCCTGCACTGCACCTTGCGCTGCATCTTGCGCCGCGGTTGCACCCTGCACTGCACCTGCGTCCTGCGCGCTTGTTGCACTCCCGTCTCGCGGGCTAATCGTCGGGTCTTCGAGCCCTGCAAGTAATCGGAGCAAGGTGCTCTTACCAGAGCCGCTTGCTCCTATCACGCCTACGCGCGCATAACCTTGCAGTTCACCACTAAAGGGACGAAGCGCAGACACCCCATCGTATACTTTTTCTATCTCATGAAGAAAAAGCGTACTCGTCTCATTCCATGTGGGCACCTCTACCGCAGGTGGCACATAACGCGTGGCTTCACGGATGGCGGAAATGGTGTGAAAAGAGTTTTTGCCCTCGAGATTGGCGTGAAAGTCGGCGGCAAACTCTCTGATTGGGCGGAAATATTCAGGCACGAGGATGAGAACGAAGAGCGCGGGCAGGAGTGCGAGCGAACCATCGATCAACCGCATGCCCAGCATGATGGCAACTGCCGCCAGTGCCAGCGTAGCAAACATGTCGAGCGTGGCACCTGAGAGAGTTGCAGTTTTGAGCGTCTCCATGGTGGCTTTACGAAATTGCTCACTTACCGTGAAAATGCGGCGGGCGTAGTCTTTGGAAATTTTGAACGTGTTGAGCGTTGCTACTCCGCGCACCGAGTCAATAAAGTAGTTGGACATCACCTTGAACGTGGCGTGTTGAGACTGGCTTTTTTCTGCCGTGGTTTTGCCGATGAGCACCATGAGCATGATCATCGCCGGCAAGAGTAGAACAACGATGATGCCAGAAACCCAATCGGCACAAAAAATGACAATGGCAAACACAAGGGGCAAGACCACCATTTTGACCACGTTAGGAAGCACGATCTCGAGGTATTTCTGAAACGCATCTACACCCTCGAGTGCCATGGTCGCCGTCGTGCCGGTACCAAACGCTTGCACCGCAGGCGCTCCCGTTCTGAAAATCGATTCAAAAAGAGTGCTTCTCTCTGCACGGGCTTGTTTGTAGGCGTACTTGCCCACATACGCCTCGCGCACATTGAGCACCACGCGCACCGCAAGAAACGAAATACCGAACACAGCCAGATAACTAAATGTTTGTTCGAAAGCCGCGTCTTGCCACAACGCCACAAGTGCGTGAGACAAACCCCACGCCTCACCAATGATGCAGACCGCTTCCAAAAACGAAAGTGCAACCATAACGCCCAAAAGAAGCTTGATTCCAGGAAGTCGAAACAGTTCTTTATCAAGCACTGCGCCAACACTCCCCTCATCATATCGTGGCTGGTTGCTCTTGTTTTGTCGCTTTGATCGTAAGACCACAGCGAATCTTTTTCGTTCTATCGTTCGAAAAATTATAGCGCTCTTTCTGATGAGGCTATTTACGCCTTTGTTACAAACCAATGCCATGCTCGAACAAGCAACAATAAACAAAGATTTAATTTTGTTAAGAGCTGTTTAAGACTCCCTTGCAATAGTTTTAAAAACTTCCGCGCTACTGTAGCAATTAAGCATATAGACAAAGTTGTCAACCAACTTCCCTCTTAAATGACTGTTGCAATTAATTTAGCATCATGCTAAATTTACGAAACAAGGAGAAACATTGGGACACAAGAAAGAGGCGCAATACGACTTAGATGTTGCTCAAGTTCTAGTGGAGCACGCAAAATATTCAATTTCCAAAAGAGCACGAATCAATCTCCTCAATCATGGTTACTTGCCAAAAGAGACCATTGAAGATGTTTTTGCAGCAATACGTTGTAGCCATTTCTATAAATCTGTCGAACTAGAAAATCGACCCAATACACATGCAGATATTTATCGACATGTTCCTTGTTACGGAACCGAATGGTACGTGAAATATTTTCTGGATGAAAATGGTCCTGTAATTACTATCTGATCGCTTAAAGAAGATGGCTATCAATTTTAGGAGCGCATCAATGATTTGTTTAGAGTGCGGATCTGATATGCATGTATCATCTGATCCTATTACTGAGAACTTCCGTGACGAAGAACTCACCATCACAGGGATCACCTATCACCTTTGTGATCACTGTGGCGAGATTATGTTCGACGCTCAAGAAGGTGAGAAATACGACGCTCTTCTCGTTGAGCAATATGCAAAGCGCGTCGGCCTCCTCACCCCATGTGAGATCAAACAGATCCGCAAGAAATATGGTGTCAATCAGCAAGAATTTGAAAAGATTTTAGGTGTTTCAACTCCGTCTGTATCACGGTGGGAAACAGGTCGCGTTCCTCAATCAAAACCCGTTGATATTCTCATGCGCATTCTTGATACTCATCCTGACGTGATGGAAGAACGCATGTGTCAAACCGAAATTCATCATGTTCGCACATAACGACAAAACGAGGCAAACATCCATCCTGCTTTCTTCTCACCCCATCGCCACCTTACTTCCCACTGCCGGACGTACTCGGGACTTTCACCCGTTAGAAAAAGCGCCATGCACAGCCCCCCGCACACTGAGAAACCCCACGCAACCTATCTGGTCACGTGGGGTTTCATCAAGGGGGGGGGAAGCACCGAAGTGTTTTATCCGAGGTACTTATTCGTGGCATCTGTCCTTGTGCGTCGTGCCACGTATGCGGAGCGCAACTTGTTTACTTACTCTTTCGAGTTCTTCCTCTTGCGAGCAACAACAAGTAGAACAATCAAGCTTCCCAAGGCGAGCAAAGCCACACCAGCAATTGGTACATAATCGCCTGTCTTGCTCAGACCACCTGCGCTATTATCAGGAGTCTCGATGACGTTCTCCTTCTGAACGGTCTCTACCACTTCTGCATCAAGCATAGTGTCGTAAAGTCGGATGGTTGCGTCTTGCAACTCAGCATTACCGTTGCTGGTTCCACTCAGAATCTCAACCGCGCCATACTGGTCAATCTTGAACTCAACGTCATTGGCCTTCGCATATCCTTCAGGAGCTTTGTCCTCACGCAGGATATACGTAGTGTCCACGTTGAGTTTGCCTTGCAATACCTCAACCGCTGTACCCGATTTCCAGCTGTTGATTACCTTGCCGCTATCCTTCTCAATAATGGAAAGCTCGGCGCCTTCAACCCATTCGTGGGTACGGGTATCAACTTTGGCAATCTCAGTGTAGGTTGCCTCGTCAAATACACCGCCATCCTGCTCAAAGGTGAAAATCATGTTGCCGTCCTCAGACTGAGCGCCCTGTGGCGTGCCGCCCTGTCCGTCCTGCGTCTCAGCCATTGTTGCTGCCAACGCTACGATGTCGCTCGCCTCAGCCTTTGAGCCCATATCAGCTTTGCTGTCGGTATACATCATGGTATATCCATGAGGTGCCGACGGGTCTTTCACAATATAGAAGTACGAGCTGCGGAACTCACTTACCGTGTGTCCTGCTGGTGCCAAGCGCTCCTTGAAGTAGTAGAGCGTGCCCTCATTGAGGCTTACATTCTTGAACGTAATCCAACCATCTTCATTCGAGGTTCCCTCGCCCAAGAAGATGTCTGCCTGAGCACCGTTGTTAACGGCATACAATCCATAAGTTGCACCCTCGAGACCATTCTCGCGATCAAGCGCGCTAGTCTTGCGAACCTGCAAGTCCATACCACGAGCGTAGTTAGTCATGGTTGGGTGCCATTGCGGATTCTCAGACTCGGTATAGCGAACATTCTCGCCATTCTCAACATGACCGTAGTACATATCCGTGCACTCGAGCTGTCCGTCTTCGTTAAACTCGATCACCGTCGTAAAGGTGATGATCTGTTTTGAATAATCTACCGATGGATCACTAAGCTCATTAGCCTCTACTACGCGATAGTAATACGTACCAGGCGCAGTGTAGAGCAAACAGCTTGGGTTCTCCCAGTCACCACTTACATTGTTAGCCTTGTCGAAGTCAACCATGCCATAGCGGTCATTGCTGGTCTCAGAGATTACAACACCCTGAGTCTGTGACCAATCAACAACGCCGTTCTCGCCAGCATTAATCTCGATTAGCTTGAAGTTAAACTCGCCTTCAGTAAGGGAGCGACCCTCTAAGTTCTTGATAATCTTAGGGTCAACAAAGCACTGCTGATCAATGGGAGCATTAGACGCTGCATTTACCGCATAACCAAAGGCACTCATGGTTGCCATCTGCTCATCAAAGTTACTAAAGCTCAGCTCTGGCACAGTAATGGCGCCATTAGCCGCATCGCTTGAATTAATTGCAAGCTGGTGTAAGCCAGCATAATCGAGAGGCAACTGGTTACCATCTTGATCAGTCTCAATACCTTCAGCATAGTAAAGTTCAGCTACCGATGGGGTAAGGTTTAAACCATCATTTGCCATGGCTACCGAAACTTTAACAACATACACGCGCGGATCAGTGATAACTCCCTCTGATGGATCCTCGGTAATCATGTACCAGTAGTCACCAACAGAATCATAGGTTATCTCGTCAAAGACGATCGGTGCATTGTCGCTAGTAAAGTTCTTAGCACTGCCTCGATAATTCATCTTCTCAAGAGGAGCAAGAGCGCCTGCAAACTGATCGCCTTCAGGAGCGTTCACACGCTGCATAGTAAAGGTAAATCCATCAGTTTCTCCTCCAAAGAAACTCTTGTTTCCTTGCAGGTTTAAGGCTCCCTCTGGATGATAGATATTGACGAAGTTCTTTCCTTCAGCCTTCTCAACCCAAGCACCATTTTCATCAGTCGTGTAGTATTTCACGTTTGCTAAAGATGACGTATACGTTGTCACATGCGTCGGCGTTAACGAATCAGGATTGTCAGTTCGCTCAGTCTTGGCAGTATTGATGGTTACCACAACTTTGTGCCAGGTGTCATCGTAGGTAATAAGCGGATTGCGATCATCTGCTGACACCGTCTCTTTTACATAGAAGGTGTAGTCAACGCTACCCTCACTATCCTTGCGATACTGATTTACATCAATACGATCATTGATGCCCTCATTACTTGCCTTGTTATCAACAAAGGTAAAGGTAACTTTTCCTTTGTTGTCTCCTGCGACTCCATTTTGTGCCGTAGCAACTTGCTCAAGCTTTCCTTCATCAAGCTTTCCATCAGTAAGACCATCGTCGCTGGTTGGCTTATATAAGTTGAAGGTAAACTTTGGATTTACTTTGTTGGCGAGAGCACCCGCATCTACTCCAAAGAGATCCGTATTCTCATTGTTTACTAATTGCTTGGTGAACTCCAAGTTCCACGGATGAGCAACCTGTACGGTCTCCTCCTTTGGCTTTACTGTATTAGTAAAAGTCGAACCATTAGTGCCGTAGTCAACATTTTTTACATACGATGTGGTCGTAGTGACCTTAACGCCATTGACTTCTGCAGTACTCGTCTTTTTAGCAACGGTTACCTTTACCTCATGCCAAGCAGAATCGTAGTCAAATTCCCCCGTCGTATTGCCAGATGTTCTTCCGATCTCTTTAGCATAAAGAGTATACGTTTGCCCTGTTTCAGTGCCTGCATAAGCAGAATTGTTAACAGTAAATACTACGTTTCCTTTACTGTCATTTTTTGCTGTTGCAATTCTTTCCGCAGAATCGCTCTTCTCATTGTAGAGCCCAAATTCAAATTCAGGTACAGGAGAGATTGTGCCCATATTATTAACTTTGTTGAGGACTTTATTGAACTCAATTGACCAAGGGAGCTCTACTTTTTGTTCGCTTGGCATTTGTCCAATTATAAGTTGTCCATTGCAGCCAATTCCACCACCATGGGTGTAACTTGTATTGCCTTCAATACGTAATGCACGAGTGATGGCTGTTTCTTTTGGAGCTTGTGCGGTTAAGCCAACAGTATATTTTCCTTCGCTATACCACTGACCTTCTTTAATAGCAATGTCACCACTACCCTCAGGGCCTGCATAACGTCCCGTCCATGCCACACGCGACGAATCAATAGACCCCATTAGACCCTGTCCAAAAACAATACTTGCTCGTGTACAGTAGTAATCTTGAGCAACGTCCTTAGTGAACTTATTATTGTCTTGATCATTGTGATACGCGTAGAAGTCTCCTGCTATATCTTTACCCTTGATTGCGTTAGAAGTATAAGAATCTTCATACGCAGTATTGCTGCCATTTTTAAACTCTAATGCATAGAGATATGCATTATTTGGACGCCCGCCAGTTCCATTATGGCCTGTTTTGTATGCAGTATTGCCATATACGGCAGCACCCTCGGTAATGTTGCCAATACCTTCTCCAGCAACGCCAATACGTGCATGAGGACATCCTGAGATACCTCCGCCTAAACCATAGGCAGTATTATTCCAAACCTTAACGGTAGAAAGCGTTGCTTTACCTCTTGACTCAACAAAGATGCCTCCACCGCCCCAGTCGGTTGTGGTTTTCGAAGTATTGTTGAGGATATTTCCTGCGGTAATCTTTGCATCAGGAGCAGCAGTGTAAATACCGCCACCTTCATGTTTTGTCGCCGTGTTCTTTTCAACGGTTCCGCCATACATCTCAAAGTTACACCAACGATCAATGTAAATTCCACCACCCGTTTGTGCTTTATTCCCCGTTATTGTCCCACCATACATGATGAGCTTAGGATTATCCTTGTAGTAATTTACGCTCTGATCTTCATTATTTACAGCTGCACGCTGTACATGGATGCCACCACCAGCGGTCGATCCTGCTTCAAGCGCTAATCCAGTATTCGCGTTTCCTCCAAAGCCAGTTGGAAGTGCAGTGCCAGAACCATTTGTAATGGTAAGTCCTTTAGCATCCTTGTTACCTTTTTGGTCTTCATTAAGGATCAGAACACTATTCCTGCCCTTTACCGTAATAACGCTAGATTTTTTATCCTTTCCATTAATAGTACCCGTACCTTTAAGATTGAGCGTTTGATCTTTACCCACGTTAATAACACCATTCAAGGTACCGTTAACAGTTAGGGTGTATACCCCTGTTTCGGGAAGTGTCAACGCAGAAGTGAGATTGACGGTATCACCTGCATTGATTGTCGCATTTTTACCATTCCATGTAATAGAATTGCTTACCGCCCTTGCGGCCGCTTTGCTTGGCCCATTAGTTGATTCAGTTTGCTCTTCAGTAACAACCGCTATGCCGTCATCACCTGACTGCGGATCTTCACCCTCTGTAGATTCTTCAGACCCATCGCCATCAGAATCCTCTTCAGAAATAATGGTGTTGTCGCCTGCCTCAACCAAAGCAGGTTCATCTTGTTGAGCTGGTTCATCGTTGTTTCCATAGGCAGCACTCATATAAGGGAACATGGTGGCCACAAGCGCTATAGCCAGGATAATCCCTAACCAACGTTTGAAGTTTTTGTTACTTGTTATGTTATTGAGTAGTTTGTTCATGCTGTCCACCTCCCTTTAAGCGTTCTGCTCGTTCTTATTGCGCTTACGACGAAGCAGGGCATAAGCCACAATGCCTGCAACTGCAAGTACACCAAATCCAATACCCGCAATGAGTCCCCAATTCATACCGGCAGCGCCAGAAGCTAAGGGGTTCTCGTTATCGGCAATAGAGCGCTCCGTTGCCGTATCCTGCCCATCAAGACCGGCTAAGGGGTTGTCATCGTCGTTGATAATGGTGGTTCCTGCGCCCGGTGCAACACCCGCATCAGCAGCAGGGGCACCCGCTGCAGGCGCCGCAATAGGAGCAGGAGCCGCGGTAATGCCGCCACCAGGAACCGTTACAGTCCTAGTTGTCTCGATGATTTGAGTACGAGTAACCGTTGTATTGGCGTTAATCACATCGTCAACATCACGGTAGTAAATGGTGTAGGTTCTATCCGGAGAGAAATACGCATGGCGAATGCCGGTCTCTTGACCAGCCAAGCGCACATACTCATTGCCGTCCTGCGTAAAGCGCTCAACGCCCTGTACCTCAACATAATTAGTAATCTCAGGATCAACATTTACGGTCTCCGTGCGCAACACCGCGCCATTAGCAATATTCATGTACTGCACGGTGATGTCATACGCGTCTCCTGGAACAAAGTCCTCGGGTACGTAGTAGACATACTGCAGAAGATCAACGCTCTGGCCTAAACTCTCCCAGGTATAGACAATCTCTTCGGTGTTACCCGCCCAAGGAACATAAGTCTTGCCGTTGAACTCTTTCTTCTCAGGCATGTAACTTACGTTAGTTGCTGGATCAGGAGTAACGGTTTGAACAACGCGACCGAGCTCAGTGCCCGTCTCGCCATCAACCTCTACCAAGGTGAAAGTGACTTCTTTAGTAGCATCTTGTGAATCATAGGCAGCTACAACCGTACGTTTGCCATCTTCCATGACAAAGTCGCTATCAGTGAGGTTTGTCGTAAACTCAAGCGCAGTACCGTTCTTGTTGTCTGATTCAACTACCTTGCCACCCTGGATATTGCCTGCATTTAATCGATAGAAGTTAACGCCGTCAGCGCTCTCAACACCTGATTGCTTATTCATAGAGAACGTATTAGGGAGCGTGTAGCGATATCCATAGCCAGCAACGCCAACCGTATCACTCCACAATAGTGAGCCATGCTCGTCAACGTACTTAACAACTACGTCATAAGACTGCTCATCCATATTCTTTACCGGCATTACGAGCACCGTGTAAGAAGCTTGCGATGGGGTGAGCATAACCTTTGTTCCACCGAGGCTTGAAATTGCGCGGTAGTAATTAATGGTTTCTGCGTTCTCGGGGTCAGCTGCCGTAAATGACTTTTTAATGTGAACTACTTTGCCATCCTGATCAATTCCGCTGAAAGTCTCAGTCTTTACGACCTTGCCATCAGGATCAACGTAGTTAACAACACCCTCTACGCTGTCAGCTGAATTCTGCTCATACGTAACAACATAGGCCTGCAAGTGCTCATCAAAAGTATTATCACAGACGGTTCCGCTAGGAATGCTATAAGCGATGGGGTGCGCATCTTCCATTGTATTTTGCTTGTAGTAGGTTTGACCAACACCCAAATTCTTAACTTTGGTCACTTCGTTTTTGTCTGCAGTGCGAATACCAAGAAGCACCAACTCGGGGGTCTGGTCTTCAGTTTGGTCTTTGTTTACAAGCTTTCCATATACAGGATATATTGTGCCGCTATAGAGGGTGTCACCTTGCATCAAAGCATTACTTACTTCAACGGTATAGGTGCTATGGCTGGTAGGATCACCTAACAACTCAGCAGCTGTTTGCCCCTCTGTTGCACCCGTTGATGCCCTCATCTGAACGCCAACGATTTGTGCAATCTGCGCACCAGAACCAGCATAATCCTCACTAGAACCAGCCTGATTCATATCAGCGGTGTACTTAAAAGGATTACTGAGTGGTTTTCCATCTTTTTTAACCGTGATGTAAATTGCTTGATCACTAAGGTTGTCTACTTTAAGCAGTTCCCATCCTTGTGCGGTTGGCTGCAAAAAATCAGCACCGCTTACGGTGATAGGCTTAACCTGCTCTTCCCCTGGGTTATCCGCTGTAGTCTCTGCTAGTGCAGGCGCGGGTATACCCAAGAGGCTGAATGCAAAAACAAACGCCAGCAGTGCGGCTAATGCAGCGTTTGCTTTGCCCATTACTCGTGCTCGCATAATGTCCCCCTAAAGATATAAGCGAGTAACTTACTTACTATTTTTTCCTGGGGTGTAGCCAGCGGATTTTGCGTACGAGCGTGTATTGAATTGTGTAGTACGTTTCTAGTGCGTTTAGTGCGTTCCTAGTGCGAATGCTGTTTATACGTGGTTTGTTTTTTAGAATGTGTGCCCGTACCCAAAAATCCCGATTATCCCCAGGTGATTACCCAATTGTTACTATACTGACAATTTATTCACATTTATAGTCTTTCATTTTTGGAAAGTTATAAATACACACAATTATGTAATCACTGGATAGAGAAGATTACCGTTTTAGGCATGTTTGCGCAATATTTTTTGTCATAACTCATTACGATTATTCATAGTAAATTCATGAGTATTTGTATTTTTTATGGATATAGGAATAAAGTCTTTACTAACGCCGTATCAGACAAAAATCAAATCAGGATGAAATCAAGACAAGACCAGGATGAAACACGCTTAATGCAAAGTTGAAATACGTTTCAGCTACAAATAAGACCTGGTTATACGGTACCTGCACTCTATATGAGATTGTTATAAGACCGACTTAAGATTTATTTGAGATTTATTTGAGATCTGCGTAAGATCCGATCAAGATACGGAAGGACTGCAATCATGGCGCACGAACCATCAATCACCATTATCGAACATGGGCCATATGTCGTGACGGGTGACGTGCCGCTTTATGAAGACATTTTGGTAGAAGCGTCTGACGGAGCGCATCTCCAGTACAACCGTTTAAAGGAGTATGAGGTTGGCGCGACGTATCGCCTCTGCCGCTGTGGTGCGTCACAGCATATGCCGTTTTGCGATGGCGCTCATGTACATGCGCATAGTTGCGGTGATTTTGATGGAACGGAGACGGCATCGCGCGAGCCATACGAGGAGCGCACTCATGTTTTTGATGGCGCGGAGCTCGAGCTGCACGATGACAAGCGGTGTGCGTTTGCGCGGTTGTGTCATAGGCGCGATGGGAGTGTTTGGGAGATGATGCGTGATGCAGATGCCGACGCGCAAGAGCTGATTGCAGCATCCTGGCAGTGCCCAACCGGTCGCTTTGAACATCACGACAAACAGACCGGTCAGGTATATGAGCAAACGTTCGAGCCGAGCATTGTGCTTCTCGAAGATCCCGAAAAACATGCCAGTGGCCCCATCTTTGTGCGTGGTGGCATTCCCCTTGTCAGCGCTGACGGTTCCGTGTATGAGAAGCGCAACCGTTATGCACTTTGTCGCTGCGGAGCCTCATCTGACAAACCATTTTGCGATGCGCGCCATTGGCATATTGGCTTTCAAGATGGAAGCGATGCCTTTGATGATGCGGTTGGCGTGCGCGATGAATCGTTCAAGGATAGACCTGAGTTGTAGGATTCAAAAAGAAACGGCTAAGTCTTGAATAATTAAACTTAGCCACAAAATAACCTTTACAAGAATACGTTAACACTACTTTTATATTAAGCTGCACTATTCCAAGGCTTAATTTTATTTAACTCATCCTCTAATTCATGTTGCGCTACCTCAGTATCATAGGCTGCTTGAGCGCGAAGCCAGTAACCATTAGAAAGACCGAAGAATTTGCAAAGCCTCAAATCTGTATCAGCAGTAATGGATCGCTTTCCAGCAACTATTTGCCCTATACGTCCAGCAGGCACACCAATCTCTTTTGCTAAACGATATTTTGAAATACCCAAAGGCTCCAAAAATTCTTCCTGCAGTAATTCACCAGGCGATATTGAAATATATTCATAGTGATATTCACCCATGTTGCTCCCTCTTTTCTAATTAATGATAATCAACGATTTCTACATCTTCAGCGCCAGCTTCAGTCCATCGAAAGCAAAGTCGCATTTTATTATTAATTCTGATGCTATACGTTCCAATCCTGTCACCCTTCAACGCCTCAAGATGATTACCTGGAGGAATCCTCAGATCATCTAGAGTCAATGCAGCTTGAAGTTGTAATAACTTACGTTTAGCAACACGGTCAAATGCAATAAAACGTTTAACTCTTATTCCTTGAGCTAGCTTTTTTGTGTCTTCATCGGCAAAAGAAATAATCATAAAAAGATAATAACGCCTTACGTTATTATCGTAAAGCGTTATTATTCTTAATTCTTACCGTTTGACCTAGTTGCTTTAGGAAAGGGCGGCGATGATGTCTTTGAGCCAAGGAGCGGGCACTTGATCTACGTGGCCCTCATCGCACAATTCTGCAATATGCGGATCCATAGGAATCTGCGCTGTTGCAGAAATGCCGAACTCTTTTGCCAGAGCGTCCAGCTTAGTCTCGCCGAAAATGTAGTGCTTCTCGTTGCAGTTGGGGCAGATGAAATACGACATGTTTTCAACCAAACCCATCACGGGAACATTGAGCGCTTTAGCCATATTGACCGCTTTGGCCACAATCATACTCACGAGCTCCTGAGGAGAGGTGACCACGATGATGCCATCGACGGGCAGCGACTGAAAGACGGTCAGGGGAACATCGCCCGTTCCGGGAGGCATATCAACAAAGAGATAGTCAATGTCACCCCACACCACATCGCTCCAAAATTGCTTAACCACGCCCGCAATCACCGGACCGCGCCAGATAACGGGGTCGGTCTCATTGCCAAGGAGCAAATTGGTCGACATGATTCCTGTGCCATCAGCTGCTTGCACAGGAATAAGACCGTCGGGGCTGCCCATGGCCTGGCCATGAATGCCAAACATGCGCGGGATAGAAGGACCCGTGATATCCGCATCAAGAATACCCACACGCTTGCCAAGCTGGGCGAAAGCTGAAGCCAAAAGCGAAGTTGCGAGCGATTTGCCTACACCGCCTTTACCACTCACGACACCAATGACTTTCTTGACGTTAGACTTGGGATTGGGATCAGCGAGAAAACTCTGAGGCTCGCGACGATCACCGCAGTTCTTGGAGCAGGATTTGCAATTATCGGTACATGATTGGCTCATGGGTGGTTCCTTTGGTTTTTGATTCCTTTATTTAGATCTTCTAAAGCAAATACTTCATTGAACATTAATCAAGACAACAAAGTACCCTTTTAGCGAGAGCGATTGCTTTGATGACGAAGGCGACAATGAGTATACCTCGCTACTCCCGCAGCGCAAACAGCCAACATAATAAGACCTACCACTACAAGCATGAGAGGATAATCACCGGTTTGCGCAATTAAAGACCCATTGCGATCATCTTGCGTGTCGCCTGAATGAAAATCGTTGTTAGAGTCATCTAAGTTTGGATTATCTGGATCAACAGGCGTATCAGGGTTGTCAGGCGATGGAGGCTTGGGTTTATCTTGCGAGTTTACAAACTGCACCGTATGCTGTATACCCTGCTCAATCTTACCTGCAACAGTTCCTCCAATTGGCGAAACGAATAATCCGTCCTGATCCCCATCAACTTCACTAATCGAATAGGAATAGCCCTCAGGAATGCCTATTACAACAATATTTTCATCGTGATGTAAAGGAATCTCATCGCCACTTCCAATATATCCCGTACGATCCTTTCCATAGAAGTAATAACGCTCAGTATTGGGAACTTCAGCGCCCGACCCATCATACAGATGCAAAACAAAATGGAATAGTTGTGTGTATTGCTCATCAACAAGAGTATTTCCTGTTACCGTCTTTGAAAGAGAAAGGTTGCCCGCAGCGGGAGCCGCTGCATTCTTGTCGGTCACAATAACGGTATTAATTAAGCTAAATAGACTCGTTATATCCATATCACCAAGATCATCAGCATTAGCTTCTGAATGCTGCGGATCATTGGGGTCATCGTGCTCGTGTAGGTTCTGCTGCACTCGCGTACGTAAATATCCTGTATCAGTCACAAAGAACGGCTGAATATTCTTGCCGCCATCTTCATCAGATAAACCATAGTCAATAACAGCATTTGAGCCATAATGTAGATCCATAGAACATGGTATTTTTGTCGTACCTGTATTAGCAAGGTAGACATCACGCCAATCACGCAGGCCAAATGAATCTGATGGTTGTTGCTGAGCGAATGAGGTGATGTCACGCAAGGTAATATTTACATCACCTTCAGCAGCATACTGCACCATGGTTTGGGTAAGTTTACCTACTCCTGCTGAAACGCTTACCGCATCATCCGGTGTGCCCGCGTCAGCATAGATTGAGTAGACCCCTACTTTGACTGGAATGATTGTAGGATTAATTTCACAATCTTGAGGAGCTCGCGTTTCTTTTAGATAGTACGTTTGCGCACCACTCTCATAAGTGACATTAGGCCATGCCATATCAGCATAGCCATCTTGCATGGCATCGTGACTTTGACGGGGCTCAAAAACAAGCATTCCATCTACTCCATCAATTGTTGCAGTAACACCTGATGAAACACGATTTGCATCCTGATCAGCGTCATCTTTAGTGGAATAGAGCGCGAATTCTGCCCCATTTCTAGCAATACCATTCTGGTCAATTTTAGTCACTCGTAGCTGACGCTGTTCGTTGGGAATATAAAGTACCGTGCGAAAATTACGAATAAACTCAGAGATATCAAGTCCTGTATAACCACGCTCTTGGAAATTATCAGAATAAGGATTAATAAGCTGCACCAACTCATTAAGGCGATCAGTAGGTGCGCCCTCGCCAGCATCTAGTGCCTCCATAGTCACCCTACCGAGAGCATTGTAGCGCTCGGCACTACTCATAGCACAAACAGCGTCTTCAGAAACACCAAGAGCTCGTGCAAGCGCATCAGGTTCAATAAGGGCATAGTACATTCTCATGTCACCCTTTGAGTTGGTGAGAATATAACGATCAGCGCGTCCTGGTAGATTTTGAAGAACCCCTTCAAGACGATTGTTTTCTTCATTCCAATCAAGATACCAACCCTCGGTATGATTTTGATCTAGACCTTGGCTTGAACGATAATGCTCAGCAGCTTGCATAAGTGCTGCTGTAAGTGTTGCCACACGCGTATCTTGACGATACTGTTGATAAGAAGCATCAAGCTCCCCCACTTTAACCGTCTGAAATCCCATGAGATTATCACCATATAGTGGATACCACGCACGATCATTATGGTAATGCGTCTGTTTGATCATAGGCACCGCAACGGTAAGGCCATATCGCTGCGAATTAAGCGGAACTTGTGCGGTAGTGGCACCACCCAATTGATCGTCAGGGATCTTGCTTACCATCTCTCCGTTTTCGCCAATCTGTCCAAAATAGATCGAACCATTATTCCCCGTTACATAACTATTGAAGCTTGCATATGCACCTGATTGATAGCGGTTGTTTACAATGAGCATGGTATTTTCTGGATTGAAGCGCAACAGCAAATCAGTAGGTACCGACTTATATCCAGCTGGCGCTTTGGTCTCACGCAGAATATAGAGCAGCCCATTACTTCCGCCATCATAACGATCCGAGAAATTGAATGGTTCTTCTTGATCAGTTCCAACGGTATCATTGCTAACAAAGCGGGCATCACCATTTTGGTCCGTCACTAAATGCGTAAGCGGTGCGCCCTTAACACTCACTTGGTCAAGTGTAACATTCTGTGCATTGTCAGTAGTTGTACCAGCAGGAACATTAACCTCGTACAGATCAAATTCTGCTCCTGCAAGTGCATTGCCGTTTTGATCAACTTTCTTGATACGCTGATATAGAGCAGGCTGCAAGTTGAAGCGGACAGAAAGCGATGAGTCATAATTGCCTCGCTCAAAATAGAACATCTTCAAGGTATGCGAAGTACTTGAAGCAAATGTGTCCTCATTCCAACGCACATCATCAGCTTTTCCTGCTGCCTCAAACATGTTTTTAATAGTAGTCGATCGGACTGCTGGCGCTTTAATACTATTGCCATCCGCATCTGCTTTAAATGCGGTGCCCATATCAACTTCTCCTGTTGCAAAGTTGATAGTACCGTAGAGCTCTGAGTGGATACCGCCTAAATCAAGTACAAGCACATCATCGACAAAAACCCAAAGATCATCATCTCCGATAAACTCAAAGGTCATGTCGTTGGTTCCCACTTTACCGTTAATAGGCTGGCGGAAATCTGTCTCCATAGACATACCTAAATTATGGTTCATAAGAGGCTTTCCCTGAGCAAGATTAGAATCTGCTGGTGAAATAACCCCATCAGCACGTCTCACTCCATTGGCAGCATAAATATCACTTACCAGCTTGTCATTCTCCACCTTAAAGACTTGCTCTCCCGTGTTAAAGGGAAAGAAATTGCCAATAGGTGCACCATCAGTACGCACACCCGCAGGAGCATTGTAGAGGATAAAGCTATTAGCAGGAATTATGGAACCATCGCGTCCTTCTACCGCATTAGCAGTATACTGCGCGAAATTTTGGCGCATGTTGTAATAATAATATCCTTGATCATCAATCTGGAATAATCCCTTTACATCTTCATGGGTTTCCGTTCGTCCTGGTGCACTACTTGCCGCTGCACTCGTATCAAAAAGATAATTGAGGGAACGATCTTTGTTCCACTGGTTTTGCACAGTATCAGAAATATTTTTTCCTCCTGCTGAAGGATAGAGCGCTTGACCTGGCGTTGCCCAGCTAGCAAGCGGAAAATCTGCATCACCGTAGCGCTTTGCGGTACTGTAGAGTGGTGGATTGCTATCAAATCCACCCACAAGCGGCCACGTAGTGAGCGAACGCGTAGTCCAACCAGGCGCTACGTCAATTGCAGCATACTCCGTACCGCCTCCTTGCACGGAAGCGCTTGCTTCCGACAGCATCGGATAACCATCTGCTCCTAATGTAGGAGCAACAATATTTTGAAAGCCTGGCGTGTATCCAGAAAATACTCCCATACCAGAACCAGAACCTGCATTCCAATATCCCATATCATTATTCATGCCATTACCAAAAGTAAGAGCATGACCCGTATTGATATTAGGATTACTTGTAGTGCCTAACCAGTTTGTCGGATCCGAAGAACTGAATTGCTCGTCGTTCCCATCAACTTTGTATGAGGTGTAATCATACAAATTGACTTTAGTGTTTGCCGGATTGAGTCCTGTAAAGCGGTTCTCAACAAGCACGTTCATCTGCACCTGGTTAGAAGGATCAATGCTCAAGGTTGAAGCCGCTTGGTTAGTTGATGTTCGAGCGGCCGCTAGGGGCTGCATACTAGGTGTTAGCGCAACAGTGCCTTCACCAGGAACATAAACATACTCCCCTTCTGGTACATCTACATTGCGCTCAGTATTTAAAATTGTTGTAGTACCTGACGGCTCATCAGCATAAGAGAACGCAGGAACACCCGCAACTGGCAGCGAAAGCCCCATTACAAGAATAACAGCGATGAAACAGGAAAATGCCTTATTGACTGCCTGTTTGGTGTTTTTAAGATGAGAATACGAAAGCAGCTTTTTCATACGGTTCCTTATAGCATTATAAAATGCACAGTACTTGTGCGGTGCATGGTTAAACCTCCCGAGTCTACTACGAACTACACATACAATTTTTGTACAACCCAAGAGTTTGATATCATAACCCAACAGTTATTGGAGCCTATTGTAATACCTGGTTGAATGAACTTACAAGATTTGCTTTTTCTTGTTCATTATTGTGGCTTGTGTCGTAATCTTCAAAAAGAAAACCCGCTCTGAACAGGCAAAACGGGTGGAAATTCATGGTGGTCGGAGGGGGACTTGAACCCTCGACACGCGGATTTTCAGTCCGCTGCTCTACCATCTGAGCTATCCGACCAGATATGTTTTACGTCATGCGTGTCAGCTGTGACGCGAGTAACTATTATACGCAACTCCCTTACCGGGTCAAGAGAAGAGATATCCGGATGCGCAATAAAAGCGGCGAATGAATGGCTTGCAGCTTTGAATTTTCCCAAAATTTTGCCAAATTATGCCGGTTTCTGCGTTAGATACAAAATTGGCCATTTTTCTGTGTTAGACACATTTTTAGCAAATTTCTTTCTGTGTTAGACACATACATGCTACTATTCTTTCTGTATTGGACACAAGGAGGATTCTCGTGGCACTCAAACGCAAGATAGAAGCTACCTTAGAACAGTGGCATGCCTCTCCCAAGAACAAAGCATTTTTATTGGTTGGCGCTCGGCAGACGGGTAAGACCTTTGTTGTCCGTCACTTTGCAGAAAACAATTTCGATCATCTTGTTGAGATTAACTTCCTTGAAAACAGAGCAGCAGCGCGCCTGCTTTCTGAGGCAAGCGACACGCAGGACTTTATTGCCCGCCTTTCTCTGTTATCAACCACCCCGTTAGTTCCGCACGCTTCTCTTATCTTTTTGGACGAAATTCAAGTAGCACCCGATATTCTTACTGTTGCTAAGTTCCTTGTCGAGGATGGAAGATTCCCCCTTGTTTTGTCGGGATCAATGCTCGGAACCGAACTTAAAGGAACTCGCTCTTTCCCTGTCGGCTACGCGCAGATTGAGCGTATGTTCCCGCTTGATTTCGAAGAGTTTTGCTGGTCACAAAACGTATCGCCGGCGATTATTGATCAGATCCGTGAAGCCCATCGCCAGCTTATTCCTCTTGATGAAGGACTTCATGAACGCTTGATCAGTCTATATCGATACTATGTGGCAATCGGCGGCATGCCTGAAGCGGTGCAGACGTATCTTGATTCGTCGTATGATGTGGGGGCTGTTCGCTTTGTATGCGAGCAGATTGTTGAGAATTATCGATATGATATCGCACAGTATGCCGAACCGCGGGCGCCACAAATTCGTGCCGTCTTTGATGCAGTGCCGAGTCAGCTTGATAAAGAGAACAAGCGGTTTCGAATGGATGCACTCAAGAAGGGCGGCATGTTTGAGCGTTACGCTCATGATTTTGACTGGCTCATTGATGCAGCTGTGGTGATTCCGGTGTATGCGACCACGGAGCCCAAGCGCCCTCTTAAGCGGACGGCACAGGCGAACAAATTTAAGCTCTATAGTTCTGATACAGGATTGCTGCTCGCGCAATATAGTTCGCAAACGATGCTCGATGTGATTGCCAATTCTCCCGCTATCAATTTTGGTGCTGTGTATGAAAACGCAGTTGCGCAAGAGCTTGTTTGTCGCGATCCCAACCTGTATTACTTTCGCAATAACCGCAAAGGCGAAGTCGATTTTATTATTGAGCGTGATGACGGATCTTTGTTGCCGATTGAAGTTAAATCGGGCAAGGATTACAAACTACATACCGCGCTCAATAATTTGCTTTCAACCGAGGACTTTGGCATCAATGAAGCCTGCGTGCTCTCGATGGCCAATGTGTCGCAAGGAGCGCGCGCAGGAAAGCCCGTGCATTATCTACCGCTCTACATGACGTTTTGTATTGCTGAGCAAATGGGTGGATCGCTTGCAGGAGTGCAGATTGCGCCACCGGAATTTTGATTTGGAAATGATGATGCGAAACCGATGACCGCTACTCCCAGGCGCTGCGGCCTTCGAGTGCACGCTTGCCGATGTCGCTGCGGAACTGCTTTCCTTCAAAATTGATGCACTCGACACCGCGATACGCACGATCGCGCGCTTTTTCAAAGGTAGAACCAAGCGCAACAACATTGAGAACGCGACCACCATTGGTGACAAGCTCACCATCAGCATTCAACGTGGTACCCGCATGAAAGACGATAGTTTTATTCTGATCCTCAGCCTCTTCAATTCCTAAGATGACTTTGCCCTTCTCATAAGATCCAGGATAGCCATCAGAAGCAAGCACTACCGATACCGCCCAGTCTTCAGACCAAGAAAGCTCGATGTCTTCCGGCTTACCCAGTGCGACAGCCTCCATGATATCGACAAGATCAGACTCAAGACGCGGGAGAACGACCTGCGTTTCAGGATCCCCAAAACGCGCGTTGAACTCGAGAACTTTAGGACCCTCAGGGGTAAGCATAAAGCCGCCGTAGAGACAGCCACGATAGTCGTGTTCAAAAGGCGGACACGCGGTTGCTGCAGCAGCAACTTCCATGATGCGCACCATTTCCGCCATTTCTTCTTGGGTGACGATGGGCACGGGCGAATAAACACCCATGCCGCCGGTGTTAGGCCCAAGGTCTCCATCATAAGCACGCTTGTGATCTTGTGCCGGAGCCATGCAAAACGCTTGGCCGCCGGTAACAAAGGCAAGCAGTGAGCACTCTGGCCCGGTAAGCATCTCTTCAATAACCACGGTTGAACCCGCATCTCCAAAAGCGCCACTAAAGCAGTCGCTCACTGCTTGCAAGGCGTCTTCGAGCTTCTCAGCGATGATGACGCCTTTACCGGCGGCCAAGCCGTCAGCTTTCACCACAAGGGGAGCACCAAGCTCTTCGCAGTAGGCGCGCGCGGCTGCCTCATCGCTAAAAGAAGCATACCGAGCAGTAGGAATATTGTTGTCTACCATAAACTGTTTGGAGTAGGTTTTAGAACCCTCGAGCTGAGCGCCTTGGGCGTCAGGGCCAAACACCATAATGTCCGCCGCGCGCAATACATCAGCAACACCAGCAACAAGCGGTGCCTCAGGTCCAATAACTACCAAATCAATAGCATGATCACGCGCAAAACCCAAGACGGCTTCCCCGTTGTTGATATCGAGACCAGTAATATTGGTGGCCACATGCGCCGTCCCCCCATTGCCGGGAGCAACATAGAGTTCAGTGGTACGCGGAGATTTTGCAAGTGCCCAAGCAAGTGCATGCTCGCGTCCACCACTACCTAAAACCAGAATGTTCATTATTCAAGTCTCCTTGTGTTGTTGGCAGCATCGCCTGAGCTGCGTTACAAAAACTGCGCCCTCGTTGTCAATATTGTGCGGGGCGCAGTCATTCATTATTATTTGGATTCCCAGCCTCTAAAGATGGTTTGGTTACGATCAGGACCTACCGCAATAATGGAAGCAGGAACACCGGTAACCTCTTCAAGGTAGGTAATATAGCGCTGAGCATTTTGAGGAAGCTCTTCAAACGTCTTGCAGCCTGAGATATCAATGCCTTCCCAACCGGGCAACTCCTCATAGACGGGAGTGACGTTTTTAGGATAAATCACGCTATGCTGCATGGGGAAATAATCGTAGGTTTTGCCGTCAGCCTCATAGGCCACACATACTTTGATGCGCGGTACACAAGAGAGCACGTCGAGCTTGGTAACTGCCATATCCGTCATGGAGTTAACCTCTGCAGCATAGCGGCCTTCAACCGCATCAAACCAACCACAACGACGCTTGCGTCCCGTGGTGACACCGTACTCGCCGCCAACTTTGCAGAGGAGCTCACCTGTTTCATCATGAAGCTCAGTCGGGAAAGGACCGGAGCCGACACGGGTGATATAGGCTTTAGCAATACCCAAAACTTTGTTGATAGCCTTAGGACCTACACCTGATCCGGTAGGTGCGCCACCCGCACAACAAGACGATGAGGTGACAAACGGATAGGTGCCATGGTCAATATCAAGCATAGTGCCCTGCGCGCCTTCAAACAGGATGTTTTTATCCTCACGTAGAGCTTGGTTGAGCATCTGTGTGGTTTCTGCCATATGCGGACGGATTACCTCAGCATAAGGAAGGTATGCTTCACAAATTTGATCCACAGTGTAGGTAGGAAGCCCATAAATCTTGTCTAAGATTTGGTTCTTTAAATAAAGCGCGGCTTCAACCTTCTCGCGGAAGATTTTCTCATCCAGTAAGTCTTGAACACGGATGCCGACGCGTGCTACTTTATCCTCATAAGCTGGACCAATACCACGCTTGGTCGTACCAATCATATGCTTGCCCAACCTGCGCTCAGAAGCTCCATCAAGCTCAATGTGGTAAGGCATGATAACGTGCGCATCACACGAAATTTTAAGGTTGTCGGTAGCAAATCCCGCGTTGTTGAGCATGGTCATCTCTTCAATCAACACGGAAGGATCAATGACACAACCGTTACCAATCACCGGTGTAATATGGTCATACATCACGCCCGATGGAATGAGATGGAGCGCCAATTTAACGTCGCCATGGATTACCGTATGGCCAGCATTGTTGCCGCCTTGGTAACGAACCACGTAATCATAATCAGAAGAAATAAGGTCAGTAATTTTGCCTTTACCCTCGTCGCCCCACTGAGCGCCAAGGAGAACGGTACTGGGCATAGGTGCTTCCTTTCAGGATGCCAAGTCTTACGACAAAGATGATACTACACATCGCGGATGCATCGTGCATGTTTTATGAAGCGATTTCCTTACGGGTAAAGGCATACGGGCGATGGGGTTTCGGTACCGAGCGCGGACTGGCAGCGCGGCCGAGATGGAGTACGGGCGTGCTCTTTTTTGTTTTTAGCGCCTCGCGTGACAAGATAAGACTTTTAGCGAGCCTGCC
>UQML01000020.1 GCA_900542265.1 uncultured Eggerthella sp. | reverse complement strand
GCAAGAGTCTGAGTTGCATAGCCACCAGGGAGGTAGCGAGAAAAGTCTAAAACAGTAATGTTTGAGAATGGGGTCTTTTCCTTAGCCATTAACCTTACTTCTCCTTCTTAGAGTTTGGACCATAGCTTGGCTCGAATACAGATGCAGGTACAGGATCACCAGAGTACTCAAGTACTGCACCGTCTGCAGCCAATTTATCAACTTGCTCGTCAGTGTAACCAGCAATGTTCTTCAAGATCTTACGCGTATCATATCCGATAGGACGTGAACGATAAAGAACAGGGTCACCAATTGAAGCAATGCGGAAAGGTGGTGTCGTAATAATATACTCATCGCCTTCAGTAAATTGGCTTGTAGGACCTTGCTTCTCGTACTTTACGCGGCGGAGTTGGTCATTGGCAAATGCCTCTTCGTCACGAAGAACGTCAGCAACAGTTTGAATCTTTTCAAATGGAATATCGTTTTCACGGAAGCGCTTCTCAAGCTCCTCATATGGGAACTTCTTGCAAGCCTGATGGATTGCAGCGTCAACCTCGGTGTAACGGCCATTCTCTGCCAAAGCCTCAAGAGTATTGAGCTCAGGATCAGTGTAGTACTTTGGATCCATTTCAAGAGTCTCGAAAACGAGCTTGCAGTACTTATTGTAGTTACCAAAGCACATTAAGAACCAAATGCCGTCAGAAGATACATAAGAGTTGTTGGTTGGGCACTTTGCCTCCATACGATCCTTAGGATGCTTGCAACCCTGCTGCTCTGCGATCAAAGCAGAAGTCATAGCCCAAGTACCTACGTGATAGAGGCTAGCCGTTACCTTGTCACCAACGCCTGTGCGAAGAGCACCTGCATAAGCGCCAAGAACACCAGCGGTAAGAGCATTAGCAGCATTCCAGTCACCAAATGCAATAGGAGAGTTGCCCGGCTCGTAGTGCTCATTAGCTTGCGGAATAGCGGAAACTACGCCAGAACGTGCAGCAAATGAAGTTGCGTCAAAGCCCTTAGCGTCTTTCATAGGACCAAACTCGCCATAACCACGATTCTGTGCCCAAACAAGCTTAGGGAACACCTCATGAAGAGTCTCGTAATCAAGACCAAGACGCTTTAAAGCACCGTCACGTAAAGAGGTAACGAAGATGTCTGCCTTTGCAAGAAGATCCATCATAGCTTGCTTGCCCTCTGGGTTCTTGCAGTCAATTGCAGTCCATTCCTTGTTGAAGGAACCGCAGTCATAAGCAACATCGTCAAATTCGCTCTTGTAATTCATGCCCCATGCCATGCCCTGGGTACGCTGTTCATCACCAGTGAATGGTTCAACTTTAATTACCGTTGCGCCCATTTCACCGAGAAGACGGCTTACAGCAGGACCTGCTGCATATTGGGTGAGGTCGACGACGATTACGCCTTCCAATGCACTCATATTTGTCCTTTCCCTTCTGTACTAGAAGAATAATCCAGACCATTACAGGTCGCACTAAGCGGTGACTTTTAAAAGCCTGGATCTCGTGATGGATAAATCTGATTGGTATCGATTAATTTTGAGGTGGTGTCCCATGCATCTGAGACACCACCTAATTATCTCAGCTGTGTTGTAAGGATCCCCTTACAACCGAAACGTTATGAAACCAAACAATCTTACGGCTCAAGGATAACGCGGAGGCCTTCACCTGCGTCGATAAGATCCATGCCCTTCTTCCAATCGCTCAAAGGAAGAACAAAGTTGGAAACAAGGCTGATATCGAGGCCATTTGCCAAGAGGTTCAAAGCCTGACGCCAGTGCTTACGCTCATAAGCGCGAGAACCAATAATGGAGATCTGACGCATAGCGATTGGAGTCATTGGGATGGTAGAAGGCTTTGCAGGAAGACCGGTAATACCAATGCGTCCGTTCTTAGCAACCATCTCAACAGCTTGCTGAACAACGGTGAAGTGACCTGCAGCATCAAGAATGATCTGAGGACCCTTGCCGTCAGTAAGTTCAGCAACCTTCTCGATTACGTCTACTTCAGAACCATTAATGGTGATAGCACCGAGCTTCTCAGCAACCTCAAGACGCTTAACGTCATTAGCAAGACCAGAGCAGAGAACTTTCTGAATACCATATGCCTGCTTCAAAACAGCAACCATAAGCAAGCCGATTGGGCCAGGGCCCATAACTAATGCAGTGTCGCCTGCTTCAGGATGTACGCGCTCAACAGCATTTAAAGCAACACAAAGTGGCTCAATCAATGCGCCCTGTACGAAAGATACGTCATCTGGCATTGGGATTACATTGCTAGCACGAATCTTCATGTACTTAGCGAATCCACCAGGAAGGTCAGTGCCATAGAATGGACGGTTGTCACAAATGTTAACCAAGCCCTTGTCGCAATACTCGCAAGTATTATCGAAGAGAACAGGATTAGCAGTTACACGCTGGCCAACATAGAGATCCTTTGGTGCATTTGCGCCAAGCTCAGCAATTACGCCAGAGAACTCATGGCCAAAGATTGCTGGGAACTGAATGTTGTATGAGTTAGCAATAGCCTCATTCCAACCATGCAAAGAATGGTCAGTGCCGCAAATGCCGCAAGCCTTGATCTCAATGAGAGCTTCATCATCAGCAATTTGTGGAATATCTACATCCTCAACGTACTCCCATGCTCCTGCCTTAGGCTCGGTCATAAGAACTGCGTTCATTTTTCCTTCCATTAAATACCCCTTTCAAGTGAGTAAATGTGTACTAAGGAAGATTTTGTTTCTTAAAGGGTTAAGCAACTGACGCATATGCGTCAGTTGCTTGATTGTTCGATATAAATCGAATTACTGGATAGACCAGCCACCGTCCATAATGAGGGTCTGACCAGTGGTGTAATCGGTAACAGGTGAGCAGAGGAAGAAGATGCCCATAGCCATTTCTTCGAGAGAGCCCATCTTTACCTGAGATGGTGTACGGCTGTAAACGTACTCTTGCTGCTTAGGCTGCTCAGCGAATACTTTTTCAACCATTGGAGTCATAACGTAGCCAGGTGCGATGCCGTTAACCTGAATGCCATAAGGAGCGAAGTCAACTGCGAGTGCGCGAACCATGCCCATAACTGCAGACTTGGTGGTGCTGTAGAGAGCAATGTTCTCCATAGCGTTGATACCACGAGCAGAAGATACCAAAACGATCTTGCCCTTGGTGCCCAATTCCTTCATCTTGCGAGCAGCTGCAGTAGAAACGAACCAGTTAGCCTTTGCATTTACAGCAAAGATCTTGTCCCAGTCAGCCTCAGTGGTGTCCATAGCGTTCATGCGAGGCAAAGCAATACCTGCAGTAGAAATAACGTAATCAAGGGAGCCAAACTCGTCTACCGTCTTTTCGATAGTAGCGTCGATCATGTCCTGCTTGGTACCGTCGCAAAGCATACCGATTGCATTGTAGCCCTCAGCGCGTAACTCCTCAGCAGTGTCGAGGCAAAGCTGCTCAGGAACGCCGCAGATCATAAGATTGCAGCCAGCAGCACCAAAGAGCTCAGCGGTTGCTTTACCAATACCAGAGCCACCACCCATAATCATTGCAGTTTTACCAGCCATCTGAGTGCTGGGCTCCTTTGAGAACCAGTTTTTGCTCATTGCATCCCCTCTCTTTTCGAGTATCAATGAAAAAGCATTTTGCCTTTTCTAGGTTTTCCTTCGGCTTCACCGTTTAGCGGGGACGCGTCGATGCATACGCGTAGTACACCCCTGATAAAGTCAGGTTTCATTTTTGGTCAACTTGAGAAGTCAATCTAATTGACCACGAATGTTGATTAATGTGATAAAAGAAATATTATTTACACACACTATGTTTTCTTATTAACTTATATTCATCGACCTATGTTTACTAATCGATTGGTGAACGCGTTCATAATTCCTATTTGCTGTAAGTGATTGTTTCCACTAGATTCATAGTAAGAGAAAATGTTTCGATGTTTTAGCCTGTGTTTTGCGCCCTTGACAGAATCGCACTAACAAGGATGAACGTGTTCAGGCCGCTCCACGCTTTGTTTATAGGAGTAAGGTTTCCACAAACCCTTTAAAAGAGAATCAGATTAAGAAAGCTTTTCTGATAGAACTCTTATGATTTAGATATATGCCTACGTATTAACGTCCTCCCTATTTTTATTTAATAGCGTATACCTATGAATCAACCGAACGCGTTCTATGGCTGTCTTTTAATCGTCATCATAGGGGTGTCCATTCTCACGCGCGACTGGCTCTTATAAGACCAATCGCACCCCTTTAAAAAGAAATTCTTAAATTTCTCGATGCAGATAAGTAACAAATGTCTATAATCTTGGTCATTATGTTTACTACAGCACAAATCATCTCAATCATCGTCTTCGTCGCGGTAATGGCTCTCATTGTCTCGGAGAAGGTCCATCGTGCTACAGCAGCACTTGCTGGTGCGGTGGTGCTGATTTTGGCTGGCGTTGTAACATTTGACACAGGCGTCGAACACATCGATTTCAACACATTAGGCGTATTAGTAGGCATGATGTTGTTTGTCGCAGTTGTCAAAGGTTCCGGCATCTTTGAATTCTTAGCAATCAAAGCAGCTAAAACAGCAAAAGGTAATCCGTGGATCATCATGATCCTGTTTTCCTTGATTACGGCAATCCTGTCGGCATTCTTGGATAACGTAACCACGGTATTGTTGATCGGTCCAGTAACCTACACGGTTTGTCGTGTACTGCTCGACATCAACCCAATTCCATTCTTTATCACTGAAATCATCGCTTCTAATGTTGGTGGTACCGCAACACTTATTGGTGACCCGCCTAACATCATGATTGGCTCAGCAGCTAATTTAAGCTTCTTTGACTTCTTGATGTACGACGGACCAGCCGTTGTTGTAATCATGGCAGCCTGCATTCTTGTTTTCTACTTTATGTATGGTCGCAAGATGGCTGTTGGTGATGATAAGAAAGCAGCTGTTATGGAGCTGAGCGAAAAAGAGGCTATTCATAATCCCACTCTTTTCAAAAAGAGTGTCGTTATGATTTTTGTTGTTGCACTTGCATTCGTGCTTCACGGTATCTTTGACATTCTGCCAAGTGTTATCGCTCTTACTGCCGCAGCGTTAATGTTGTTAATTAGCCGTGTTGATATTGAAGATGTCATCAATGACGTTGAATGGACTACCATCGGTTTCTTTGCAGGCTTGTTTATCGTTGTTGGCGGCATGGCTGAAACCGGCGTTATCAATATGATGGCTCAAGCATTGATCGATGTAACAGGTGGCAACTTAATGATTACCCTGATCGTTCTGGTCTGGGCAAGTGCAATCATCTCCTCCTTCTTGGATAACATTCCGCTTGTTGCAACATTGATTCCTATCATCATTACGATGGAGAGCACGGGTATGGATGTAATGCCTTACTGGTGGGCAATCTCACTCGGTTCTTGCATCGGTGGTATTGGTACTCTCATTGGTGCATCTGCAAACGTTGTTATGGCTTCTATTTCAAAACGTAATGGCTATGAGATCACGTTTATGGACTACACCAAGATCGGCTTCCCTATCATGTTGATGTGCACGGCAATATCGTGCGTCTACCTAGTCCTGCGCTTCTGCGTTTTCGTCTAAGTGTAAGACAAGTACATACGTATAACAGATTTTAAGAAGGCAGCTTATAAGCTGCCTTCTTTTATGTATCTTCTTCATGCCCCCTAAAGACACGTAAGGCACGTAAAGAACTATCGAAAGGACTTACCGCAATGCTCAACCCCGAACAGCTCGCTGTGATAGAAGAGATTGATGCCGCCTACTTTAACGGCCTTGTCGGCATTACCTTTCTTGAACAATCACCCGATCGCTCTATTGCAAAATTTGAACTGAGAGAGCAACTCTATCAACCCTTTGGATTTTTGCATGGCGGAGCAACTCTTACGCTCTTAGAGGCTGTAGCGAGCCGCTGTGCCGCTCTCCGTACTGACTTCACCTGCGAGCGCCCCTTTGGCATCCATGTAGATGTCTGGCACAAAAACCCTGGCAAGATAGGCACAATTTATGGAGTCGCGGAATTAGACCACGAAGAAGGCACTAAGCAAATTTGGCATGTTACTGCCTTTGATGATCAAAAAACAGTGATTTCAGAGGGTACCTTCATGACTAAGATCACTCCCCTCTCCCGACTGGAAGAAAAGGGTGTCGCTTATACTGATCCACCTTTTGCTTTATAAGCGTTTCATTCTCTCCCAATTTCGCCCTCACCTACCCGAGAAGGGCGCACATGCTCATACTCGGCACACCCAAAAAAATCCCCCTCCCTGAACAAACAGAGAGGGGGATTTAATACCTATCTTTTACTTTACCGAGCGAACACGCCTCGGTTCAGCCAAACTTAGCCTGCCTGAACCGAGTTTACCGTAACAAGCGTTCCGCCTGGAGTAAAGTTCAGGGTCACACGATCGCCCACACTGTAGCGTACGATATCAACAACCGAAGAGATAGGACAATCGTAGATATTAGGATCACCATCAAGGATGACATAATAGTGCGAATTGCCATCAATTACGACCGGTGAAATTTCAGCAATCGTACCATTAGCAACCCCATCGCCTACTGAAGCGTTATTACCTGAACCACTCGTAGAAATGCCATTCTGGCGTAAGAGGTTCTCGTAATTCTTCTCAGTAGCAGCGAGCGTGTCACCAACTGCTACATTTTGATACCGCTCGATATCAATCATAGCGTACATCTTTACCAGACCCGCATCGTCTTTGAGCGCCATAAAGTATGTTGGCACACCATGAACGTTAATGAGCAGCGGGAAGGTTGCATCGTATTTCAAGTGCTGAACTTGACCCTCAGCAGAATGCATTGAGGAGTCCTCGGTTGCACCCGCAACTGAATAGAACTTAGACTCACCCGTGCGCTGATTGATCATAACAAAGCCGATGATTGAGTTATCAGCTGTTGCAGACGTTACACCAGAATAGAGCCAAACGTCGTCACCCTGAGCGATGAAGTTGTAGCCGTTCTTGCCATCAGTTCCAGGGGTGGTTTGCTTAACGCCATTTTGGCCAAGCCAAGAATTAATCCAACCACCAGAGAGAGCACCGCTCCAGTTGTACTGCTTGATCAACAAGTCAGCGGGGTATGCGCGGTCAACCCACTGGGGAACATCCTGAATTGCATAATCTTGAATTTCTCCCGTGCAAGCATTGCAGATGACAACACGTGAGACCGTTTCACCACTGAATAGGCCAATGGTGTAATCGAGCACAGGATAGATCCAGAAAGGATTTCCTTCTTCGTCAATCTCAAAGGATTTCTCACCATAGATATAGAAAGGACGAGAAAGCTGAACATGACGATCAACGTTCTTAAAGAACGGATCTGAATCTGAATAGCGAATGGGCTCATCAGGACGTACGATCTCGGTATCCTGGGTAGACATGTTAACGACGACATATCCAGGAATGCCGGTCTCCTGATTGGTCCACCACTTAAAGATGTCAGCATAATTAAGCGGGCTTACACGAACGGGTGCTCCTTGATAGTTAATCTGAGAATACAAAGGAGAAATCTCAAACTGGCTTACGTAGTCAGCCATAACACCCATAGTGCGGTTGCCTAAAAGCATGGCAGAATCACGATCAATGAAAGGAATCTGCGAATAATCTACCTCTTCAACACCCTCAGTAAAATCTGTGTCCTCGGTCTGTAAAATGCTCGAGAATTTCTCAGCATTACCCGGAATAAAGGACTGTGACAAGAGCATACCTAACACGCCAATTAAGACGACGATCAAAGGAATCAGCATCAAGCGTGAATACAATTTAGCCTTTTTAGGGTTACCCCCTGATTTACCCTTAGGCGCTTCATTCATGCGACGCAATAAATACAGCACGATGATTGCGGGAAGCAAAACACCAATCGCCAAGAACTCCCAGAATTCCAAGCTGTGAAGATTAATTGGCGGATGGAACCACCAGTAACAAAATGCCAGAAGCACTAACCAGACGATACCAAAAATGATACCGGCCTTTTTGCCCGCACGGTGCAAACGCTCTGAAATGTCATTAATGTCGATACCTGCATTTGCCGCCATATCGTCAACATTAAAGCTAGCACTTCCGCCATTTGCATTACCGGGGTTGGGCCTACGCGCACTGCCGTGTGAAAATGGGCTCATTCAATTTCCCCTTCTGTCGGTAAAACATTAATTTATCTATTAGACCACAAAACGTACTCATTCGGGGAGTACGTCTTGTAGGTTTTTGTAAAGTCATGCGCTTTTTTATAAGATGCCCATAACTTAGTTTATTTTGGCGATGGGACTCATTGCTTCATACCGTATTCAAGCAAGCGATGGGGCTCATTGCGCTGCACCTCGCTCGAGGCCCTGTTCTCCCCATCGCTTCATAGAAGAAAGCTCAATGCCAAACCGCTCAAGCACCTTGGCAACAAGATGCGTCTCCATGTCAGCAATGGTCTCAGGCTGAATGTAATAGGTCATCATAGGTGGCATCAACGTAATAGACGGAATTGCCGCAAGCTGCATCATATTGTTCAAATGGATAGGACTTAAGGGTGTCTCACGCGTAACCAGCACCAAAGGACGCTTCTCTTTAATGGTAACATCAGCAGCACGCAACAAGAGATTGTCAGAATACCCCGTCGCAATACCTGCCACCGTCTTCATTGAGCACGGAATAACCACCATCCCCAGCGTTTTGAAGGTGCCACTTGCAATCGAGTCACCCAATGCATCAAGCTCGTGGTACGCATCGGCAAGACTCATGAGTTCCTCTACGCCCTGATCACCCACTTCATAGCGAGCTGTCAAGCGAGCACCCCGCGTCGTAATGACATGCGTTTCGATTTGAGGCAGATCGGCAAGCGTCTGCAGTAAACGCAGCGCAAGCGGAGAACCGCTTGCGCCACTAATACCAACAATCAGACGCTCTGGCTGCCTCGATTGCCCCTGCAACTCACCGTGCGTCTCGCTCGGATTTGTATGTAATGGATCACTCTGCGCCATACTCACAAACACCTATGAGAACATCTCAGGAAGCCAATGAGCAGGATCGACATCCTTGAACTGACAACGGACGAATTGGTCCTTCAAGTCATACGGCACTGTGCAGTCAAAAATGGTCTTGCAGGCAATACCGTGATCGCGAATCGAAGGATCCATTGCAGGATCATTAGAAGGATCCAGAGGATGACAACGCACCCCTGGAATCGTAATGATGTCAGCATCACCCTGAAAACGCGTGTTCATAGCCCAAAGCACGTCATTCATATCAAACGGATCAACATCTTCATCAACAAGGAAAATATGTTTAAGCTCGCTAAAAGCAGAGAAAGCAAGAAGTGCCATCTGACGCTGACGACCCTCATCGGAAGGCATTGATTTCTTAACCTGCAACACTGCCAAATACTTACCGCCGCCAGCAGAAGCGCAATACACGTTCTTTAAACGGCCTGGCATAGCTTTTTCTACCATTTGAATGATAGATGCCTCAGTTGGGATACCAGCCATAGAAACATGCTCTTCAGAGGGGCCAATACAGGTCTGCATAATAGGGTTAGTGCGTGTTGTAACCGCTTTAACTTTAATAATAGGAAGCGATGGGTTTGCAGGACCAGTATAACCAGGGAACTCAGGCATGGCTTTGCCCGTATGGGTATTCTGATCTTCTGCGACGCGCTTGCCCGGCAGAATTTCGCCCTCAATGACATACTCTGCATTGGCAATGCAGCGTTCATCAACAGTTAAGCAGCGCGCCATTTTGACCGGTTCGCCACGCAGCGCGCCTGCAACATTGAGCTCATCGTAACCAAGCGGCGTTGTAGGCGGCTCAAAGCAAGTAGCCAACTCAATAGCAGGATCCACACCTATACTGATTGAAATAGGGAGTGGCTTGCCCATCTTTTCTGCCTTTTCATAAAAGGCGCCAATATGACGAGCGCCCGGCACCATATAGATAGAAATCTCGTCTTTATCCTGCAAGCAAAGGCGGTGAATCGTAACATCTGATTCGCCCGTTTCAGGATCAGAGGCATAGCACATACCTAACGTAATATAGGGACCTGCATCTTCAGGGGTGTTAGTAGGGGCCGGAACAAGTGCGCGAATATCAAAACCCTCATCGGTCGCATAATGGACTACTTCTTGGCACAAAGCCTCTTCTGCCGGCACCTCAACAGGAGGAATAGGATCGAGCACCGCATCATTGAGCAAGAAGCCCAACTTTTCAGGCTCGGCATCCAACAACATTGCCACACGCTTGCGACTAGCAAGTAAACCAATCACAACGCGTGCATCAGGAAATCCCTTGATGTTGTTGAAAATCATAGCTGGGCCTTCTTGGGTAGGGCGCATAACCGTACCACCTGCCCCAACATGGCGATACACGCCACATAATTCCGCCTCAGGATCAACCTCGACATCGGTCTCTACCAGCTGCCCTGGTTGCTCAGCTAAAAATGCGAGAGCTGAGCGTAAATCATCAATTTTTTCCATACGCATTCTCGTCCCTTCTCTTGTTGTAAAACTAGCTTGACCTCGGTGTTTGCGCCAAGCCGTTCAACATCCTTTTACTCCTCCTTGCGCTTTAAGGTGCGCAATAACCTTGTCTGCCAACGTGTTCCCCGCTTGCGCAAGCGCATCCCGTGTTGCAGGGTCGATCGCATCAAGATGAATTCCGACACTTATACTGACAACACCCCCCGTTGCAGCTGCAAGTGCTTTTGCAAGATCGACCGCGATCACATCGTCTTTATGTCCTGTGCGATTCAGCACCGACACCGTAGCACTTTGCCCAACGCCCGTAAGCGAAGGACGCGGAATAGCGAGCGCGACACATCCAATATGAGGCGCATCTCCCCCATATACACTCAGCGCCAGATCATCTCCCATAGGAACAACCGTGACTCTAAGCGTAACTTGCGCAATCGTGTGCGTAAACGCAAACGTCATACTATAGCCCTTACCCTTGTCCTGGTACTTGCCCTCGTACTTGCCTTATTCAAGCGTTATAACTTGCCCTGTTTCAATAGAGTCAAAGATTGCCGTAATCACTTTTAGAGTTGCAAGCGCATCTTCGCCACTGCATTGTGCAACCTTCTCACGCCCCTTACACAAATCAACAAAGTGAGCAAGTTCCGCGCGCATAGGATCCGTAGTCTCGACATCAAAATGCTCGTGTTTGAGCGGCTTGTTCCAGCCGTAGCTATCCTCATCGTAATAGTACAAATCCATATTAGGAAAACCAAACGATCCCTTGGTGCCATATACATGCATACTATTGGCGCCAATCCAGAAGGAGAACCACGCATTTTCACCAGCAGCCAAATCATAGCTCCAAGGACCAGGAGTACCATCGCTGATGAAATAGGATGCCGTAACACCTTCCTTATAATCAATCATGACCGTAACAGAATCTTCAACCTCGTTATTGCGGATCGTATTGCGTGCCGTCGCATACACCTTCTCAGGAGTCATGCCCGTTACAAAGTTCAAATCATCAAAGTCATGGATAGCATTAATGAGCAAAGGACCGCCACCCTTGGTAACACGCCAAGGAACATCAAAATAATCATGCGGCTTTGCAATGGCATACATAGACTGAATGCCTACAATGTCACCAAGACGGCCTGATTCAATAATCTCTTTCAAGAACTTATGCTTGGCAGAAGAGCGACGATGATGTCCAACAAGCAAAATAGCTTCTGCGTTTGCGCATGCCTGAATAATATGCTCAGCTTCTTCTACGGTATTGGCGATGGGTTTCTCAAGCAAAATGTTTTTAATGCCCGCCGCAAGTGAATCGTCCACTGCTTTAACATGCAACGAATTAGGCAACGCAATAACGACCGCATCAAGCTCTTCATTGGCCAGCAATTCAGTATAGTCAGCATAAAGCGGAACCTGTAACTCACGAGCAACCTCTTCAGCTTGCGCACCAAATCCAGCAACCGCCACCAGCTCACACTCTTCATTTGCAACCGCATCACGTGCGGTGCGCGCCCCTTGGTTCAAACCGAAAACTGCCAACCGTACTTTATCCATAGCAACTCCCCTCTCACGTTGTTCTTGGGATCTTTTCCTCTTGCACTCACTTGTAGCCTTCGTTGTTCCCTCACCAAGCAACAAGCGATTACATCCCCCAACAACGCATGATTAATATGTTGGCCTTATTATAAGCACTTGGGAAGAAAAAAGGTAAGCGTATAATACCTAGCTTATATGCATGCTTTTATTTCTGACATACAACTTGGGTTTCTCACCTTCCCTTTGGTGGCACTCGTTATAACGCTTCCTTATATGGCGTACCAATATCGCCGCTTTGGATCTATTTCAGTTTGGAAAACGCTCGTTGTATACTCTTTTGCATTCTATTGCCTCTGCATGTGCTATCTTATTGCGCTTCCTCTCCCTGCTGATAGAACGGCTTTTGTCCCTAACCGAGAACCCCAGCTTGATCCTTTCAACCTCATCGATCAAATTCAAACCGTTATGGCGAGCACCTCTTTTAGTTTGGGCGATAGGTCAACGTGGGCTCCTGCCTTGAAAACCCCGGTGGTCTATGAAGCAATCTTCAATGTCTTATTGACGTTGCCCTTAGGTGTGTATTTGCGCTATCTGTTTTCCTGCAAATGGTGGCAAGCACTCTGTATTGGTCTTGCTACTACGTGTTTGTTTGAATTCTCTCAACTCACAGGCCTTTTTGGACTCTACGCTCATCCTTATCGTCTCTTTGATGTCGATGATATTATTTTGAATACCATCGGATGCATGATTGGATTTTGGCTTGCCATACCCTTTACTGCAGCCCTGCCTTCCATGGATAGCGTCAATGACGCAGCACGTGCTCGTGGCCTTACGCGCGTATCCGTTACACGACGAATGTTTGCCTGCCTGATTGATCTTATTGTTTCTGGAGCGCTGTTCTTAGCACTTTGGCTTGTCGCACGCCCCACCGACTTACAGATTGCCAAAAATCTCGCACTTGATCCGAGCAGAGCACAAGCAAAGGGATTACTTTCTCATTTTTGGCTTGAATTGCAAGCTGATCCCGTAAGCGCCCTCTTAGTGCTCTTTCTCTGTGCCGTGATTGTATTTATGCTTATTCCTATCATCACCGGTGGTAAAACACCCGGACAGGCATTGGCGGGTATCACTATCGTACATACAGAAACAGGAAAACAGCCCGCATGGTACGCGTATCTCGTACGCTATGGCACCCTCGCGCTCTTTGTAAGCGCGCCCTTATGGATGGGATCATTAGCGCCCCTTGATATTGAAGGTATAAGCGGATCAGCCATGATTGAAATGCTCGTAGTAATCTACGGTGTTTGGATCATATCGCTTGTGATTCGTGCAATTGTCAGCATGGCAGGAAAGCCTGTTGTCATGCTTAATGAAGTACTTTCAAATACGCGTCTTGTGCCAACGCGCGCCCTTCCACCAAACCAAAATCACCCTGATCAGCTAGATCAGACCGTACGTATGCCTACCCCCAATCAGCATACTCAGCGTACTCAGCATATTCAACGTAACATATGGCGCTAACGTCTATAAAACCCATCAGACGCTTTATAGACATCAATTTCCCATTGTTTGCGATGTGATTTTGCCACCGTATCCAAGATGATACCCGCAGTAAACGAAAGCGCACCACAAATTACCAGCGCAATTGCCAAAATAGCAGAAGGAACTTTTGATACCCAACCCGTCGTTGCAAACTCAGTGATAACCGGGATACCTGCAAGCAAACCCAAGATAACCAAAACAAGCGACAGCCATCCAAAAAATGCAAGCGGTTTATAGTCTTTAAAGAGTGAGGTGATTGCACGGAGCACCTTAGCCCCATCGCCAAACGTCGAGAGTTTTGAATAACTCCCCTCCGGACGATCACGATAATCAATGGGCACATCTTCAATACGCCACCGCTTATCAACCGCATGGATAGAGATCTCAGTTTCAATCTGGAATCCCTCAGAGAGTACCGGCATAGTTTTTACAAACACGCGGTTAAAAGCACGGTACCCGGTCATAACATCTTCAAAGGCATAGCCATATATTACTTTGATCAACCAGCGAACAAGATCATTACCAAATCCATGAAACGCGCGGTCATTTTCTTCTCCGTAGCTCCCATTTGAAAGACGATCACCTACCGTCATGTCTGCTCGATCATCCATAAGCGGTGCAAGAAGCGCAGGAGCAAATTCAGCAGGATAGGTATCGTCGCCGTCAACCATAAGATAATATTCCGCATCAATGTCTCTAAACATCTGACGAACAACATTACCTTTGCCTTGACGGCCCTCAAAACGAACGATGGCACCATGCGCTGCAGCAATTTCTGCCGTATCATCAGAAGAGTTGTTGTCGTATACATAAATATCAGCATCAGGCAAAACACGTTTAAAGTCATCAACCACTTTGCCAATAGTAACTGCTTCGTTGTAGCAGGGAATAAGTACGGCAACCTCTGCCATCGAATCCTCCCTTATCCTGTATGATTTTTCCTGTGGTTTTTATCCCTGCTAAGTATGCCACGAATCATTTCTTCCCAGAATACCCAAACAGAAATGTTCGGGAAAAGCAGCGACAAACTGTGGTGTGCGCCCTCATCACGTCGCAATAAACGCTAAAATAATTACCATACTACTAGCAACAACCTGACCCCCGTTCCAAATCTACTTTATGAAACTCGAACCCAAGACAATTGAAACGTTCAATAAGCCCTTAATTCTGGCGCTTTCGATTATTGCTTTTGTACTAGTAATGATCGTATTTGCTGTTTTTATGCAGCAGAACACAGCGCGCATTGTTTCAAATAATTCAAACTATATTAAAGACGCAACCGAACAAACAGCTATGCGTGTCTCTACTCAGCTCGATAACGCGCTTCACGATATTCAGGCAATTGCCCATCTTGAATCAAATTTGCTCGACAATGCGTTGCTCGACCAAGCAGAAATTGCTGACATTGCAAGCATGTCTTCTTTTGACTACCTCGAGTATGTTGATACCCAAGGTCAATGTCATCGCACCGACGGGTCTTTAGTGGATGTAACCGATCGCCCTTATTTCCAAGAAGGCATACAGGGCAAATCGGGTGTTTTTTATACTCCCAACTCTCTCCTCACCCATGAATCTATGCTGATTTTCTACACCCCGGTTTATATGAACGATGATTCAACCGTAGTGGGTGTATTAATTGCTGAGTACGGCGAAGACCGCCTCACATCTATGCTTAAAGCAAGCTATTTTGGATACGAGAGTTCAGCAGCCATGATCAATGCCTCTGGCACGATTGTCGCCTGTTCCAATCCTGACCTTGCCGGAACAAATCTTCTCGAGCAAGATATTTCTCGTGGGTCTATCAGCTCGGCAAACTTTGCTAAGCTCTCTGACGCAATTACTACTCAAAACCCCTTCCTTTTTAATTACACCGCAGATAATAATGGCATTGGACTTTCCTATCTCACCCCCATCGCTGGCACTGACATGATGTTGATGGGATCCTTCCCTTCCGCTGTCTCCCAGGCAATGGTGAATGAAGCTAATGACGATGGGCGTCAAGCGCTTATTGAAATCTGTCTTATCTTTTTAGTGATCTTTATTCTCATTATTGTTACCAATGAGATCATCAGACGTCGTATGTCTAATGAAGTACGTGATAAAACCTATACCTATGAAGCGCTTGCTAAGCTTTTTGAACGCATGGTTTTACTCGATCTTGAGCACAAGACCTATCGCTATCTTGATGGAGCAGGACCAGAAAACAACACTATTCCCCTTGAAGGACCGCTTCCCCTTTACCTTGACCACCTCATCTCATTGGTCGCTGAAGAAGAGCAGCGCGAGGATGCCAAAAAACGCCTTTCTCTTGATTTTCTTTGCGAGCATTTGCCTCTTGGGGTTGATGAATTGCGCCTTGAATATCGCATCCAACGCACAAATCGTTGCGACTGGGAGGACATTAATATCATCTGTATTGGGCGTGATACCAAACATAAACCGACCCTCCTTATTGCAACATCCCAAAATGTTTCTGAACTTAAAGAACGCGAGCAGTCAATTAGGCAAGCTCTACTCAATTCCTATCACGCCGCCGTGGAGGCAAGTCAAGCCAAGACCTCGTTCCTTTCCCAAATGAGCCATGACATTCGCACTCCTATGAATGCCATTATTGGCATGACTGCTCTGGCACGCTTGCATGTCAACGAGCCCAATCGCGTTAATGACTACTTAGATAAGATTGCGGTTTCTTCAGATCATTTGCTTGAACTTGTTAATGAGGTTCTTGATCTCTCAAAAATTGAGTCAGGGAAAATCTCCTTAGACGAAAAGCCCTTCCATTTAAGTTTATTGGTAGAAAATCTCTCTATTATTTTCCAAACACAAGCAGCTGAAATGGGTACCACCTTTATCGTTGACACCACCAAAGTTACCCATGATTTTATTCTGTGCGATTCATTACGTTTGCAGCAAGTATTCATCAACCTCTTAGGCAATGCCTTCAAATTCACCTCAGGAGGCGGCACGGTTCGTTTTAGTATTGCGGAACGTCCTAGCCGCATCCAGACTATCAACCATTATGAATTTGTCATTTCCGATACAGGACGTGGCATGACCGAAGAGTTCATGGACCGCATGTTTGAACCCTTCGCTCGTGAAGAAGACACCTCTGATTTCGATGAGATGCGGGAAGGTACGGGACTGGGGTTACCTATTGCTAAAAACATCATTCAATTGATGAATGGAACAATCGAAGCCCACTCTACCGTTGGTGAAGGCACAACCTTTACCGTCATCTTGAGTTTTAAAGCTCTCGATCAACAAGGAGACACTCAACAAACAGATGATCACCATGAGCTTCCTACAGAGCTTCTTGCAGAGCATTTAGAGCATGAAGACCACCCAGTAAGAGAGGATCAGCTAACCTCATCGAAAAAGCCAGCTCTAACAAATCAGACGAATTCGTCAAAAACAAGTTCGTCATCAAAACAAGCCATCGAATCTCTTCAAGCTGAAGATTTTACTGGTATTCGCGTTCTTCTTGTTGAAGACAATCTTCTTAATATGGAGATTGCTGCAGGCCTTCTTGAAACTATGAACATCGTTGTTGAACGAGCCGAAGACGGAAGCGTTGCTGTAGAGGCAGTTCGTAATCACGAACCGGGATATTACGATCTTGTTTTCATGGATATCCAAATGCCTGTTATGGACGGTTATGAGGCTATGCGAACAATCCGTTCAACCGAGAACCGTCCTGATCTTGCTGATCTTCCTCTTATTGCCTTGTCAGCAAATGCCTTTATAGAAGATGTTCAGAATGCAAAAAACGCAGGCGCTAATGATCACTTGGCAAAACCAATTGATATCCATTTACTCGCCCGCGTTATTCATACCTTTACTGACGACGTCAAATAACATGACATCTCGTAACGTATCTTCTACAAGAACTCGCATCCTATACGGATGCGAGTCTGTCCTACACTCCCTCGGCTTCAAACCGCTTTTCAAGCGCCTCTTGGTGGATAGCACACTGTAGAGCAACTTCTTTAGCCACCTTGCCTGCTACGACAAGATCGAAAAGACTTTGATCCATAGTGATCATGCCCTCTTGAGCCCCTGCCGCAATAACACTATCAATTTGATGCGTTTTCTCTTCACGAATTAAATTGCGGATTGCAGGATTGGTAACCATGATCTCAAAAGCAGGAACAACCGTACCATCAAGTGCAGGAACAAGCTGTTGACTTACAACTGCCTGCAAAACCATAGAGAGCTGCATGCGAATCTGACGCTGTTGATTTGCAGGGAACGCATCGACAATACGATCAATCGTGTTAGCAGCACCCGTTGTGTGGAGGGTGGAGAAAAGTAGCTGCGCCATTTCGGCTGCCGTAACTGCAGTAGCAATCGTCTCTTGATCACGCATCTCGCCCAAGAGAATAACATCGGGACTTTCACGCATGGCAGAGCGTAATGCCTCAGCATACGTAGCAACATCAGTAGGGATCTCGCGTTGTGTCACAATGCACCCATCATGACGGTGCACATATTCAATAGGATCTTCCATCGTAATGATATGACCTGAACGCTCCGAATTGATGCGATCAACAATACAGGCAAGCGTTGTTGACTTACCTGCACCTGCAGGACCGGTGACTAAAACGAGTCCTTTCTGTAGTTCAGCGCATTTCATGACCTGATCAGGGATACTGTACTCTTCAGGCGTAGGTAACACAAAGGGAATAACGCGAATTACCGCACCATATGAACCACGTTGACGAAAAACATTAGCACGAAAGCGTCCCACTCCTGGCAGTGCAAATGAGAAATCATCATCGTGGTTATGGGCATCAACAAACGGAGCCATATCGCGACGAGCAGCCTCATAAATACTAACGATGAGTTTTTCTGTATCTGCAGGCATTAAAGGCTTATCGCCTAAACGCTGTTGCCGGCCGTCAATAGCACACGTCAACGGAAGGCCCGCAATAATAAAAATGTCAGATGCTTTAGAATCAATCATATCCTGCAGCAACGATGTTAATTCCATGAGCTCTCCTCACTTAAGTGATTAGTTTTCTGATCCGCCTGTCCAAAGCGTCTCAGTATCTCCTTCTTCTACAAATAAGGTTGATGATTTCCAGGCAAGAATCTCATACGTCAAATCATTACGAATTCCTAATACGACTTCCAGCCTACGTCCATCTCCTGTTTCAAAAACGGCATAAACGCCGTTAACAATATCTAGCTGTGTACCTACAATACCAGCTGCTGCCATAGCATCTTGTGCAGAATCAAGATGGGCATTTACAGAAAGCTCAGTAGCAATCGTGGTATTTTTTTCGGCACTGTCAAAGGATTGCTCATTGAGATGAGCCCACTGCTCTTTCCCGCGACGTTGCGCATCTAAACTTCTCCAGTGCGCCTCAGCGGCGGTTGTTAACGCTTCTTTACCTGCGCGTTGCGCATCAGCACAATAGTTGGGTAAAACAGCCTCAAGCATTGATGATACTTGATAACTGCCTTGACCCTGCACACGTACCTGACTCAACGTTTGATCGATATGGGCAACCAGATTTTGCGCAGCGGTCTCATTAGCATACAACGCTACTGTTGCATTGGCTTGGCGCTGCGCAAGCACATACGTCGCTTGCGAGGTAGTTACCGAAAGCACCGCCATAACTGCTAAACACAACACAATCAAAAGCGTAAAGAGGCTGATCGGGCCCATGCGTACCGAGCCGTGACTTGCACTCATTTAAGCCACACCTCCCGCCTGGATATCTGACCCTGCCTGCGCATCTGCCTGCGTCTCTTCTGTTGCATCTGCCACCAGCACATTACCTTGCGCATCTACGCGTCCTGCTGCCACCAACTCTTGGAAGAGCATTGAACAGGCACTCTCAGAATCTCCTTGCGCAAGGAGACGCATCGTTGAAGTACCGCTGCGCACGTATCGTGATGTATGAAGAGTATAAAGACTCTCATCACCAGACATCACGCTAATTGTTGCACCATATAAAACGCCGCCTGTATACACCGTTGCATCAGGCGTGATCGAAATCATGCAAGTTTGATCTTGATAGGTCGCCTCATGCTCTGAAAGCACGGCAAAGGGGTTAGCCCCAAACGCTTCTGCTTCATCACTTGCAAGAACTGTCGCCGCTTCAAGACGAACAGTATCTTCTGCACGCAAATGAGCATCAGAAAACAAGGTGAGTAAGATTGCAAGCGAAGCAACTAAGAATGCCAAAAGCAACAATGCTTCAACCACAAAAGCTGTCCCTGACCAGGTATGATGTCCCCCTCTTCGTAACGGCCGATGAGAGGCAAAGCCAACACTAGGGCGCGCAGAACCAAACGCCATTATGCTCCCCCTCTCACACTATGGAGAGCAACCTCTGCGCTGCCCTCTTGGGTATACACGGTCAACAAACCACTTTGGTACGAAACATCAAAGATGTCCGACTCCACGAGCGGAGTAGCACGCGATGGGTCATAAGGAGCCTGGTCAAGGGAATACTCTTCCACAATGGTACCCTTGTATAAGTAAATACGCGTTTCATACCGACCTGAATCAAGCGCTTCGATCAGTACCAGTGATACACCCTCAGGCCCTTGCCCAATCGCTATTTCATCAATAGCATCATGGCCTTTGATGCTATTGACAACAAAGGAAGACGACATGCGACTATCCCCTGTTGCCGTACGGACATTTGCAAGCGAGCTATACACCTGCGTTCCTACTACAAGCGCAACCAAAAGCGCTGCAATAAACACGACAAAGAGTACAATAGTAAAACCTCGACCGAAATCACGTGCCTCATAGTCGTGGTTAAACGTTGCCAAGGATGATGCTGCATCATGCAGCGTTGAGCGCTTTCGTGAAGTACGTGATTGAAGGGGCGATAGATACCGATTTTGACTCATCGTGCAATCACCACCACAGTCGGCGCAACATTACTCGCAAAAGCTTCATAGCTAATCACATAATCATTCCGATTAACTACAAGGCCATAGTTGTCTTCTAAATAGCCGAGTGATGAAGGATAGGCTCCCTCAACGGCATAACATTGCAGTGCTGTCTCAACAATGGCATTGCGCACTGCTGTCGCGCGCTGCTCTTCCATTTGCTCAGCGAGAGCCTGAACGCCAAAAAAGCACGCAACACAAAGTACGCACAAAACAACAAGCGTTACAAGAAGAGTACGCCTGCGTTCTTTGATCTGTCGCTGAGTCCGTACGTGATACATGAGGACACTTCTATCCAATAGATCCCATAATGCCAATCAAAGGCAACATAACCGAAATGAGTGTTGCGCCTACCGCAATCGTCAAAAAGGCTGCTAAGGCTGGCTCGATAGAATCAATTACCCGATCCACTTGTAAAATTGCGTCGTCAAAAAAAGTTCCTGCCAGCCGATCTAGTACTTCATCAAGACTGCCAGCACGCGTTCCAACCGTAAGCATGCGTGCATATACCGGCTCAAAAATCTCAAAATCACTAATAGCTTGAGCAAGGCTCTTTGCCTGCTCAGGATCAATCATGGCATTATAGGCTTGCTCAACCTGTGCAAACAAACCACGATGCTCAATAGTTGTAAGAGCGTCTCTCATAGCTTGATCAGTAGTGAGTCCTGACGCAATGAAAACTGACACAACTGAAGTAAAGCGACTCAATGCCAACTGATGCATTGCTTTTTTAGTAAACGGCACGTTTTCCAACAATCGCACCACGCGATCTACGCCACCCTCAGAGTGCATCATGGCCATAACCACTAAAGCAACAACCGCACAAATAAGCGTGACGATGAGCGCAATCCAGCCAATCACTACCGAGATAGCAACAATATCAAATGAACCCGATGTGATACCACCTGACAAGGAGTCATATACTCCTTCAAATACGGGCAGGATAAACAATACCGTAAATGCCAAAATGACACTCATGATACAAAGAAGCGCTGCTGGATAACCAATAGCTGAACGTATTTTTGCCATCATGCGTGCTTCTTCATCGTAGTACACACTTAAGCTGCGTAGTACATCTTCAAGACGACCAGACCGCTCGCCAACCGCAATCATATCAACGGCATAACGAGGAAACACTCCTGCCTGCGCCATTGCATGTGCCAAACTCGAACCGGCAATAACCTGTTTATAGACACACTCGCAGGCACGCTTAAAAGAGGAGTCCTCCATGTTCTCCATCAGCATATGCACTGCCTCATCGGTCTGAATACCAGCCGAATGCATTAGTGCCATACTTTCGCAAAAAGCACTCAGTGCGCTACTATCAAGCGTCGCCTTCTTGCTCATTGGTCATCTCCTTTTATCCTTTACTAGCATGCGCGCATTTTGCTTACATGCCTGTATTCTATCGTGGATTGCTCCTCTAATACACGTAGCGATCCGTATAGTTAGACCCATCGCCAATAAACTCACTATCAGCACCTGTTGCAGCGAAGGTGGTATCAATACGCGTCCACGTATCAGGGTCAATCGTTATTTCAACACTTTCCCACTTACCATCAATATAGATCATATTCCACGCATGATAAATGTCATCAGGTGCAACATAGCCCGTAATAATCTTGCAGGGTATACCTAAACTTCTAAACATAGCCGCTGCGAGAGAGGCATAGTCAAAACAAATACCCGTTTTACTTGAAAGGGTTTCATCCGGATTCGGGATATACCCGCTCGAAGATGAAAGCTTTTTAGCTTTGTCCTTGTCATAGGTAATGTTTTCTTTCATCCAGGTATAAATAGAACGTGCCACATCGCCTTCATTTTCAGCACCCTGCGCAAGTTCACGGGCTTGCGCAGCTACAGCACTCTGATCGGTATAAGCGCAAAAGACATTAGGGCGGATAAAGGGTTCAAATTCAGTCGTGACATTAACTTGCAAATCCGTTGAAAGAATCTCAACGTAATTTGAGCCCGACGTATTTTGCATCACGCGAAACGTATATAAACCATTACCCATATTAATAGGGCAGATAACAGGAGTGCCATTGTTTGGCATATCGTAGTTATAGCTCACATCTCCCTTGGTAACTTGAAATTTAAGACGCGATGAGTTTGTTGCCTCAGCAGCAACATAACCATCAGCTACCGATGAGGTGTCAATAGCAGCTCCACGTCCACTCACAACCGCTTTTGAGAACTGAGCTGTTGCAGAAGTAGCGGGAGCCTCAAATGCTGGTCCCGAAGTCGAAGATTCCCCCTGAGATCCTCCTCCACCACAGCCCGAAAGAAAGCAAGCGCATACTAATGACAGCAGGATGATGCTTCCTGCCGCCCCCATCATGCGCAACCATGTTCTTTCTTTCCTTATTATCCTCAGCAATGCGCCTTCTTGAGTTATACGTGATCTTACGCGATAAGTGATCTACATTATATAGCACGTAGCACCCAATCTTTATACATCACAACAAAGATAGACACCCAAAGACAGACAAAAACAGAAAAGTACCTCTAGACATAATCAGGCCTGTTTCTATACAAACATATAGGAACAAGCCTGATTGCAAATACCTGCAAGAGCCTTCATATTCTTTTGCCCGAAAGAATCATGCCCGATAGATAACCTCATATGAAGCATCTCCTGCAAATATTACTTTAGTAAATTATGATCTTGGTTTGTTCCCAGAATTGCTGAAAATATTACATTACTCAGCCCGAGGAGGCATCCAAGTATTAAGCATCTTGATCAAGACAGGAATCTCAAGCGGCTTAGACATATGATCATTCATGCCAGCATCTTTTGCTTTTTGCATATCTTCTGTAAAGGCATCTGCCGTAAGCGCAACAATCGGAATCTCCGCAAGATCAGCTCGCCCATCTTGTGCAGCTGAGCGAATAGCGTGCGCAGCCTCATATCCATTCATGATAGGCATCTGAATATCCATAAAGATCATATCGTAGTATCCTGGATCATGCTCAAGCACCATATCAAGAGCTCGCTTGCCATTTTCAGCATGATCAACCTCGGCTCCTGTCATGCCCAAAATATCTTGTGCAATAGCAGCCGCAAGATCATTGTCTTCAGTAAGCAAAATGCGATATCCCTCGTAGGCACATAACTCCAGAGATTTAGAATCACTAATCTGCTCTTCGCTAACATAATCAGACAGCAAATCTTGCAAGGTAGAAACAAGACGAGAACGGAAAAGCGGTTTTGAGATAAAAGCATCAATTCCTACCTGGCGCGCTTCTTGTTCAATAGCGCTCCAATCGTAGGCAGAAAGAATAATGATAGGCAATCCTTCAGGCACAATACTGCGAATAATACGCGCTGCTTCAAGTCCACTCTTACCCGGCATCTTCCAATCGAGAATGATGACATTGTAGTCGAGGCCTTGTTCGTGGGCAGTCTTTACACGCTCGCAGGCATCATCACCCGACAAAACATACTCCGCCTTCATGCCAAGGCTATTGAGCATATCAACAGCACTCTCACACGTTGCCAATTCATCGTCAGCCACTAATACACGCAAATCGACCAAGTCTTCTACATCCTCATGATGACGATCTTGAAGTTTGAGTTGAACAATAACAGTAAAGGTAGTTCCCTCACCAAGCGTTGATTTAACATCAATAGTGCCATTCATGAGCGATACAACATTTTTTACGATGGACATGCCAAGACCCGTTCCTTCGACCTTGGTAACACGAGAATCATTAGCACGCGAAAACGGCTCAAAAACACGCTTAACAAATTCTTCGCTCATGCCGCATCCCGTATCTTCAAACACAAACTCATAGCAAGCGGTGCCTGGTAAACGACTCGATAGCTCACGAATGTGAAGTGATACTGTTCCCCCTTCAGGGGTAAATTTGATGGAATTGCCCATAATATTGACAAAAACCTGCTGCAAGCGCATAGGGTCACCTACAACATGCTCATGCTCAATATCAGCGATATCGACCTTGAGGTTTTGATGCTTGGCATTAACCTGTGGAGTAATAATACTTAAGAGGCTTTCAACAGACTCCGAAAGATCAAAATCCTCTTCAGACAAGCCAATATTACCCGATTCGATCTTTGCCATATCAAGAACTTCATTGATCAGCCCTAATAAATGACGACTTGCAAGGGTAATTTTTCCTAAGCAATCCTTCACGCGATCAGTGTCTTCAATATGCATTGAGGCGATAGCAGTCAAGCCCATAATAGAATTCATAGGCGTGCGGATATCGTGGCTCATACTATTGAGGAAGTCGCTCTTGGCGCGTGACGCTTGATCAGCTGCTTGATAAGCTTCTTCGAGCGCTTCTCTAATAGTCTGTTCGCGTTGCTTAATTTCTGTTACATCTTGTGCCGCAAAAAGCACTGCGGTAGGTCGTCCCAGACCATCACGCTCAAGACACAAAACGGAAGACTGGATCCACTCTTGTCCGCCTTCGTCATTCTTAACACGATACTCAGCCTGCACAAACGGAACATCAGTCGTCAATTCGCGTTCAAGGTTTTCTTTCGAATATATTTCTGCGATTGCCGCCATGCTCGACTCATCGCATGCACGCTCGGTCCAATACGCTTTCAAATCACTGAAAGCGCCTTTAGGCGACAACCCCTTGCTTACCGTTTCGTTCTTCACGTACAGATACGTATTGTCTGTCAGGTCAATCACAACAAATCGTTTAAACAAATTAAGCGATGCATCCACAATGCGATCTGATTGATGCTTTTCTAACAACAATTGCTCACGCTGACGACGCGACTGCAAAATCAGCGAAACAATAAAAATCAAGAATGCAACCACAATACCTGCAAGTAAAAGCACTCCTGCTTGATTGGCGTTTCCTACCATGCGATCAGTAATAGAAGCGGGGAAGGTACGCAAAATAACCCAATCAAATGAAGGCAGCTTCATAACATATGCTGTACCCGCGCCTGAAGATGAATTATAGGCAAAACTTACTGACTGACCTTCCTCAAAAGCCTGTTTTAGTTCATCTTTAGTGATGTCGTTGGAAGCTTCTGCATAAAGCTCAAAGATGTCTTCAACTTTAACCGAGAATACACTTGCGCGAGCCAAAATATTGCCATCACGATCACACAAATATGTTGTGGTCTGCTCGCCAAAAAAGTACGTAGCCATGACATCAGTAATGGTGTTTTCTGTATACGCTCCTACCAGCAAGCCAATCTGCTCGCCATCATAATAGAGCGGTGAATAAAATGCGAGCGCATTGCTACTTTCGCCATTTTCGCTATTGGGAAAAACAGTTCCAAAAACAGAACAAATACCCGTTTTCCCTCTCATCCCCTCAAGATAGTATTCTTGAGAACTCGCGTTACCTTCACGACCTAGGCTGTCATAACACGTTCCATCAGGTGCAACAAAAAGCAAATAATCAAAAGGAGTTCGACCGACAAGACTGCTCAAATCTTCGGGATTAAAATGAGGCGCAGTAAGTGAATCCTGATAGACGCCCGCAACAGTAGCAATATTAGTAGACGCATTAGTGAGAAGATCATCAATACGACGTGCGGTTTGCTGAGTAGATCCTGCTAAATAATCAGCATTCTGATCTTCAATTCGGTGCTGATTTGCTTGTAAGAATAACGCGAAGGCAACGATGATAATAAAAAGAGCAACCAATGCCATTATGATGCGGTTGCGTGTTATTTTTGTCGATGAATCACCCATGATTACCCTTACTTTTTCCGTCTTATGCTGAAGACAGATTGCAACCTGAAGACAGCCCTCTTGGTACGTAATGCTACTGTAGTTTAACTTGTTTGCAAAGCGCCTATAGCATCAACTGTGATCTGGTAGGCACCACTAATCTGTGCAACTAAATCATCAACACACTCCAAAGGACCCGCAGGGTTTCCTTCTTCATCAGGACGCAGTACGTCAGCTAACTGTGCCGAATAGGTAAAAAGCGGCGTTAGCCCAAGATCACGACTAATGCCTTTCATAGTGTGTGCCGCACGAAATGCTTCTTTTAAATCACCCGATTCGAGACTGCTCAATAATTGCGTGTAACTCGTATCGTGCAAAAAGATACCTAAAAACTTTAGAATACGCTCATCGGTCAAAAGGCGACCACGAACCCCTTCAAGATCGCCACCAATAACGGCATAGCATGTTTCTATAGCTGCCATAATTATTCCTTTTCTACAAGTTCTATATTCTCTTGCTGAGCCGATTCGATTACCGACAAAACAGAATGTACTTCATCTTTATTCACGTCATCGTTCAATGCTGATGTGCTAAAGATATATCCGCCACGACCCGCTTTCTTCATGTCGTAGAGCGCCTCATCAGCACATCTGAAAAGGGCATTATAACTGCACTCATTGCCGCGAGCGCATGCAATGCCCATGCTTACCGAAATAGGAAACCCCTCGTATTCAGAAGGAATCGATGAAAAAATGCGCTCAATTAACGGTTCCGGGTCAATGGTAACTTCCATACCAATAACAAACTCATCGCCACCAACACGTGCAACGATATCGTCTCCACGCACACACTGCGTCAATATTTCAGCCAAGAACTGCAGCACCTGGTCACCAAAAAGATGCCCTTTGGTGTCATTGGCGTTTTTAAAATGATCCATATCCATAACAATCAAAACAAAGCGACCATCAGGATGGGACTTCATACGGTCAGCAAACACTTGTCGTGCATAAGAATGATTCATTAAGCCCGTCAGTGAATCATGAGTAGCTTTAAAGGTAAGATCGTTTAATTGTTCATGTCTTTCGTGAACATCGACCATCTTGCCCAATGAACCCTGATATTCAGGATGGTCATCGCCTACCCAAATAGCTTGTGCCGTTAAATGGAACCAGCGATATCCGCCATCAATCTCAACCTCAAAGTCTGTATGGACAACAGGATTTTCTGGCGTTGTGTTACGCAGCGCTCTACCGAGCGCCTTGAGTCGATCACTACCAAAAAGCGTCTTTAACTCTTCGTTGTTATACGGATCACGAATTGTCTCAGGAAGATTGAGTTTTCGAATACCCCAGTCTGAAATAAGCATTACATCAGTATCTTGCGTATATTCATACTGAATTTCATTAGACATTGAAGCAAAGAAATGATATTTCATGCGCTCATAATCAAGGAGCGACAATGTCCTGTTAGAAACGGCATTGGAGCCAGGAAGAAGGGTCTCCTCAATAACCTTTTGAATATCACGTTCGCTACGAGTGCTTAATGAAGTGACCTTGAGCTGCTCTTGAATTTCATCTTCAATATCGACCAAACACTGCAACAAGAAGGGATTAAAGGTTCCGCATTCTCCCCCCAGAATCATCTTCATAGCTTTCTCATGCGAAAAAGCCTTTTTGTATACACGCTCTGAGGTAAGTGCATCATAGACATCTGCAAGAGAAACTACTTGAGCTGAAATAGGTATCTCTTCTCCTACGAGACCATCAGGATATCCTCGTCCATCATAACGCTCATGATGCCAACGAGTAATTTCATAAGCAACGCGAACAAGCGGCTCCTCTTGCTGAACGGGGACATCCGTAAGCATTTCAGAGCCAACTGCAGCATGCGTCTTCATGATTTCGAATTCTTCATCAGTAAGCTTACCAGGCTTATTAAGCACACTATCAGGAATGGAAATCTTACCAATATCATGCAAACTTGATGCCATAGAGATTAATGAAACATCATTAGCACTTAAATTATACTGATCAGTTTTTTTCACTACTTGATTTAAGAGCAGCTCTGTCATAGTAGAGACGTGCAAAACATGAAGACAACTCTCACCATTTCTAAACTCAACAATATGGCTCAAGATAGAAACCATCAGAGAGTTATCTTTTTCACGCTGATAGACCTCATCGGTAATCATACCCATTAACGTTTTTTGCTTTGCAAACAGCATCAACGTATTGGTAACACGACGACGAACAATATTAGCGTCAAAAGGACGTGAGATAAAATCTGTCACTCCCAGATCATACGCCCGCTCAATATAGGACGAAGCGCTCTCGGAAGAAACCATGATCACGGGGATCTCATCAATCCACTTATTCTTATTCATAACCGCAAGCACTTCAAAGCCATCCATCTCAGGCATCACAATGTCTAAAAGCATGAGCGAAATAGCGGTACCTTGATTTTGAATAGCAGCAATGGCCTCGATACCATTTTCTGCTTCAATAATGTCGTAGTCGTCACCAATCATATCTGCCAGCAACGCACGATTCATCATTGAATCATCAACGATCAAGATAGTTTGTTTATGAGAAAGTGATGGGGTAGTGCCGTCAAGATTATCAGACATGGCATGACTCCTCACCAATGAGATTCGAACACAAATACAACCTAAGAATTAGAGTTTAGCGCCAAAAGTAACGGTTTGGCTACCAATAACGACTGTTTTATTAGAAAAAAGCACGACGAAATCAAAACTACGTCACCCACAGCGCTTTATCTTTTATCTATCGCCCTTATGCACGCACATCCACACCAAGCTCGCGCTCAACAAGATCAAAAGCCGCATCAATTGCTTTGTCCATGTCGTAATACTTATAACCACCTAAACGACCTGCAAAAACAACTGTTCCTTCTGACTGCGCACGTTTTTCATACTGCTCATAAAGAGCGGTGTTGCGCTCATCATTAATAGGATAATAGGGCTCATCGCCTGGCTGCCAATTAGCAGGATATTCACGGGTAATCACCGTAACAGGAATCGTATTACCCTTCTCATCTTTACCAAACTCAAAGTGTTTATGCTCGATAATGCGCGTATAAGGAATGGCGCGCTCAGTATAATTCACGACCGCATTACCCTGATGATTTTCTTCTTCAAGAAGCTCAGTTTCAAAACGAAGAGAACGATACTCAAGCGTACCCAGATCAAAATCGTAATACTCATCAATCGGGCCACAATAAATGATGCGCTTAGCAAGGGTGGGATACTGCGCAATGAAATCACGATACTCTGTATTGAGTAAGATTTCCGTATCGCCAAACATCCGCTCAACCATAGCAGTATAACCGCCCATAGGAATTCCCTGGTAGCGATCATTAAAATAATTGTTGTCATAAATAAAACGCACCGGCAGACGCTTGATGATAGAAGCTGGCAGATCTTTGCAATCACGTCCCCATTGCTTTTCTGTGTAGCCCTTTACCAATTTCTCGTACACATCACGACCTACGAGCGAAAGAGCCTGTTCTTCAAGGTTTGCAGGTGTCTCAATACCTTCACGCGCAATTTGTTCATCAATAATCTGACGCGCTTCATCAGGCGTTTGGATACCCCACATTTTAGAAAAGGTATTCATATTAAAGGGCATATTGTAAAGCTCGTCGCGATACACCGCTACAGGCGCGTTGATGTAGTTGTTGAATTCCGCAAAACAGTTGACGTAATCCCACACTGGTTTAAGTGACGTATGAAAAATGTGTGCCCCATAAACATGCACATTAATGTCATGATCTTTGCGCGTATAGATATTACCTGCGATGTGATCACGCCGATCAATCACGAGCACTCGTTTGCCCACCTTTGCTGCCTCGTGAGCAAATACTGCGGCAGTAATGCCTGCGCCAACAACCAAATAATCATAAGAGTCATGGTAAGGAACACATGCTTGAATTTGAGTAGGCGATGGGGTGGTCATAATGCGAGACACTCCTTTAAACAGAAGACCGTAACAGTGCGTACCGGTGGCAAGACTATCAATGTTCTTGCCACCCAACCTAATGCGTGATTAACGCTCAGCGATATCTTTATAGTCTTTTCTCTTAACAGCCGTTTTGTACGCAGGACGAATAATACGTTTGCCACTGACAAGCTCCTCGAAGCGATGAGCCGCCCAACCCGCCATACGCGAACAGGCGAACAAAGGAGTCAGCAGATCAACAGGAATACCCATCATGGAATACACGAAGCCAGAATACATATCAACATTGGCGCACATATCTTTATTGGTGCCCTTCTCACGCAAAATGACTTCAGGGCTTAAACGCTCGATTGACTTAAGCAGATTAAGTTCAGCTTCAAACTCAGTACCCGCGGCAAGCTTGGTTGCAAACTCTTTGCAGATAATTGCGCGTGGGTCAGATTTGGTGTACACCGCATGACCCATGCCGTAGATAAGACCAGTATGATCAAACGCCTCTTTATTGACGATTTTTGCAATATAGCTTGCAACCTCATCGTCATCTTCCCAATGAGCAACGTTTTCTTTGATCTCTGCTTGCATGGCTAAAACTTGATGGTTAGCACCACCATGTTTTGCACCCTTTAAAGAACCAATAGCACCCGCATAAGCAGAGTAAGGATCAGTATCGGAAGAAGAAAGGACACGACAGGTAAACGTAGAATTATTGCCACCACCATGCTCAGCATGCAAGCACATCATAATGTCGAGCATACGAGCCTCTTCGGGCGTAAATTGACGATCCGAACGCAGCATAGAAAGGATAGTCTCAGCAGTGGATTGCCCCGGTACAAAACGGTGCATGATCATTGATTCGTTATAGTATGCTGCACGCTTGGCGTAATAAGCCAAAACCATAATACGAGGTAAACGGGAAATAAGACTGATTGCCGTTGAAATCTCATGATCATATGAACGATCCTCAGCACGCTCATCATCTGCATAAAGCATCAACACAGAACGAGCCAGCGTATTCATCAAGTCAGGAGAAGTAGTCGACATGATCTTTGTTGCCGTAAAACCATCAGGAAGCTCACGCTGCGCATCAAGTGCAGCCACAAACAAATCAAGCTGATCTTGCGTAGGAAGTTCCCCCATTAAAAGAAGGTAAGCGACTTCTTCATATCCAAAACGCTTGGTTGTATCTCCTCCACCGAGCAAGTCATAGATAGAATATCCACGAAAGGTAAGTTCTCCTTCATCGGGAACTTTCTCTCCCTCATTCATTAGGTAACCATGTACATTAGAAATATTGGTGATACCCGCAATAACACCAGAGCCATCATTATTGCGAAGACCGCGCTTTACGGGATACTTCTCATATAAAGAACTGTCTCTTATACACATCTGACGCTGCCGACGAACT
>UQML01000019.1 GCA_900542265.1 uncultured Eggerthella sp. | reverse complement strand
AAATATTTCATTTTTATGAAAAATGACTGCGAGGTACATTGGCCTTCCCTGAAATTCCTCGAAAATCAAAAAAGAGCCCCAATTGCTTGGAGCTCATAAACACTCATGAATAATCACGCGTTTAGTGATGCTTAGTGATCCTGAATGCTAGCGACGAGCATGCATCCCGCCTCTTTGCATTGCACGGTTACGCATCACGCGTGTGGCAACGAGTACCATAACCGCCGCGACAGCAATGCTTGCGATGGGGATCCAAGGGGTAGTATCTCCTGTCTTGGCAGAGTTGTTAGTTGAGCCTGTCCCATCGACATTGCCTTTAGTATTCACAAACTGGGCATTTGAACGCGTATTTTCTGTGACAACACCCCGGTCAGCAGCGGACTGGGCACCGCGCACTGTAGTGGTGTAGCCATCTTGATTAGCCTCGACCTCAGTCACGGTGTAATGCGCGCCTACCGGAATGGCACCAATGACGACAGTCTGGCCGTGCGCGACTGGAATATCGAGCGCACCGTTCTCAAGCTGGCCTGCGACCACCTTACCGTCACGCGAGTAGTTAAGCCAACCGTTGATCGCTGTGCCATCAGCGTTGGTCAAGCGAACCTGGAAAGTGAAGGTACGATCCGTCTGACCTTGATCGCCCGCTACCGTCTTGGTAAGCGCAACTGATCCGGTACCGCCGTCAGGGTCGAATTCAATGAATTCCTCCGGCGGAGCAGAGGTGAAATCGTTGGTTACAAGCATACGGGTACCTGATGCAGAGGTGCCATCAGCTGAGCCGCTCACATTTTCAAACGTGGTTGTGCAATTCTGGTTTGCTTCAGCTTCTTCAACAGTATACTGTGTGCCTTGCGGCAAGTTCTTGATGATCATGCTCTGACCATCTTTCAAGCTAAACTCTGCCTTACCGCCTTTTACCGTACCTGCGTTGGCTGAAGCTCCCCCCAAGCCATAGACGTAATCACCTTCAAGTGAGTTACCCGCTTGATCAGTCAGGTAAACAGTAAAGTGATAGTCAGCGGTAAGAGGCTGCTGGTTGTTGGGATTGACCACAACCTTCTTAGCGATCTCCAAATCTCCCACTGACATAAGCAGTGGATTATAGGTATTGGTCCAAGCAATCTTGGCAGGGTTGGTCAGCGGCACAGGCTCATTATTACCAACTCGCATGGTCGCGGTAGTTGCAAGCGTTCCGTCTCCTTGATCGGAAACAGTAACGTCAATCACGCGCACAGCAGAATCATAACTCATGCCTGCTTGCCCATAGACGGTTTCTTGTACTGCATAGGTATAAGTCTTACCAATATCAGCCTGCGTAAAGGAAGCTGTGCCTAACGCAAACTGATAGCTTTTACCACTAGTTGGCTCGATCACTACGCGCGAAACAGGATTGCCCTGCACATCAAGCAAATCAGGAGCGCCATCAGATTTAGTGACAACAAACTCGAAATGATCTCCCGGCTTGAATTCTTGCGATGGGGACGGATTGCCCTCATCGTCAACACCATTCAGAATCTTCTCGGCTTCAAGTGTGAAAGTACCTGTGGCAGCATAGGTATTAGTAAAACGCTGACCAGGAGCAGGAGTACCCGCATCGGTGATACCCGAGAAGGGTGTTTGGCCATAACGCAACACGTGAATTACCGTACCAGTTGCTGCGCTCGGATTAGCAGGGTCTGGCGTAAGCTCGTCAACGTGAGCGTAGTAATACATGGTACGAACCGATGGATCATACGTAGTGCCCTGGTAGTTCCAAGCATCCGGTGTGCCATCATTGTCGGTATCAATCTTGGTAGCTCCCTCAAGAGGTGTGCCATCAAAAGTGCCGTCCTGGGTAGGCTGCACCTCGCGAACCTGATACTTGAATACTACGCCAAGTTCACTGGCTGCATCGGCTGCATCGCCCGTAAAACCAAGCTGATCTTTATCAAAGTGCAAACTCTCAAATTGAACTTGACCCTCTGAGTCAGCCTTGGTCGTCACGCTTTGAGTAGCAGAAGCGGTAGTATTGCCCGGCATAGGCTGACGCGCTGCCATGCTATCTGTCGCAGACGTTCCTGGAGCATAAGTCTCATAGGTATAACCTGCGAGTTGCGCAGCGATTTGATCGGGTGTGAGCGTGGTCCCATCACCAAGCTGATCTTTAACCGTTGCGTCAGGAACCTGATAGGCACCCAGAGGCTCAAGCACAAACTCAAAGTTGGCTTGAAGATTTCCCTCTGCGTCAGTCCCTTCATGACCAAAGAGATTCTTGTAACCACGGATAACAGGGTCAACTACATTCTCGTTATAGGTGTTAACAAAGTTGGTCGCATCATAAGCCTCATCCACGTTTGACGTATCTGACTTAGCCCAAATTTGCGCATAAGCATTCTCATCATTAGATGGACCGGCAGACTTGCGAACCTGGATAGGCTCAATATCAAAACCGATTGTCACGCCATTTTCCGTATGGGGAGTAACCTCAATCGTGATTGCATAGACCGATGGATCATACGAGATACCTGCAATAGATGAACCTTGCGATGGGCGTACCTCGGTCACCAGATACGTGTATGTACCAGGCTCAGTGAAGATAGTGACATCGTTGGGATCAGGATTGCCTGCCGTTCCCGCAATAATAGGGAAGTGGGCAGAATAGCTTGTAGTGCCATTGATTGTTGTGCCAGCCGCATTGATATCTTCAGTCGTTGGCTTCCAGTGTTTGACATAGGTTAATGCTTCCTTGTCATCCGCTGTTGCGCCCGCAGGCATAGGAACCGTGCCGTTAGGATTGGAGAACGGAGCGGGCGTGAGTGCGAAAACAAACTCATCGCTTGCAGCAAACGGACGATTTTGGAGTGTCTTAGTTATTTCAACACGTGAGGTATACGGCTGCACGATACGATATTGATTAACAAAATGGATTGCCGTTGCGTTGTAGGATTGGTCAGCTGCTCCTGCCGTACCATCGTTCCAGGTGATGGTTGTCGTAGCGCTCGCGCTGTTATGCGTTACGCTTTGGGTACGATTAGCAGGTGCCGATGGGGTGGCTTGATTAAGGGCAACATCGCGGAACGCAAATCCTTTGGTCTTTTTGGCATCCCATTCAGCTTGGCTCATCAGCTTATTATTGGTTCCCGATGGATCGGTTGGATCAGCTGAAACTCCGCTGAGCGTGTCCGATTCCACAACACTCACCTGAGCATTTTCTGGTAAGCCTGGGATAGAAAGACCTTGTCCATGTTTGAGAGAGATGGTTGCGGTACCACTCGTAAAGCGCACTGGTATGGTTGCTCCTGTAGGAACCCATCGCGTATTGTTATATTCCATCACACGCGCGGTAATAACACCATCAGTTTTCCCGGTTGCTGTGATCGCAAAAGAAAACGATGCGTCAGGTGCTTTGATTTCATTACTTTCAGTAACCACGCGGTTGGTTACCAAAAGTTCAGGTACCGACTGATCTTGAACACGTACCGTGTTGCGGATCATAAAGAGTCCTGTGAGATCTTGGGTTAGCGGATCCGCTTCAGTACCGACATAAGCTCCACCATCCCTACACTGTTGCTCCATGAGCGTCGTGTTCTGCTTTACTGCCGTACGGATGTAACCTTCATCCGTTACAAAGAGGGGACGCAGATTGCCATATGCATCGGGATAGCCAATACCTTGCGCAATTTGTTCAGAAGAAAATCCTTCTGCTGAACCGTAGTCAACAAGTGCGTTCTGGCCGTACTCAAGATTCATGGTACGGCTCGTGTTTTCCCATTTGCTATTAAATTCATCAAAATTAAGGGTATCGCCATGAGATGCTTGGCGTTGTGCTGTTGCGGTAATGTAGCGCAGAGTGAGATTTACATCAGGCGATGCGGCATACTTGCGCATGGTGGCGTTCAATTTACCCACGCCAGCAAGCACCTGCACTCCATCGTCAGCTTGACCAGCATCAGCATAAATGCCGTACTTACCAATAACCACCGGGATTACGGTAGGGTTAACAGCATAGCCTTCTGGTGCTGATACTTCTTTAAGGTACATCATCTTGCCTGTTGGATCAGATCCATCAGACTCGAGCCACTTGGTTTGCGCAGTGCCGGCAGCGTTCGAGACGTAAGGAGCAAACACAAGCGTTCCATGTTGGTTATCTGCCGTACTCGATCCAATGCTGCCTGATTGAGGAAGGCCTGTTACACCTGCCCCCACAACCGCGCCTGTTCCGGGTGTTACTGAAGAACCATCCGCTTGAGTTATTGCAGTTACAACATTATTCGATACGGTAGCACCTGTTGCTGCTCGAGCAGCAGTCTCCGTTGAGAACAAGCCAAACACGCATCCATCAAGACGGTTGCCATCAGCGTCAACTTTCCATACACGCAACTCACGTTGCTCGTTAGGGATATAAATTACCGAACGGAACGTGCGTGCAAACGAGCTGATGTCAAGTACATTAATGCCGCGATTAGCAGGCGTTGTGCCCGTATAACCAATAGTGTTTAAGAGGGCTTGAACCGCATCGCCACCTTGATTGATAGCAGCATTCATAGCAGCACCCAGTTGCTGATAGCGTTGCTCAGCAGTAAGGGCGGCAACTTCTGCCTCCGAAATGCTAAGAGCTTGCGCAAGCGCAGCGGGCTCAATCAAGCAATACATCATGCGCATATCTGACTTGCTTGCATCGCCACCATTTTGACTTAAGTATCTATCAGGTCGTCCCGGCAGACTCTCAAGCGTGCCGGTCAAACGCTTTTCAGCATTATTCCATTCCAAATACCAGCCATTGAGCGACTCATCAACCGAGCCAGCAGCTTGACGCAACGCTGCTTCGAGCGCTGCTCCGCGAACCGCATTGCGTGTATCAGCTGAATCGAGATCGCCAGCGGTGTATTTAACTTCTTGCAGCACGTTCAACGTGTCGCCATAAAGCGGATTCCATGTCGTTTGGCCATTGACGCTATGCTTTAACATAGGAATTGCAACCACAAGACCGTTCTTTTGCGTGTCTTCACTCACGGGAGGAAGACCGGGAATAGCCGATGCGAGACCACCACCTGAACTCATCTGGCCGTAATGAGTATTACCAGTAACGCCAGTAATGTAGGAGTTAAAGCTTGCAAACGCGCCTGCATCATAGCGGTTGGCCACGCGCAGCATTGTGGTGTCCGGCAAGAATTCAAGTTGCAAATCAGTTGGCAAGCTTTTGTATCCGTCAGGTGCTCGCGTTTCACGTAAAACATAGTAATGGCCTGTTTGGGTAGTGGCGTTATAGCGATCAGAGAAATTGAACGGCTCTCCGTTATCTAAGGCGAAACGAGCATATCCGTTTGCATCAGTTTCAATTCCTCTTAATACTGCCGATGCGTCTGCTGCAACCTGATAGTCAGCACCCGTTTCATATAAATCAAAGGTTGCACCTTGAACAGGATTGCCATCCTGGTCTACCTTGCGGATCTGCTGGAATAATTGGGGCTGCAAGTTAAAGGAAAGGGCAAGGTTTGATGCCCAGCCACCGCGCTCAAGATAAAACATCTTCAACGTATGAGCAGAGTTAGAAGCAAAAGTATTCTCATTAAAGCCTGAAGTAAATTGATCACCGCGTCCTGCTGCTTCAAAGGAACTTTTGAGTGTGTGAGTTTGTCCGTTTACGGTAACATCACCCGTTGCAAAATTAATATCAAGATTTAAAGCTCCATGCATGCCGCCTAAATCTGCTACGAGAACATCATCAATAAAGACCCACACGTCATCGTCTCCGGTAAAGGAGAACTTCATGGGCTCTGTTGCAGATGTCTTGCCATCAACTGGCTGGCGAAAAGGAACAGACAAGGTCATGCCAAAATAGTGGTTGGCAACTGCAGCATTTGAAACAACCCCTGCATCCGTCACTTCATGCGTTGTGGCGTCATAATTAAATACTTGCTCTCCCGAATTGAAGGGAAAGAAATAACCATGCTCTGCGCCTTCTGCACTAGAATGACGCATGGCAGAAGTATCCCAAAGCAGGAACTTCCGCTCTGCTTGATCAGCATCCGCCTCAGCAAAGTTTTTCGTGCTGTCGTAGTAGTAATTACCCGTATCTTGATCAAGCTGGAAAAGCCCTTTGACGTCAGTATAAGAAGTGCGCACCGCTGTATCCACTGTTGCGCTGGGATTGAAAAGATAAGCAAGGGATTCATTGCCGTTGCGACCAGTGAGTGCTGAGGCCTCAGAAATTGGCACATTTAATACAGGATAGCCTGCATCATTGAGCGTAGAGGCGACAATGTTTTGCGTAGGGGAACTACCACCCTGATTCCACCAGCCACCCGCAGCATTATCAACCCCATCAACTCCGCCACTCGTAAGGTTACCAAACAACAAGGCATGATTAGCGTTGATGCCGCTCGTAATCATGTTGTTCCAGTTGCCCACGGTGTATTGGTACGTATCACTCCCATCAACACTCATAACGGTGTAATCAAACAGATTGACGGTAGCGCCTACTGGATCAAGCCCTTCAACGGTATTGTTAGCAATAGCCGCATTAAGCTCTCCTTGAGGAATGCTCAAAGGCATAATTGCCGTCTCATCGTCTAAGGCTGCTGCCGTTTGGCCAGATGAGTCATCAATGGCGTTATTGCCCAAAGCGTTTGGGGAGTTGTTGTTAGAATCACCTGAATTGTTGGTTGTAGCTAGCCCATCGCCAGAATTATTTTGGTTCTCACGGTCTTGATTCCCTTGAGCTCCTTGATTACCAGACTGGGCTGGTTGAGATAGTTTGCCACCCTCGGAAGAACCCGCGAGGCTTTGATCCGTTGAACTACTATTTGATGAGCTATTTGAAGCCGTCTGTCCAGCTTGTATTTGGTCAGACGGGGCAGCAATTGCTTCAATGCCTCCTACAGGCATCATCGACACTGCCAATATGACACTCATCGCAACAATAAAACATTTTCGAAGATATGCTGCAAATCCCTGTTTCTTGTTTAAACTCTGACTTGATTGCATCACACGCTCCCCTTCAAACATCACCCGAATACTTATTGTCTGTTAGGAATTATTATTATGTTGTTGGTATATGATCAGGCGCGACGATAACACATGCGCCTCTATGCCCACGTTTTTCATATTATAAGTAAACATTGCATGTCGAATGATAGTTTTTGCTGCATCGGTTCGTAAAACTATGCTGATTTTTGCGTGCTGGATTGTGTAGACTCGAATGAAGGAGGCTTTTATACTCAAGCCTCCTTTGCAGGTTTTTGCGACATATGACACAGATTCTTCTCTTTTGAACCAAGAGATTCCTGGATGAAAGGAGTCTTCTGTACTTCTGATTCTTGCAGTCCGCACTATTTGGTCATCACCCAAGGCTTTAGTGTCATGATCAAGCTTCTTGAGCTTTTCTTGTTTCAGTGCTCTTTGGCGCATCGCCAACAAAAATGTCATATGTTGCAAAAACCTACAAAAACGGGCGTTTCTTAGTTCAAAACTGATCTTGGCGTGTCGCAAGTTGAAAAAACCTGCAAAGCAAATGAGTTATGACTCAAAGACTAAGTTATCTGTGTCGCAAATTGTAAAAACCTACAAACAAGAAACAGCGCACCACAAGATGTCTCTTGATGTCTCTTGCAAGGGCGCTCTATGGTTCATATTGTATAGCTTATCTTTCACGACCAATTCAGCTACGTTGGAACATCATCAAAAAGGTCTCCCTCAAAGAGGGAGACCCAATAAGCAAGTAATAATTTCTAGAAGGCTTCAGAAGCAGGGCTACTCGATAGGAGAAGTAAGATCCTGAGAACCAGCTACGCGACCTTCAAGATACTTCCAGTAATTATCAACATCAGCCTGAATCTCTTCGATGATATGCTCGTTGCCAGGCTTAAAGAGATGCTTGAAGCGACCTTGTGGCTTCAAGAAGTCAGCAACTGGAATAAGGTTCTTCTCGCGAACTGGAGTAAGTTTCCAAACGCCATTCTCAACCTCAAAGAGTGGCCAGAACTTAGAATCAACAGCCAAACGGCAGATCTCAGTCGTTTGATCAGAGCCGATACGCCAACCACGAGGGCAAGGAGCCATAATATTCAAGAATGCTGGGCCATCAACAGCGATTGCCTTCTCAGCCTTGTTAACCAAGTCGCGCCAATGTCCAACTGATGCTTGAGCAACGTAAGGAATACCATGAGCAGCCATAATGGAAGTCAAGTCCTTGCGGATTTGAGGCTTACCTTGCTCAACCTTACCAACCTCAGAAGTGGTTGCCCAAGCGCCCTTAGGAGTAGCTGATGAACGCTGGATACCAGTGTTCATGTAAGCACCATTGTCATAGCAGACATACACCATGTCATGGCCGCGCTCCATAGCACCAGAAAGTGACTGCAAGCCGATGTCATAAGTACCGCCGTCACCACCGAAAGCAATGAACTTTACTTTCTTGTCTGCAGGAATCTTGCCAGCACGCTGAAGACCCTTAAATGCAGCTTCAACGCCAGACACAGTAGCGCCCGCATTAGCGAAGGCGTTATGAATGAAAGGAACGTCCCAAGAAGTATAAGGATAGATGGTGGTCGAAACCTCCAAGCAACCAGTAGCGCTACCGCAAACAACAGGATAGTCGTTTGCACCCATCAATACCTGACGTACCGCAATAGAAGCACCGCAGCCACCGCAAAGACGATGTCCTGGAACTAATGCCTCGGGGCGATCAGAAAGTTCTTTAATGTTAGCCATTGTGTGAGCCCCCTTGTTATTCTTCTACGCCAAGATAGGTAAGGCTACCATTGTCAGCACCCTCAGCACGAGCTTTAAGATCCATATAAACCTCGTTCATCTGATCAAGAGTGATGTCAGCGCCACCTAAGCCGACGACATAATCATTTACTGGGATAGTCAAACCAGCATCATACAATGCGCTAGTGACTTCAAGTGCGAGAGGAGCATGAGGTGAACCAAATGAATCAGATCGATCCAAAACAGCAATCGCCTTAGCACCCTTGCATGCCTCAGCTACTTCTTTACCTGGGAATGGACGGAAAATACGAGGACGGACAACGCCACATTTCATGCCCTGTTCGCGAAGTTTGCGAGCCTGGAAACGAGCGTTACCTGCACAAGAACCAAGAACAACAACAATGTAGTCTGCGTCTTCACAGCCCCAAGCGTCAACCAACTCAAAAGGACGACCGGTAATAGCTTCCCACTCTTTGCCATGTTTGAGCAAGGCATCATGAGCGTTCTCGAGAGCTTCACGCTGATTATACTTGTCTTTCATGTAAGTATCACCCAATGTAGCAAACATACCATGAGAGACAGGGTTGTCCGTATCAAGCAAAGGATAGAGAGGCTTGTACTCGCCTACGTAATCCTTAACAACTTGATCGTCTTCGAGCACGCAGCAATCCATTGCATGCGTGGTAACAAAACCATCAAGAGTGGTAAGAACAGGAAGATGTACATTTTCATCTTCACCAGCTTTGAAAGCAATGATGGTATTGTCGTACGCTTCCTGAGCAGTCTCAGCAAACATCATGATCCAACCAGCATCACGAGCGCCCATAATATCAGAATGGTCGCAGTGAATATTAATAGGAGCAGAAATTGCACGATTTGCATTAGCCATAACGATAGGCAAACGCATGCCAGCTGCAATGTGGAGCTCCTCATACATATAAGCAAGACCTTGCGATGAGGTTGCCGTTGCTACACGAGCACCTGCCGCTGAAGCACCAATACAAGCAGAAAGAGCAGAGTGCTCAGACTCTACTGGAACATACTCAGTGGTTACCTTACCATCAGCAACAAACTTTGCATACGCCTCAACAATGGTAGTCTGAGGAGTAATAGGATAAGCAGCCATTACGTCAGGATTAATTTGACGCATAGCGTCAGCAACCATTTGGTTACCAGTTGCAGAGAACATCTTCTTGTCAGCCATGATTACTCCCCTTCCTTAGCGATAGCTTCAGCTTCAGGGATCAAGGTCAAAGCGCCAAACTTGCACTCATTAACGCAAACGCCACAACCTTTGCAGTGGAGAAGATCGATACCTGTCATTTCGCGATCTTTAACTTCGATAGATGCGTCAGGACAATAAACCCAGCAAAGCATGCAGTTGGTGCATTTCTCGGAATCCCAGATAGGACGCATAGAACGCCATCCACCTGTGTGGTATTCAACTGAATTACCACCTTCGGGGCAGACAAGACCCTCAGGGAAATCACCATGAGTCCAGTTGTCGTAGTTTTCTTTCTGATTCTTAAATTCCATCATTACTCCTGCACCTCCTGAAATGCGCGATCAACACTTTCCAGGTTGGCGTCAATCATTTCCTGGCTGAATTTCTTGCCAAAGGTAATAACCAAACGCTCTTTAACAAGATCAGCAGGGAATAATCCAGTTACTTTTGCGAGAGCACCCACAATAGGGGTATTAGGCATGTCCTTCTTGATAGTTGCGAGAGCGATTCCTGTTGCATCTACGCAAGCTACCTTGATTGAATCAGGAGCATTAACTGCAGCACGTGCCTCTGCAGGAGTCATATTGGTATTAAAGATGATTACGCCGTCTTCCTTGATACCTTCCATAACATCAATAGTTTCAAGCAACGTGTCATCCATAACAATAACAATATCAGGATTCAAAATATTGTTATGAACCTCAATAGGTTCGCTAGATACGCGAGTAAATGCTTTTAGCGGTGCACCAGTTCGCTCGGGACCATACTCAGGCATTGCCTGAATGTAGTTTCCTTGCAGAAGTGCTGTATCTGCAACAAGCTTTGCTGCCGTAACCGCACCTTGGCCAGCGCGTGCGTGCCAACGGATTTCGGTCAACTGTGACATACCTCTCCTCTCGATAAGGTCTGCTTTTGGTAATAAGCACTGTATATTTTATCAGCGCACAACCTTATCAATTTGTGCAGGGCGTATGGCTTTAGTTGTTATCGGTGAAAGGAATGGACTCTACCGCTTAAGTCCAGAATTGCACCATCTCGACAATATCTTGATAAGCCCATGGATAAATATCCGACACCCAGCCCGTTTCAGGCACAAAACAAAGCAGCGTCGAGTACAAAACAGAGAGGGTTACTAAAACCAACAGGGTACGAATAAAGACTTTATAAATTGTCTCATCAGGCTTAAAAGCTTCATTGGCTATAAAACAAAGGAGAATTGCGGGCGTTAAAAACAGAAGGCTAAAGTCAGCATAATAACGTTGCAAGATACCCGCCATTTGAGCATCAAGTAAACCTACCAACAAGCCTGAAAGCAACATGATAATAACAACACCCGTAATGGTGTTAGTTGAACGTGCTTTTAGTCGATAAGACAAAATCCGACGTGTAAATGCAAGTACCCATAAAACAGGAAGGCAAGCAAGAATACCGCCAAACGTAACTTCACGAATGGTCTGTCCCATATACGTTGTTTCAAACGTAACAGGTTGAATCCAGGGGAACACCGCGGTCGTAGTTGGCGTCTGCAAGAAATAAGCAAAGAGAGCTGGTGCGAAACGACCCGAGTTCATGCCTCGCTGCGTCATATCATTGACGGTCAGATTGTAGTTTGCACCAAAGTCAGTCAGCGATCCAAACCGCGCCTTGTTGTAGAGCATAATGCCTATCGCTACAACAATATATGGTGCAATCAGACAGATAAATTCTTTAATTCCTTTTGGAGTGGCGATGTGTCGCTCGGTAATGAACTTCCTCCAGAAAAGCGGGAACGCTAGCAAACTGAAAACAAGTAATTGAGGACGACATCCAGCTACAAGCGCCATACACAACGAACCCACAACATACCATACATACGCTCGTTCTGATGCACGACCACGCATCCAGCAATACAATCCCCAAACGGTAAAGGCAAGAGCAAGAGCAATAGGCAACGAATAGAAAGTAGGAAATTTTGCAAGATAGAGAACACCCGAACACATAATAAGAGGCACTTGCAAAAGCAAGAACAATCCTAAACTTACCTGTTTAAAGTGGTACCGCGCAAACCGATCAAGTAAAGCAGTACATCCTAAAATGAAAGCAATAAGACAAAGCCAGACTCCGATTGCTGTTGGAAAATTTGCGCCAGTTAATAAGAAGAAGGGCAGATAAAACAGTAAAACTGGTACTACGCCAAAATAGACGTAATACTTACCTTCATAGAAGGCTACATCAAAAAGATACTCCTCCCCTGTCTGTTTTTGTAACTCATCACGTGCTCCTTTGTCATAAGGATTATCCATGTCAACAAGCCACTGCGGAGGCTCTTCTTCTAAACTCAATTGCCCATGAGCCATCGAACGGGCAAGCTCTGCGTATTGTTGGGCATTATCGCCACCAACCTCATAGACAGTAACCGGCCCAGCTCCATCCCATGAGCCAGAATTGTAATTCGGTGTTGCAACACCCACAAGATTAGATCCAAAGAATAAATAGCTTGAGATAAGAAGAACCTCAAGTGTTGTAACAGCGACAATTGCAGCTTTCGTCTTACGAGGATGCGTAGTTAAATAGCAGCGATAAATTGAAGAATGTGGTCTAAATACCCAAATCAAAAGCAATATGCCTGCAACTGCCCAAAACCGTCCTGAATTAAAGTCAAAAGGCTGATGAGCATTAATAATAATAGTGTTGAGAAGTATGGGATACGAGGTATCCTCATCGCCAAATTCAATTTTTAAATCATCAACAATTCCCGTAGATCGAATATAGATAAACTGACTATCTAAATTATTAGTAGCAACATTTGTTTCGGGAACGCCTTCAGTGTACTTAGTAGAATAGAAATATGTCTCATGAGCGTCATCAGTAAAATAAATTCGAACAGGTATGGTTTGCGCCGGCTGACGATGATCAAAATCAATATAAATATCTTCAAGCGACTTATTAAGATCATGAAATTCGATTGTATTGTGCTGGGCAGTAATGCGGTAATGTTCCTCATCATCGGTCTGAATTAAATCAAGACGATCTTCCAAATTGAGCGATTCATACCCTACAGAACGAAAATAATTGAAATTAAAAACAAAGATTTCTAAACATGCTGCAATTAGAAGCACACCAATAACTACGCGCAAGCCATAGATAAGCGATGAGCGATGAGCCCGCAATAGCTCAACTGTACGCTCAGTAACCTGCTCAAGACTATGTTGTTTAGAAACCATGGCAAGCATTGTACAACAAAAACAATGCGCATCCCTCTCGAGGAAGGACACGCATTGCTTGGTTGGAAAAATATATGAGCTAACGTATACGCTTAAGCAAGATGAAGTGCTTTTTGAATCTCATCAAATACAACCTCAGGATCTTGATCACCATCAATGGTTACCAATAAATCACAACCACGATAGTAATCAATCAAAGGCGCCGTCGATGATTCATATACATCTAAGCGATTACGAACAGTGGCCTCATTGTCATCATCGCGTTGATACATCTCGCCACCACACTTAGGGCATACAGTATCTTTGTCAGTACCAATGTAGCCACAATCACGGCACATACGACGAGAAGTCAAACGCTTAATAATGACCTCTTTGTCAACATCAACAAGAACAGCTGCGTCTAAAGGACGGTTAAGCTCTGCAAGCTCAGAATCAAGAGCAACAGCCTGCATAGAGGTACGAGGGAAACCATCAAGAATAAATCCTGCTTGAGTATCCTCATCCTGAAGACGTTCTTTAACAAGACCGATAACGAGCTCGTCAGGAACAAGATCTCCCGCATCCATATACTTCTTTGCTTCCAAGCCAAGCTCGGTCTGGTTCTTTACTGCAGCACGCAAAATATCACCGGTTGAAATATGAGCCATATGATATTTTTCAACAAGCTTTGCAGCCTGCGTGCCCTTGCCTGCACCAGGGGCACCTAATAATACAATGTTCATTAGTTTCCTTTCACACCGAACAAAGCTTATTTAAAGAAGCCATCGTAGTTATACATTTTCAACTGCGATTCAACCTTGTTCATGGTATCAAGAGCAACACCAATCATAATCAGAATAGATGTACCGCCAAATGCTTGAATAAGCTGATTTCCCGTGAAATAGAAGAAAATCGATGGAATAACAGCAATGCAAGCAATAAAAATAGCACCTGGCAGCGTTACGCGATGCAAAACATCTTTGATATATTGCACGGTTGCACTCCCTGGTCGAACTCCAGGAATAAAGCCACCTTGGCGTTGCAGGTTCTCTGCTGTCTCTTCAGGGTTGAAAACCAAGGACGTATAGAAATAAGCAAAGAACACAATGAATACTGCAGTCAAAATCCAGTTCAACCAACCCGCAGACATAAAGTTTGCAGCAGCGGTTAACCAACCAACGTTAAAGATAGCTGCTAACTGTGCAGGGAAGTAAATCAAACATGATGCAAAGATGATAGGAATAACGCCTGCAGCATTAATCTTAATAGGTAAGTAAGAAGACTGTCCGCCCATCATGCGACGACCTTGCACGCGTTTTGCATAAGATACAGGAATACGACGCTGTGCGCGCTCAACAAAAATGATTGCAGGGATACAAAGCAAAACAACCACGAAAATAAGAATAGTGATTGCAATACCCATACCCGTATCAGCTGTTGTAGTGACAGAGCTAAATACTGCTCCAGGAACACCAGCAACAATAGAGGTAAAGATAATCAACGACATACCATTACCGACACCGCGCTGAGTAATTAACTCGCCCATCCACATGATAAGACCAGCACCGACAACCAAGGTAAAGACCACCAAGATGTCAGTAAGCCAAATTGGCATTGCATCATTAAAAACAACGCCATAAGCACTTGATTGGAACAATAATAAATAACCAATTGCATTGATGAGTGCCAAACCCAAGGTTAAATAACGGGTCACTTGAGTGATACGGCGCTTACCCGTCTCACCTTCACGAGCCCAGCGTCCAACCGCAGGAATAACGCCTTGCATCAACTGCATAATAATGGATGCAGTGATGTAGGGCATAATGCCGAGAGCAAATACTGAAAAGTTTGCAAGGGCACCACCTGAGAATAAGTCGAGCATAACCATTGATACGCCCATCTCAGAGTTATTTGCAAATGCATCAGCAAATGCTTGGAATGGAATACCGGGAACAGGAATGTAAGAACCAAAACGGTAAAGCACCAAAATACCTAAAGTGAAAAGGATTTTCTTCCTTAAGTCAGGTACCTTAAATGCTTGTACGATCGAACTTAGCAAGGCTGCTCAACCTTTCCGCCTGCTGCTTCAATTTTTGCCTGAGCAGAAGCAGAGACTTTATCAACTTTTACCGTCAAGGCCTTGGTGAGTTCGCCATCACCCAAAATTTTAACAAGATCCGTCTCATGCTTTACGATACCAGCAGCAACCAATGCAGGGACATCAACAACGTCACCAGCATTAAATTTAGCCTCAAGACGACTTACATTTACGGGTACATACTCAACTCGGTTGAAATTACGGAAACCTGGAAGCTTAGGAAGACGACGTGCCAAGGGGGTCTGGCCACCTTCGAAGCCTACACCCTTACCGCCACCCGCACGAGACTTTTGACCATTAAGACCACGACCGGCTGTTTTGCCATTACCAGAAGCAGGACCGCGGCCCTTACGCTTACGATCGCGTTTTGATCCTTCAGCAGGGGTTAAATCTTTGAGTTCCATTAGTTTTCATACTCCTTTTCGCTTTGACCAGGCATTTTATCCTTCTTGCCTGGCATCGGCAGCTCGCCGCCGATAAACTTCTTCTATACATGGATCAGGCCCGAAGGTTACTTCGGGCCAAAATCTCATTGCCTTATGATATCCGAGGGACTAAATTTCCTCAACTTCTACCAAGTGCTTTACTTTAAAAATCATGCCACGTACACAGGGATTATCAACCTGCTCTACGCTGCGACCGATTTTACCTAAGCCAAGAGCCTTCAAAGTACGCAATTGATCATACTTATAACCGATTGGACTCTTAACTTGAGTAAGGCGAAGAGTTTTTTGAGCGTCAGCCATTAGTTCTTCTCCTTCCAACCATAAATCTCAGCCACAGATAAACCGCGGCGAGCAGCAACCTCTTCAGGGCTTTGCATTTCTTTTAAGCCTTCTGCAGCTGCTTTAACAATGTTCATTGCGTTGTCAGTACCCAAAGACTTGGTCAAAACGTCAGTAACGCCTGCCAACTCGAGAACTGCACGAACAGGGCCACCAGCGATAACGCCAGTACCAGGGGTAGCAGGCTTCAAGAGAACACGACCTGCACCGTAGACACCCAATACCTCATGAGGCAAAGTTTTTTCCTCAGTCAGGGGCACAGTAAACATGTTCTTTTTAGCGTCTTCAATACCCTTTTTAATTGCGATGGGTACTTCTTGAGATTTACCCATGCCAACACCTACGCGACCATTGCCATCACCAACGACGACGAGTGCAGTTAAAGCAAAACGACGACCGCCTTTAACAACCTTGGATACGCGGTTAATGTAAACCACACGCTCCTGAAGTTCAGGAACATTGGACTGGTTTTCTTGCTTACGAGCCATATAGCCAAACCCTCTCTTAGAACTTCAGGCCTGCTTCACGAGCACCATCAGCAACAGCTTTGATGCGACCGTGATAAAGGTTGCCACCGCGGTCAAATACAACCTCAGTGATTCCCTTTTCCTGTGCTTTCTTTCCGATGATTGCCCCCAATGCAGCAGCACCGTCTACGGTAGAACCATGCTGATTGGTTGCCTTAAACTCAGGAGCGAGTGTTGAAACTGCACAAAGCGTTGTGCCAGTAACATCATCAATAACCTGAGCATACATATTTGCATTAGAGCGCGTAATGCACAGACGTGGACGCTCTGCCGTGCCTGAAATCTTACCGCGAACACGAGCGTGGCGGCGACGCAAGCCGGCTTGTTTCTTTTGAAGTTTCTTCATTAGTTACATCCTATCATTCAAGCTTTGCGTCTTACTCAGACTTAGCAGCCTTACCAAGCTTACGACGTACGTACTCGCCTTCATAACGAATACCCTTGCCCTTATAAGGCTCAGGCTTGCGCCAAGCACGGATGTTTGCTGCAACCTGTCCAACCTGCTCTTTAGAAATGCCTGAAACAATAATTTCAGTTTGGGTAGGAACCTCAAACGTAATATTTTCAGGAGCTTTAACAATTACAGGATGGGAATAACCAAGCTGAAGCTCAAGATCAGAACCCTTAAGAGCTGCACGATAGCCAACGCCTACCAACACAAGCTTTTTAGAAAAGCCCTGTGATACACCTTCAATCATGTTTGCAATCAAGGTACGGGTCAAACCATGCTGGGCTTTTGCCTCACGAGAATCATCAGGACGCTCAACAAGTACATGACCGTCTTCTTCTTTAATGGTCATCAAATCAGAGAAAGTGCGGGTTAATTCACCCTTGCTACCCTTTACAGTAACGGTGTCACCATCAATGGTAACCTCTACACCAGAAGGAATAGCGATTGGCATCTTACCGATACGAGACATCTTATTCCTCCTTTACCAAATATAGGCGATAACTTCTCCGCCAACGCCTGCTTTGCGGGCATCGCGATCAGTCATTACGCCTTTGCTCGTTGAAATAATTGCGGTGCCTAAACCACCAAGAACACGAGGAAGCTCGTCTTTACCTGCATAGATACGCAGACCTGGTTTAGAAATACGCTTAATGCCGCGGATAGTGCGGTCTTTTTTCTCACCATACTTGAGGGTGATCTCTAAGATATCGCGAGGGGTAGCTGCCTCAACTACGAAGTCAGCAATGTAGCCCTCTTCGCGCATGATGCGTGCGATTTCGACAAGCTTTTTGCTTGACGGCATGGAGACCGTCTGCTTGCCAGCAGAGTTAGCATTACGAACGCGCGTAAGCATATCTGCAATAGGATCAGTCATGCTCATTGTTTGTTTTCTCCTTTGTTCGTGATGAGACGATAAGTTGGTTCGCTTGCACCCATAATGCAAACGCCTTCACTCTCGACACTCAAAACGTGACAGTTCTAAACTCGAATTCCTACCAGGATGCTTTGGTCACGCCGGGGAGTTCGCCTGAGTTAGCGAGCTCACGAAGGCAAATACGACACAGACCAAACTTACGGTAGTAAGCACGAGGGCGCCCGCAACGGGTGCAACGATTGTGCTGGCGAGTCGAGAACTTCGGTTCACGCTTTGCTTTGGCGATCATCGATTTCTTAGCCATTCAAAATCCTTCTTTCTTATAACTAACCTCAAAAGAGTATAGTTGCTATTTTTTGAAAGGGAAGTCCAAAGCGTCTAAAAGTGCTTTGGCGCCTTCATTGGTAGGTGAAGTGGTTACAAACGTAATGTCCATACCACGGGTACGATCAATTTTGTCATACTCAATTTCAGGGAAGATCAACTGCTCGGTAAGACCCATGGTGTAGTTACCACGGCCGTCAAAGCTATTTGGGTTCAAGCCGCGGAAGTCGCGAACACGAGGAAGCGCAACGCTCATCAAGCGATCCATAAACTCCCACATACGATCCCCACGAAGAGTTACCTTGCATCCAATTGCCTGACCTTCACGAAGATGGAAGCCAGCGATGGATTTCTTAGCACGAGTAATCATTGGCTGCTGACCAGTGATAGCACGCATATCGGCAATAGCGCCATCAAGCAACTTAGAGTCGCCAGCTGCTTTGCCAACACCCATGTTAACAACAATCTTCTCCAAGCGAGGAACTTGATTAATGTTCTCACAACCGAGTTCTTCATTGAGCTTGGCTACTACTTCGTTTTGATACTTTTCTTTCAAACGAGGAGTGGTCATAGTTTCTCAAAACCTTTCAAACGATGAATTAAATGCCAGATTACCGACCTGGCATCCCCTTCTATCTGAGAAGGGGTCATATGAATAAAGAAGCAGCACAAGGGCTTGGAGTACATCTTTTCCGCAAACCCCATCGCCCGATTCGAAAAGGTCATACGTTAAAAACATACTCGCAAAGCCCTATAACAGCATCTTTATACCTTAGTCAATATCCGCACCGCACTTCTTGCAAACACGAACTTTTTTGCCGCCTTCACGCTTAACATTAACGCGAGTAGGCTGCTTACATGAGGGGCAAATCACCATAACGTTAGAAACGTGAATTGGTGCCTCTACGTGAGAAATGCCACCTTGAGGGTTGTCTTGAGTAGGACGCATTGCCTTTTTAACAATGTTGATTCCCTCAACGGTTACACGCTGTGCAGCAGGCTGAGCAGCAATTACGATGCCCTCTTCGCCCTTAGCTTTACCAGCAAGAACCTTTACCTTGTCGCCCTTTTTGATGTTCATACTTGACATGGAATCTCTCCTTTAGAGCGTCTCAGGTGCCAGGGACACGATCTTCATGTACTTCTTATCGCGAAGCTCACGTGCGACTGGGCCGAAAATACGCGTGCCGCGGGGTGCGCCATTAGCGTCAATCAAAACAGCTGCGTTTTGGTCAAACTTAATATAGCTGCCATCGTTGCGACGAACTTCCTTCTTCACACGCACTACTACACAGCGTACAACATCGCCCTTTTTGACGTTGCCGTTTGGCATAGCCTCTTTAACGCTGCAAATGATGACATCACCAAGACCAGCATAGCGGCGCTTAGAACCGCCCAAAACCTTGATGCACTGCACCTTGCGTGCGCCGGAGTTATCAGCAACGGCGAGCATGCTTTGCATTTGAATCATTTTGCTAAACCTTTCGAATTAAAACTAAGTAATACTTTTGGCGATAGGATTGCCAAGTACTATTACTTAGCCTTCTCTACGATGTCTAAGAGGCGCCAACGCTTCATCTTAGATAAGGGGCGGGTTTCCATAATTGTTACGGTATCGCCTACGCCTGCTTCATTATTCTCATCATGAGCATGAAGCTTCTTGGTGCTATTAACCATTTTGCCGTAAACAGGATGAGGTTTACGCTCATGGATTTGCACAACGATAGTCTTATCGCCAGCAGCACTCACAACCACACCCTGGCGAACCTTGCGAGAATTGCGTTCTTCAGACATATATTCTCTACCTTCCTACATAGGTCGCGATTTGGCTACGCGCTCAATTCACGAGCACGCATCTCAGTCTGGATGCGAGCGATGTCTTTCTTTACCTGGGCAATACGAGCCGTATTCTCAAGTTGACCCGTTGCCATTTGGAAGCGCAGATTAAACAGCTCTGCACGTGCGTCTTTAAGCTTCGACTGCAGATCTTCAGCCGAAAGTTCGCGGATTTCTGCTGCCTTCATTTATTCCTGCCCTTCCGTTTCACGCTTAACGATCTTGCACTTGATTGGCAATTTGTTGATCGCAAGACGCAATGCATCGCGAGCGGTTTCTTCATCAACGCCGTCAATCTCAAACATAATGCGGCCAGGCTTTACAACTGCTACCCAGCCCTCTGGGTTACCTTTACCTTTACCCATACGAGTTTCAGCAGGTTTTTGAGTAATTGGCTTGTCCGGGAAGATGGTGATCCATACATTACCAGTACGGTTCATGCGACGGGTCATTGCAATACGAGCAGCCTCAATCTGGCGGTTCGTGATCCAATGACGATCACATGCCTGAATACCCCAAGAGCCAAAGTTCAATTTGGTACCGCCCTTAGCGTTACCTTTCATAGAACCACGTTGAACCTTGCGGTGCTTAACGCGCTTAGGTACTAACATTATTTAGCCTCCCTATCGTTATTGCGGCGACGGGAACGGTTTGGACGAGAAGAGCCTTCCAAAGCAGGCTGTGGAGCCTTTTGACCAGGAAGAACTTCACCGTGATACACCCATACCTGAATTCCGATAGAACCCATGGTGGTTGCAGCGGTTGCGAAACCGTAGTCGATCTTTGCACGAAGGGTGTGCAGAGGCACACGACCTTCACGATACCATTCACGGCGGCTCATCTCAGCGCCACCCAAACGGCCTGAACACTGAATACGGATGCCTTTAGCGCCAGACTTACGTGCAGACTGAACTGCTTTACGCATAGCGCGACGGAAAGCAACACGATTCTCCAACTGCTCAGCAATTGACTGAGCGATGAGGTTTGCATCCAATTCAGGACGCTTTACCTCGATAACCTCAACAGAAACTGGACCGTTGGCAATAGTAGCAAGCTTTTTGCGCAAAGCATCAACTTCTGCGCCTTTCTTGCCAATAACAACGCCAGGACGTGAAGTGGTGATGATAACTTTGATCTTGTCACCAGCACGCTCAATTTCAATACGAGAAACGGCGGCATGGGCCAATTGCTTCTTTAAGTACTTGCGGATAGCCAAGTCATTCTCAAGGTTTTTTGCATAGTCCTTGTCTGAATACCAACGGCTGCGCCAGTCTTCAGTTACGCCAAGGCGAAAACCAGTAGGGTTTACCTTCTGACCCATTACTATGCCTCCTCTCGGGTAGATACGATTACCGTAATGTGGCTTGTACGTTTACGGATGCGTGATGCGGAACCTTTAGCGCGTGGAGTAAAGCGCTTTAACGTAGGTCCTTCGTCTGCGTAGCATGCAGAAACGTAGAGGCTCTCTGGGTTGGTGATACCCTTTTGGCCAGCATTAGCAACTGCTGAATTAAGGGTCTTTTCAATGATCTCTGCGACAGCACGATTAGTAAATGCCAAAGTCTCTTGAGCTTTTACTACGTTCTTGCCACGGATCTGATCCAATACAATACGTGCTTTACGAGGAGAAACACGTACGTAGCGGGTTACTGCTTTAGCTTCCATGTTTCACCCTCTCCTACTTGTCATGACCACGGAAAGTACGCGTAGGTGCGAACTCGCCAAGCTTGTGGCCAACCATGGACTCTGAAATGTATACCGGTACGTGCTTGCGACCATCATAAACAGCAATGGTATGACCAACCATTTCTGGGAAGATGGTGGAAGAACGAGACCAGGTTTTGATAACTTGCTTGTCGCCTGATTCGTTCATCGCAATGATGCGACTTAAGAGGCGAGGCTCCACATAGGGGCCTTTTTTCAAACTTCTGCTCAATGTATCTCCTAAAACGCTCGTGCGCTACTTCTTGCGACGACGAATAATCAAACGGCTTGAAGCCTTCTTGGGGTTACGTGTACGATGACCCTTGGTAGGAACGCCCCATGGGGTAACAGGATGACGACCTGCAGACTTGTTCTTACCTTCACCACCACCATGTGGATGGTCTACTGGGTTCATAACCGTACCACGAACACTAGGACGAATGCCCTTCCAGCGATTACGGCCAGCTTTACCAATCTTGATGTTGCCATGCTCAGAATTGCCAACTTCACCAATGGTTGCGCGACAGGTTACTAAAACACGACGCATTTCTGAAGATGGCATACGAAGGATTGCGTAATCTCCTTCTTTACCCATCAACTGAATTGAGGTACCTGCAGAACGGGCAAGTGCTGCACCACGGCCAGGCTGAAGCTCAACGGCGTGGATCAAAGTACCAACAGGAATGTTTGCCAAAGGCAGAGCATTACCTGGTTTAATGTCGGCATCAGGACCAGAAATGATGGTCTCGCCAACTTTGAGGCCCTTAGGCTGCAAAATGTAGCGCTTCTCGCCATCTACATAATGCAAAAGCGCAATACGTGCAGAACGATTTGGATCGTACTCGATGGTTGCAACCTTTGCAGGAATGCCATCTTTGTTGCGCTTAAAGTCAATAACACGATAACGACGCTTTACACCGCCACCCTGATGACGGGTAGTGATGCGGCCGTTGTTGTTACGACCTGCTTTTTGTGGCAGTGGCTTAAGCAAAGACTTTTCCGGCGTAGTGCTGGTAATGTCAGCAAAGTCGGAAACAGTCTGGAAGCGCCTGCCTGGGCTGGTGGGCTTGAACTGCTTTACTCCCATTACTTTCCTTTCTACGGACAAAATATGCTTCATTTTGTCCACTCATGTATGTGGTCTCCATCACCGCCAAGAAGACTTTTGGGAGAAAGTCTCCGACGACTCCGAGTTTCCACGCGTCCGGGTGTATCCATCAATAACCAGACGCAAACGAAAAGTATAGGGGCAAAAGGATTGTAATGCAAGAAAAGTTTTTTCAATTCCACCCGTGAACGGCACCTAAGCGAAACATAAACCGTGCAATGAGGGTACACATATATACAAAGACAACAACTTATGAGTAGCTATCTGTTAACAATAGTACGCTCTTAGGTACGACAATAATCTTGCTTTATACACTAGTAAGACAGATAAAACAAGAAAGCGAGTCAATCATGTATACCCAAAATCCCATCGCCTATATTGGAGTTGATGACATCGAGGCTCCCCTTTTTGAGTCCCAGTTTCCACTCCCCCATGGCATGGCCTACAATTCATACGTCCTCATCGACGACAAAATTGCCATTATGGACACTATGGAAGCACAACACTGCAGCGAGTGGTTTGCCAATCTCGAAACTGCTCTTGCTGGCCGCGATCCTGATTACCTCATCATCCACCACATGGAACCCGATCATTCGGCGGCGGTAGCGCAGTGCATGGAGCGCTATCCTCATCTCACTATCGTTGCTTCTAAGCTCGCGTTTGACATGATGGAAAAGTATTTTGGCGATGGGTTTGAGGAGCGCCGCATCATAGTCACAAAAGACACCGAACTTGATCTTGGGCACTATCACCTTCAGTTCTTTGCAACACCTATGGTTCATTGGCCTGAAGTCATCATGAGTTTTATTCCTGAACTTGGCGCACTCTTTAGCGCTGATGCTTTTGGTAAGTTTGGCGCAAATACTCAGCCAAGCGATTGGCTTTTTGAGGCGCGACGCTACTACTTTGCTATTGTGGCGCGCTTTGGCGCTAATGTACAAACTGCCTTAAAGAAATTCTCGCCGCTTGATATCAAAACCATCTACCCGCTCCATGGATTTGTTCTTGATAATCCCGCTCCCCAGCTGAGCGCATATCAAACTTGGTCATCTTATGAGCCTGAAAAATCGGGAGTTACTATTGCGTTTACCTCTGTCTATGGTCATACTCGCAGAGCAGCAGAACTACTCGAAAAAACCTTACAAGATGAAGGCATCGAAGTGGCGCTCTATGACCTTGCCCGCTGTGATATGACTGAAGCAATTACTTCCGCTTTTATGTATGATCGTCTTGTTATTGCTTCAACAACCTACAATATGGATGTCTTTCCTGTGATGCGCGATTTTCTCGAACGCTTAGTTGAGCGAAACTACACCAAACGCCTCATCGGCATAATACAAAATGGATCGTGGGCACCCGTTGCTGGTAAGGTCATGAAAAGCATTTTAGAGCCTGCCAAAAACCTCACCTACACCAACACCCTTGTTACCCTTGAAGCAACGCTCAATGATCAATCACGCGCTGAGCTCATCACGCTTGCTCAAGAGCTTACAAGGGGCACAAAAGCAACGCTTTGAGCACGTCAAGGGCAAATACGGTAGAATATTTGTTTATGTATTGCAGTGCATACAAGGTGTATTTTTCTCCTGTATTGCTGAATCAATACACTACATCACAAAAGACGAAGAGGAGTTGTTGTGAAGTTAGTAAAGGCTTGGACAAGCTTATCGCTTATCAAGCAGATTGTTATTGGTTTGGTTGTAGGCGCAATTCTAGCGCTTATTGTTCCAAACATTACGCTTATTAGCCTATTAGGCACCTTATTTGTTGCCGCCTTAAAGGCAGTGGCACCCGTTCTTGTTTTCTTTTTGGTTATTTCAGCACTCGCCACTGCCAAAATTGAAAAAGGGGCGATGGGTACCGTCATTGGTCTCTATGTTGTCTCAACCCTCATTGCGGGTCTTGTTGCTGTTGGAGCAAGCTTTTTATTCCCCTCAACACTCACGCTTATTGGAGCAGAGGATGTCACTCATTCTTCTCCTGCTAATGTATGGGAAGTTCTCAATACGGTATTAATGAATGCCGTCGCTAACCCCATCGACGCATTAATGAATGCTAATTATATTGGCATCTTGGTATGGGCTATTGTATTGGGCATCGCGCTTCGTGCTGCTGCCTCCAATAACACCAAGACGGTTTTCACTAATGTTTCGGATGCAGTAAGCGTTATTGTACGTTGGGTTATTCTTTGTGCACCTTACGGTATTTTAGGCTTGGTATACACCTCCATTTCTGAAAGTGGTTTAGATATTTTTGTCGAATACGGACACCTTTTGCTCGTATTAGTTGGCTGCATGCTTTTTATTGCATTAGTCACCAATCCCCTCCTTGTATTCTGGGGCACGCGCAAAAACCCTTACCCGCTTGTTTTACGCGCACTGAAAGACTCTGGTATTACCGCATTCTTTACGCGCTCTTCAGCGGCAAATATTCCGGTTAACTTAGAGCTTTGCCGTCGTTTAGGTATTGATAAGGATGTTTATTCGGTATCAATTCCCTTAGGTGCGACCATTAATATGGCGGGCGCTGCCGTCACTATTGCAGTCATGACTATGGCAACCTGTGCCACCATGGGTATTTCCGTTGATTTTGCAAGCGCCTTTATTCTGTGTATTCTTGCAGCGGTAAGTGCGTGTGGTGCATCAGGAGTTGCTGGTGGATCACTGCTTTTGATCCCTCTTGCCTGCTCACTTTTTGGTATCCCCAATGAAATCTCTATGCAAGTTGTTGCCATTGGCTTTATCATCGGCGTAGTTCAAGATTCCTGCGAGACGGCACTCAATTCTTCTTCTGATGCGCTCTTTACCGCTACTGCAGATTATCGCACGCGACGCTTAGCAGGTATTCCTTTCAATCCCGGCCACGACGCTCAACCCTTAAACGAAGATCAGATTGTTGATCACAAATTGGTGGATGAAATGAAGAAGGTTGAAGAAGCGGAAGCTGAAAAAGTTATTTAGGACTATATTAAGACTATAAATAATTACTCTGTTTAGAAAACATGTCTGCTCTGCATGCAATCGTGTCTGATGTTTTAAAAGAGGCTCTTACGCAAGAGCCTCTTTTCTTGCCTTCAAGACACCCATCATCTCACGAGTCAGCGAATAATTTGTATCATCATAGGGCAACTCATCGCGTTCTACCCATTCCGCAAACGCCAACTCTTCTTCTTGAACAGTAATTTCAGGAGAACCAGCTAGATCGCAAAAGAACCCCATCAACAAAGAAGAAGACAACGGCCAAGGCTGACTTTTATAAAAGCGAAGATTAGTAACCTCGAGCCCGACCTCTTCTTTAACCTCTCGATGGACCGTTTCCTCAATGGTCTCTCCGCTCTCAGCAAATCCAGCAATGAGTGACCGTGACGTCAAAGGCCTGCCAACTCCACGAGCCACCAACACGCGATCACGCTCTTGATCTATAACCCCCACAATAACGGCGGGATTGATGCGCGGGTACACAAGATTGGCACAGCGCGGACAACGCATCATACGCTCATGCTCATCAACCACAAGTTCCTCACCACAGCGACCGCAGAAGCGTGTTGTGTCATACCAATTCCACAACTGTAATCCCATTAAGCCTGCAAAAGACTCGCATCCGTGCTCCACCGCATGTATCTCACTTGCTTTAACCCATCGCGTTGAAGAAGAGCGAGGCGATGGGGTTGTCGCATCATCTTGCAAGTAATCACAGGTATTCTTGCGCGTTACTCCTGATGATGGATGACCTGCGTAATGACTCACATTGAGTGACAAGAAATCAGTCACTTCAAGGATACGCGCAATTTCTCCCATGCAAAGCGCATCGCGCGTTGGGAGATAATAGCGGTCCTCGTCAATACTAAACAGATACTGCCAATCTGGAGTGATGCCATGCGGAGCAAGTGCGGCTACAACATCCCAAACAACGGGATACGGAAGCAGTGTAGGTGATTGGCAAACAGCAAAATCATCCGCAATATTAAGCACGAGTACTGCATTATCTTTAACAACCAAGACACGATCAGTCGGCTCAGGATCATGAGGATGATACTGGTTATCGTAAATATGAGGAGCTATATCTTGAAGCATATTAACAACCTTATCTTTCTGAAGTCATTGAGGTCATTGTACGCTTTTATTGGAAAGGTGACATCTTATAGAGCAGATGCGTCCCATCGACAAAAAAACCTCCCCTGCTACAAATGCGGCAAGGGAGGATTTGAAAATCATCAAAGTATGAGATTTTAACCGGCGCTTGAGAGGGCGCCTCCTTCTTTAAGAAGCAAAGAGCTCGATGGTATCGCCTTCAGCGATGGTGACCATAGCCTTTTTCCAGGTACGGGTTTTGCCGACCTGATAACGCATGCGCTTTGGCTTTGCCTTAACGTTCAAAGTGTTCACTTTGAGAACCTTTACGTTAAAGATAGCCTCAACAGCTTGTGCGATTTCTACCTTGTTAGCTGACTTTGCAACCTCAAAAGTGTAGGTGTTGCTACCCATCATGTCGTAAGAGTGCTCAGAAATGATAGGGCGAATGATTACCTCGCGAGGATCCTTCATTATGCTAACACCTCCTGAATATGCTTGAGGGCACCATCGGTAACGACGAGAGCCTTGTTGTCAATAAAGTCATAGGTGTTTGACTCTTGAGCGGTGATAATACGAACACCCTCAATATTGCGGAATGAGAGGAAGGTATTAACATCTTCGTCCCCTATGATAAGGGTGATACGCTTACCGTCTAAGCCAAGCGCTTTCAATGCCTGAGCAGCTTGCTTAGTAGAGGGCTTCTCAAAGGTGAAGTTCTCTACAACGACCAACTCATTGTCTGCAAGCTTTGCAGAAAGAGCAGAACGCATAGCGAGCTTAATTACCTTGTTAGGTACATTGAACGCATAAGAGCGAGGATGAGGACCGAATACGGTACCGCCGCCTGCCCATTGTGGAGCGCGGATCGTACCCTGACGAGCACGACCGGTGCCCTTTTGACGCCAAGGCTTCTTGCCGCCACCGCGGACTTGACCACGCGTCAAGGTGTTGTGAGTACCTTGGCGACGAGCTGCACGTTGAGCACGTACTACCTCATGCATAGCATGCATATTAGGCTCGACGCCAAAAACAGCATCGGTAAGCTCAACGTCAGAGACCTTGGCACCCTCAGCGTTTTTAACTTCAATACTTGCCATAATCTAATTTACTCCTTCGTATTAAGCATTACGCCATACGAATGCGAACCACGCCGTTTTTGCCACCTGGCACAGCGCCCTTGATGAGGATAAGGTTCATATCTTCGTCAACGCGAACAACTTCCAAATTCTTGGTGGTCACGGTATCGCAACCCATATGTCCTGGGAGACGCAAACCCTTGAATACACGAGAAGGATAAGCGCACTGACCAATTGAACCAGGTGCACGATGGAAATGAGCACCGTGTCCACCAGGACCGCCACCAAAGTTATAGCGACGCATAACGCCTGCGAAGCCTTTACCTTTAGAGGTACCGGTTACATCAACTTTGCCAACCTCAGCAAAATTAGCAACGGTAACTTCTTCACCAACCGTGTGCTCAGAAGCATCCTCTACACGAACCTCGCGCAAGTAGCGAACAGGCTCAGTGCCAAGCTTTGCAAAATGGCCTGCCATAGGCTTGTTGACTTTGTTCTCCTTAATGGTGCCAAAGCCAAGCTGTACTGCCTCATAACCATCAGTGTCGGTGGTTTTGATCTGACAAACTTTATTAGGAGCAGCCTCGATAACGGTAACAGGAATAATCTTTCCGTCCTCATCGAAAAGCTGAGTCATACCGACTTTTTTACCGTAGATAGCGTTAATCATTACTCAATCACTCCTCTACAGCTTAATCTCGATGTCAACACCAGCAGGAAGATCAAGACGCATCAAAGAATCAACGGTAGAAGGGGTTGGATCTAAGATGTCGATCAGACGCTTATGGGTGCGCATCTCAAATTGTTCACGAGAGTCCTTGTTCACGTGTGGGCCTTTGATAACGCAGTATAAGTTGCGCTCAGTAGGCAGTGGAATAGGACCAGAAACTTTTGCGCCCGTTTTTTGAGCAGTATCGACGATGAGTTTAGTGGACTGATCCACGATCTCATGGTCGTAGCCCTTCAAGCGGATGCGGATATTCTCTTTAGCCACTTTGAATAACCTCCATTATGCAGCGGGTAGGTAAGTCTGGAATCCAGACTTACGCGTTACCGCCAGCCTTGCTGATAATTTCTTCTGCCACGCTCTTGGGCACTTGCTCATAAGAGTCGAACTGCATGGTGTAAACCGCACGACCCTGGGTACCACTACGCAAGTCAGTTGCATAACCAAACATTTGGCTTAAAGGTACCTTAGCGCTAATAACGGTAGCATTACCGCGCTTCTCCTGGCCTTGAATCATGCCACGACGAGAAGGAATATCACCCATTACAAAACCGGTGTACTCTTCAGGAGTTTCAATCTCGACTGCCATAACAGGCTCTAAGATTACAGGGTTGGACTTCTTCAAAGCGTCCTTAATTGCCATAGAACCAGCAACCTTAAACGCAGCCTCAGAAGAGTCAACATCATGGTAAGAGCCATCAACGAGCTCAACGCGAACATCCTCAACAGGATAACCTGCCAAAACGCCAGAGTTCAAAGCCTCTTGGATGCCCTTATCAATTGATGGAATGTATTCCTTAGGAACAACACCACCAACAATCTTGTTCTCAAGCTCGTAGCCCTTACCAGGCTCTTGTGGGTACATGTTGATGATGGCATGGCCATACTGACCGCGACCACCAGACTGGCGAACAAACTTGCCTTCAGCACCCATAACTTCTTTACCAGGACGCTCACGATAAGCAACTTGTGGCTTACCAACGTTAGCCTCAACCTTGAATTCACGAAGGAGGCGATCAACGATGATCTCCAAGTGGAGCTCGCCCATACCAGCAATAATGGTTTGGCCGGTCTCTTGGTTGGTAGATACGCGGAACGTAGGATCTTCTTCAGCGAGCTTCTGTAAAGCAATGCTCATCTTATCCTGCTCAGCCTTAGTCTTAGGCTCAACAGCAATGTCGATAACAGGATCAGCAAATTCCATGGATTCCAAGATGATTGGTGCATCTTCTGCGCAAAGCGTGTCACCGGTGGAGGTGTCCTTCAAACCTACAACAGCAACGATGTCACCAGCACCGCAAGAATCAATATCAATACGCTGGTTAGAGTGCATCTGGAGCAAACGACCGATACGCTCTTTCTTATCCTTAGAAGCATTCAATACGTATGAACCTGAATCAAGCTGACCAGAATAAACACGCAAGTAGGTCAATTTACCAACATAAGGGTCGGTCATGATCTTGAATGCCAAAGAAGAGAAAGGTGCCTTAAAGTCTGCAGGACGCTCTTCCTCTTCACCAGTCTCAGGGTTAACACCGGTGATAGGTGGAATGTCTACAGGAGAAGGCATGTAATCAACAACAGCATCCAAAAGCTCCTGAACACCCTTGTTCTTGTAAGCAGAGCCTACAAAGACAGGGTTGATCTGGCAAGCAATAACGCCCTTACGAATTGCAGCCTTGAGCTCGTCTATGCTAACCTCTTCTTCCATGAGAACCTTTTCCATAAGGTCATCATCACAGTCAGCAGCAGCCTCTAAGAGCTCCTGACGATAAAGAGCAGCATCTTCAGCAAACTCAGCAGGGATCTCATCCATAGGCTCAGGGTAGGTCATACCCTTATCATCAGCCTTGAAGTCCCACGCAGTCATAGTGACCAAGTCTACGATGCCCCAGAAATTATCCTCAGCACCCATAGGAATCTGAGCAGCAACTGCATTAGCACCAAGACGATCACGCATCGTATCAATTGCGTGGAAGAAGTCAGCGCCAACGCGGTCATACTTGTTGATAAATGCAATACGAGGTACTCCGTAGCGCTCAGCCTGACGCCAAACGGTCTCAGACTGTGGTTGTACACCGGCTACTGCATCAAATACAGCAACGGTGCCGTCCAGAACACGCAAAGAACGCTCTACCTCAGCAGTAAAGTCAACGTGGCCTGGAGTGTCAATGATTTGGAAACGATACTCTTTGCCGTTTTCAGCACCACCAGGATACTTCCAGAAACAAGTAGTAGCAGCAGCGGTAATGGTTACGCCACGCTCTTGCTCCTGAACCATCCAGTCCATGGTAGCTGCACCGTCATGAACCTCACCAATCTTGTGGGTCTTGCCGGTGTAGTACAAAATACGCTCAGTCGTTGTGGTTTTACCCGCATCGATATGAGCCATGATGCCAAAGTTACGAGTATCTTCTAGAGGGAAATGAGCCATTGAGTATCAAACCCTCCTTAGAAACGATAGTGCGAGAAAGCACGGTTAGATTCTGCCATTTTGTAGAGATCCTCACGCTTTTTGATAGAAGCACCAGTATTGTCTGCTGCATCCATAATCTCAGCTGCAAGACGCTCTTTCATAGTGTTCTCTTTGCGATTGCGCGCAAAGTCAACCATCCAACGAATAGCGAGAGTGGTGCCACGGCGGGAGTTAACCTCCATAGGAACCTGATAGGTTGCACCACCAACACGCTTAGGTTTTACCTCAAGCGTAGGACGGATGTTATCCATTGCCTTCTTGAAAACAGTCAGAGGATCTTGACCGGTTTTCTCAGCGACGATATCAAATGCACCGTAAACAATGTTTTCAGCGGTGGATTTTTTGCCGTCAAGAAGGACCTTGTTGATCAGCTGCGTGACCAAACGGTTGTTGTACATTGCGTCCGGCTGCACTTCGCGGCGGACTGCTGCTGCACGACGCGGCATATGTTTTCCTTTCAGTTAAGCGATCGGGCTATTCGTGAAGCGATCACAAACCCAATCGCACATGTACTATTTCTTAGGTTTCTTAGCACCGTAACGAGAACGTGCCTGTGCACGGTTATCAACTGCTGCGCAGTCAAGAGCGCCACGAATAACCTTATAGCGCACACCAGGAAGGTCCTTAACACGACCACCGCGGAGAAGCACCATGGAGTGCTCCTGAAGGTTATGGCCGATACCAGGAATATAAGCGGTAACTTCCATACCATTTACCAAACGTACACGGCAAACCTTACGGAGTGCAGAGTTTGGCTTTTTAGGGGTGGTGGTGAAAACACGAGTGCAAACGCCACGCTTTTGAGGATTGCCTTTAAGTGCCGGTGTCTTTTTCTTTTCTACCGACTTGGTGCGGCCCTTACGAACCAGCTGATTAATAGTAGGCAAGACTTCAACTCCTTTACATTTATCCAATACAATTACTTACTTGCAGCTACTCTGTGCGTTCTGCAGATACGCACACGCATGACTGCACACGTCTACCCAAAGACGCGAAGATGAACTTTATCACCGCCCCCAAGGTGTGTCAAACGCCACGCGTCCGGGTGTATCCATAGCCTATTTTAACGGTATATATACCGGTCAAGCGGTTAATTCCCATCGCCCTACCCTTCTTTTTACCGTTAATTACCGCCCCAAAAGCAACAATTTTCAAAATCGTGATAAAAGAGGTTCACAACACCTATTTCTTGAGTAGAATAGGCTCAACATGTTAAAAGAGCCTATTGCGATATCTGCATAAGCTCTTTTTTAGTAAAGGGGTATGTAGCCAAAAACAGTACGTATGTGATGAATGCCAGTATTGAGCGTCAGTATTCGCATCGTAACTGTTGTATGCATGCCCCTTATGTTTTTGAAAGAGGTTGTCATGAAAAACACCGTCGCCACTTTTCAGAAGATGAAAGAAGAAGGCCAAAAAATCTCAATGCTTACGGCCTATGATTATTCAACCGCAAAAGTGGTAGATAACGCGGGCGTCAACTCTATTCTCGTAGGAGACTCCCTTGGCATGGTAATGCTTGGATACGAAGACACTATCCCGGTTACCGTCGAAGACATGATTCATCATGGACGAGCCGTAACCCGTGGCGCCCAAAATGCGCTTGTTGTTATTGATATGCCTTTTATGAGTTATGAAGTATCGGTCGAGCAAGCGGTGCAAAACGCCGGCCGCATTATGAAAGAAACTCAGGCCAATGCCGTAAAGCTCGAAGGTGGTTCACGCGTAGCGCCACAAATCAAAGCTATTACTAAAGCAGGTATTCCGGTTTGTGCTCACATTGGCATGACACCGCAATCCGTTAATTCCTACGGCGGATTCAAAGTGCAAGGCAAATCCATTGAAGCAGCCCAAGCTGTGATTGACGATGCTCTTGCCGTACAAGAAGCGGGCGCCTTTGCCGTTGTTATCGAATGCGTTCCTGCTAAATTGGCCGCATTGATTTCTGAGAAGCTTACTATTCCAACCATTGGTATTGGCGCTGGTGCAGGTTGCGATGGCCAAGTACTTGTTTACCAAGATATGCTTGCGCTCTTCTCCGACTTCAAGCCTAAGTTTGTCAAGCATTTTGCTCAGCTCGGCGATGCTATGACAAAAGCTTTCAAAACCTATGATGAAGAGGTCAAAGCGGGCACGTTCCCCTCTGAAGAGCATACCTTTAAAATTGACGATGAGGTTATAGAGAAACTGTACTAGTAGAAACTGTACTAGTTGTACTAGTAACAGCTGCACTAGTAAGTTTTTTGCCAACCTCTTTTTGTTGGTCCATATTTCCACTAAACCATACGTAAGGAGAAACTCGGTTATGGAAATTATTACGACGGTTGCGGATATGAAAGCACGCGTTGCTGAATGGAAAGCACAAGGTCTCACCATTGGCCTTACTCCAACTATGGGAGCTCTTCACGAAGGCCACATGTCACTTATGGAAGCAGCGCGACAGGCGTGCGACAAAGTTGTCACGAGCGTTTTTGTCAATCCTATTCAGTTTGGTCCAAATGAAGACTACGACAACTATCCTCGGGATTTAGAAAATGATGCCGCTATTGCTGAGTCTAAAGGCGTTGATGTGGTATTCCATCCGAGTGTAGAGGAAATGTATCCTGCTAATTACAATACCTATGTGGTAATGGAGACATTAACGGATACGCTCTGTGGTGCAAAACGCCCCGGTCATTTCCGCGGTGTTTGTACGGTTGTGAACAAGCTTATGAATATTGTGCAACCTGACAAGGCGTTCTTTGGCCAAAAAGACGCACAACAGCTTGCCATCATTAAGCGTATGGTAGCTGACCTTAATATGAACGTAACCGTTGTTGGCTGCCCCATCGTTAGAGAAGAGGACGGCCTTGCTAAATCTTCCCGCAATGCCTACCTGTCAGAAGAGGAGCGTGTGGCAGCGCTTTGCCTTTCACGTGCTATCTTTGCCGCTCAGGAAGCTATCGAAAACGGTGAGCGTAACGCACGTGCGATAACCAAGCTCGTAACCGATACTATTGAGGCTGAGCCTATGAGCAGGATCGATTACGTTGAAGTGGTTGATTTGGCTAATATGCAGCCCGTAGAAACCTTAGGTGAAGCCGGTTTGGTGGCAATTGCTGTCTACATTGGTTCAACGCGACTTATTGACAACCACCTCTTTGATTTTGCAGAATAGGTACGTTTGTAAGAAAAGCATAACCCCTATGCTTTTCGCCCCGTAAAAGAAAGAAGGAGATACTTCCCCATGTTGCTCAACGTTTTGAAGGGCAAAATTCATCGAGCAACCGTCACTCAGGCGGAGCTTGATTACATTGGATCAATTACTATTGATCCCCTCCTCATGGAAGCTGCAGGCATCTTGGAATATGAGAAGGTCACTATTGCTGATTGCGACAATGGCAATCGTCTTGAAACCTACACGATTGCAGGTGAACCAGGAAGTGGCGTTATCTGCTTAAATGGCGCAGCTGCTCATTATGTTGAAGTGGGCGATAAGGTTATTATTATGTGCTATGCACAGATGACTCCAGAAGAGTTTGCCGATGAGGAAAACGCTCCTCATGTTGTTTTTGTTGATGATGATAACAAGATTTCCCGTCTCTCTCGCTATGAGAAGCACGGTCGCTTGGAGGATTTAGCGTAAAGCTACTCTAACACCCCCTATAACACAAAAGCGCACCTCGCGAGGTGCGCTTTTTATTTGAGCAAAAACATAACAAAGAGATCAGATAGATAAATCAAAATACAGATATCAAAACACCGATACGGAATAAAACACACCTTTACGGATGCGCCCTTAAAAAATGCGCTCCAGATGACGCATAAAAGCGTGACGTACAGGCTTTCTACGTGCCTGTGAAACAGGAAGAGTCTCCCCTGTTTTGAGCTTAACCCCATCAGCATTAAGCTCAACCACATAGTTAAGATTGACTAAGAATGACTTATGAGTTTGGCAAAAAACAGGAGGCAGAAATTCTTCTAAATCACGCAAGGTTGCATAGATCTCATAATTACCATGGTCAGTGTGAATGTCCACTTTACGACGAAGGGACTCAATATAGGTAATTTCACGAGGATAGATTTGGATGATCGAACCTCCCACCTTGATGCCAAACGGCTTAAAACGCAATTCAGTTGCTTTTGCCAAAATTTGATTGTAGGTGAAGAAAAAATCTCGCTCACTGAATGGTTTTGGCAACACCATAATATTGTGCTGCTTTGAAAACTCCTCTGCTTTTTGTGCGGAGCTGGTCATGATAACAATCTGGGGGTTCACTTCTCCCAACATAAGGTTTTTGACCGTACCAAGAGTAAATGAAAGTGATTGGGATATGTTTACATCAACGTCAGCTCCATCGACATCTATAAAGAATGCATCAAACACCAGATGATCTTTTAGATGTTCGTTCATCTCTTCATAGCTAGAAACGAAGAGTAAATTGGTTTCATGAGCAAACGGGCTTTGTGAAAAATAATGCTCAAGCTTTTCACGTTCTTGTTGGTTAGACTCCAAAACCATGATATAAAACATTGTTTCCTACACCTTTCGAAGAGGGCAGCGAGAGGCTTAATCTCCCTATCCAAAACCACTTTTTACGATGGAAATAAGGCTTAGAAAGCCCCCCCCCCCCGCAAAATTATGCGCTATTTAATCTTGACTAATTCATAGCTTATGGCTATATATGCAGTTCAAACGCTATTTTTTGATCAAGCAGTTACCCATTATCAAAAAATACAACTCTTACGAAAGGCTTTTTGTAACAAACTAAGTATTTTTTTGGCATGTTCAAGGTATCTTTGTTGACATAACTACGTAAGTGGCATTTTGCGCACATCGCAACCGCTCTGAGATGTGACTTTCAGACATAACCTGAAAAATCCTAGATCAATAAGACATAAAAGAAAGGACTCCTTATTAAGAAGTCCTTTCAATCTTAAAATATTATGTGTTGGGCGTTATGCTAAGCACAAAGCTAAACATTATGTCAAACGCGAATCTTGAACCGTCGCGTATTAAACATTAAACATTAAGCATCAAGCAAAGGTGCAGCAACTTGTTTTTTACGGGAAAGCACACCCGGCATCCAACAGGCCTTAGACGAATCAATACCAAAGACGCGATCAACCTTATGGTGGTCTCCTTCAACAATGAAGGTAGAACCTTCTTCAATGATGTCAGTAAGCAGCAGCAGAACAAACTCATAGTTATTCAGGTCACGTAAATCTTTCAAAAAGGAGCGAATCTCCTCTTCACGATTCATCAATGCCTGCAAAGTAACCGTCTCATGCTGGCCAATCAAAATAGTGCCACCATCAGGGAGTTTAAATTCTTTGGAGTCAGCAGTACAAAGCGTCTTAACATCCATATCTAAGTCCCCACCGCGACACTCAAAGACATGCATGCCAAACTCACGAGGATCAACGCCAATAATGCCCGCCAAATACTCCACCTGAGCCTGATCAACGTCAGTTGCCGTAGGTGACTTCAAAATGACTGTGTCAGTCATAATTGCAGAAAGCAAAACAGCAGCGATAGGCTTAGGAATCTCAACGTTGTACTCTTTGAATTGCATAGTAACAATGGTTGCCGATGAGCCTACTGGGATATTTAAGAAACGAATAGGCTGAACCGTTGAAATATCACCAATACGATGATGATCGATAATCTCACATACAACTGCCTCATCAATCCCATCGGCAGCCTGAGATGACTCATTATGGTCAACCAAAATAACATTGCGACGAGGAGGAATGGTCACATCAGAACGGGTGACAATGCCAATAGCATAACCCTGATCATCGAGTACCACCGCTTCGCGCAAGGTTGAACTCAATAAATCATCCGTCGCATCGCGAAGCAAATCGCCTTCAGAAAGCGTTAATACATCTGTATCGGTCAAGGTAGAAACCGTCTGCGTAAGTGAATCAAGAAGATCTTGTGCAACTGCTTCTTTATCAAGACCTTCAGCAGATTCCTCAGAAGCTTTGTCCATAGCAGAAATATCTGTCTCTTATACACATCTCCGAGCCCACGAGACAAGAGGCAATCTCG